>DASYYR010000046.1:0-3325 GCA_035933575.1 Candidatus Acidiferrales bacterium | reverse complement strand
CAAGATCGTCGTGTGGGGCAAGCAGGCGGAGATTGCGCAGCAGTACCTGAAGAAGGGCTCGCTGGTTTTTATCGAAGGGCGCATTCAACAGCGCGAGTGGCAGGACAAAGAGGGCCAGAAACGCACGAGCTTTGAGATTGTCGCGACGAACTTCCGCATGTTGGGGGGACGCAGCGAAGACGCGGCGGCAGGTGCAGGCGGGGCGAGCGGAGCGTCACACGCGGCCGAGCCCGACGTCATAGCCGCTGACGATACGGGCGGACACGAGCCGAACATTTCGGACGAGGATATTCCCTTCTAATGAGAATCTGGTAAGGATGCCGCGAGCGTCGCGTTACTGAGACTCCGGTCACATGGGCTTGCGAACCGGCAATTTGCCCTCAGGGGCTAAAGCGCTCTTCCTCCGAGGCTGGAGCGGCACGGTTGAAACCGTGCCCTGCCGCAACTATTTCGCTTTCTTCGGTAACACGACACTAGTGCGTTTGGGGCGGGGAGGGCTCGTCGTCGGATTCGTCGTCTTCATCATCGGGCGATTTCAAGGTGGGCAGAACGTCGCGGGCAATTAATCGTTTGTGAATATAGGTGTCTTTGCGCATTTTTCCGTCGCGAAACTCGAGAGCGCGCTGGGCGTAGTTGGCGATGTCCGGCTCATGCGTGACGAGCGCGACGGTCAATCCTTCGTTTTCATTCAGCCGCTGCAAAATATCCATAATTTCAACGCTGGTACGGCTGTCGAGGTTGCCGGTGGGCTCGTCGGCAAGCAAGATGGCAGGCTTGTTGACCAGCGCACGGGCGATGGCCACTCTCTGCTGCTGGCCGCCGGAAAGCTGCGAAGGATGATGCATGGCGCGATCGGCAAGGCCGACACGTTCGAGCGATTCTTTGGCGCGCCTGGAACGCTCCTCCGGAGGAATACCCGCATACAAGGTCGGCAATTCGACGTTCTCGAGCGCCGTGGTACGCGAAAGGAGATTGAACTGCTGAAACACGAAACCGATTTTTTTGTTGCGAATGTGCGCCAGTTCGACTTTGCTTAGCTGCGAAACGTCGATTCCGTCGAGAAGGTATCGGCCCTTCGACGGGCGGTCGAGGCAGCCGAGAATATTCATCAGCGTTGATTTGCCGGAGCCAGACGCGCCCATGATGGCGACGAATTCGCCGCGGCGGATTTCAAGCGACACGCCGCGAAGCGCGTGGACCTGGATTTCTCCCAGGTCGTAGGTTTTGTGGACATTCTCGAGCGCGATTACGGCGTCGGACGCCACGGGTCGCGTGATTTCAGATTCTTCGGGGATAGCTGCTCCGGTTGCCATGGTGTGAGTTAGAGCCGCGAACTCCGGCGGCTAGTGTCCCTGTCCTTGTTGTTGTTTTTGCCGCTCTTCATCCAAATGTTTCAGAAAAGCTTCGAACTTCGGCCGCTGCTCGGGCGTCAAAATCGCTCGAATGCTGTTGCGGCCTTGCTGGCGCACCTGGTCGTACTTAGGGTCCCATTCGGCATGCCGTTGAGCATCCAACGCTGCATATTTTGGATGCCATTCGGCGCGTTGCTGAGTATCCAGTGAATGAAATTTCGCGTGATCATCGTCGAGAACAGCGTCAACCTGTTTGGCCTGCTCTGGCGTTAGCTGTAGCTGGTCCTTCAACTGCTGCACGATGCTTGGACGGCGCTGACTGTCCCGAACGTGGGCAGCCCAAAGATGCGTGCCTACGCTGCCCAGGGCGATGCCCAGCGCAAAAACCAGAACCACCAATCCGACAGCCTTTCGCGAAATGCTAGTAGCGCTCATGATGTTTTTCGGCAATCGCCATCAATACTTCGTCACCGGTGGACGGAGGCGCGGAAATCGGCACCGCAAAAGCATCCGTTTGAGGCACCAGCACGCCAGACGGTTCCGGTGCCGCCACAGGAGTGTTGCTCCTCAGCCCATAGGTAAACAGCAGCGCGAGCGCCAATGACGCAGAGAGAGCCAGGCGCCAGGACCATGCCTCGATGGGACGCCAAAAACTCCGCTGCTCGCGCACCCAGCGCTCGGCCACATGAATCTGCGCCATCACGCGCTGCGTGAACCCCGGGCCCAGGTCGACCGCCTCGCTAAAAACCGCGACCAGTCGCCCAGACAGCCGCGCGTCTTCGAGCGCTTCGCGGCATTCGTGACAGCTCTCGAGGTGAGCAGTCAATCGTTTCGCGTCGCGACGCGGCAATTCGCCGCTCGAATAATCCTCGAGCCACGCTTCGAATTTTTCACAACCTGCCATCTTCTTCTGTTCGTGCTGTTCGGACATGTTCAGGTCCCTCCGAACTACGAGTATTGGGTCAGTTTGAATTTTGACTCTTTGTGCCCGGTCAAGAAAATTCAAACTGACGCACTACCGAACTGCGATTGTTTCCGCTTCCTAACTGTGCGCGCCCACGCGCCGGCGGTAGGTCTTCGCCAGCTTGCGTCGCGCCCGAAATAGCCTGACCTTTACCGTGTTCACGTTCAGATTCAACATCCTGCCAATTTCCTCCACGGCGAATCCCTGCGCTTCTTTTAGGACTAGCATGACGCGGTCTTCCTCGGAGAGCTCCCCGAGCAGCCGCTCGACGATTTCCCGCAACTCGGCGCGGTCGCTTGGATTGCCGCCGCCGTGACTGTCAGTGCTGACGAATTGCTCCACGTGGCGCACCTGTTCTTCGCTGAGATCGGCTTCATAGCTGAGCGGCCGCACTTTCTTCTTCCTCAAATAATCCCAGCACTCATTTACCGCAATCTTGTACAGCCAGGTCGAAAAGGCCGAGCGCATGTCGAAGCGGCCGATGGAGACGTACGCCTTCAAAAACACCTGCTGCGCGACGTCCTCAATGTCCTCGCGGCGCCTGAGCACACCGCCGACGACGGCCATGACCCGCTGTTGGTGCCTGCGCACCAGCTCTTCAAACGCAACAACCTCGCCCTTTTGGGCTGCGCGCACCAAGTCGCGGTCGTCCGGCTTGGCGGTCCGCGGCCGGGCGGTCATCGCAACGGCGGTTGCGCTTGCTGCCACGTATTTTGGGACGTTATCCATTCGCTCGCGGTTACAATTACCTGTGTCCAGTCTTGTACAAGTTATCCCTTGCAGGGTGCCAGTCATTCATGTGACAATCCACCGCATGATAATCGGAGACCGTTTAAGGCTGTTACGCGAAACCAAGAAACTGTCCCAGGGCGACATCGAAAAGCGCACAGGACTCCTTCGCTGCTACATTTCGCGGGTTGAGAACGGCCACACCGTTCCAGCCATCGAAACGCTCGAGAAACTGGCAAGGGCGATGGAAATCCCGCTCTACCAGCTATTCTACGACGGC
>DASYYR010000068.1:0-14879 GCA_035933575.1 Candidatus Acidiferrales bacterium | reverse complement strand
CATCAATACGGGAGGGTACTGGGGATTCTTCGATCTTAGAGGCAGGTGGCAGGGGCCCAAACTCGTGATGGATGAGCGTGGGGATCACGGCGAGATAGGAGCGCCGTTTCGCTCCGGCCTGCGCATTGACTACGCTTCGGTAACCCTGGGGTGGAGCACCTACTCAGAGTTCAAGGCTGCTTGCGCGAAATCGCGGCACTGAAGGCAGCCAATAATGACGGATAAGTCGTGACGTTTCCATGAATGCCAATACAGCCGCTGCTCCGATGATCGGCCCTCGCGACCGCGAAAGCTTTTTCGAAGCGCAGCGCCGCAATCGCCACGCGACCTGGCGCCTCTCCGTCGTCTCGGTTTTAGCGACCGTGGTGATGGGCATTCCACTGGCACTGACCATCACGCCGCTGCTTTACGCCGCTGCATTGATCATCGCCGACATCGTGAGTATTTGGATGCCGCTGCCGCCCAGTTTCTGGCAGTACGCCAATGAACTCGCTCGATACGGAATGGTGGCGTTAGGGTGGTTGACCCAGGGCAAGACTGCGAATCCGCAGGCTTTGGCTCTCGGCGCGGCGGTATTGCTTCTGCCCGGAGCGATCTTGTCGGTGGGATTATGGCTCGGAGTGAATGCGCTGTTTCGTCGCGCCGGAGTCGGAGGCGCGTTGTTGGCGCTGAAGGCCCGCGAGCCGAATCAGTCCGAGCTCAAGGAATTGCAGCTGGCCGATGTGGTTCAGGAAATGTCCATAGCCGCTGGCCTGCCGGCGCCGAAGATCATGCTGATTGACGCACCTGCCGCAAATGCCGCGCCTATAGGAACGTCGCCGAACGACGCGCGGATTGTGATATCGCGCGGGATGCTCGAGCAACTCAATCGCGACGAACTGGAAGGCGCGCTCGCGCATTTGGTCGCCTCAATTGGCAACGGCGACCTGCGCATCGCTTTCCGCGTCACCAGCGTTTTCGAAACTTGCGGCCTTCTGGTCGCTGTCATCAACGCTCCGTTCGGTCGCCGGTCGCGCGGCACGCTGTGGCGAATTGTTCGTTATGGATTGCTCGGGAAGAAAGGTACTGAAAGCAGCGCTCAGGAAGCGGCTGCCCTGGCTGCGCTTCTCACACGCAGCGCAGGACTCGACACTGACGACATCGACGATGTCTTCGATAACGCTTCGCACAAGAAGTCGTTTTTCCGCTCCGTCCGAACCTTCCTGCTGTTCCCCATCTTTCTTACAAATATGGCCATCAAGCTATCGCTTTGGTTTTTCTCCTTCAGCATGCTGGGCCCGAGCATGGCGCTTCTGTGGCGCAAGCGGAAATACCTGGCGGATGCTTCCGCAGTGCAACTCACGCGAAATCCCGACGGCTTAGCGGAAGCGCTGCGAAAGCTCAACAGCGACCGCGGCCCGATTCCGGGAGGGGCATGGGCCGCGCATTTGTTCTTGGTCAGCCCGGCGGGAAGCGATCGCGTAAGTGACTCGAAAGCCAATGCCGCGCAACAGCAGATGTGGGTTCAGATGTGGGCCGCATCGGAAGCGAACAAAACCAGCAATTCGTCACCGTCAGCTCCCGCGGATCTGCCCTCCGTTATGAGGCAAATCACTGCGACGGGAAGCGCGGCCATGGCAGGAGATGCAAATGCGATGGCGCGCATGATGGCGTTCCGCCAGGCGGCCGCAACCGCGCTCGGCAAATCTGTGGATGAAATGCCTAATCTGGCGGACATCGCTGCGGCGCAGCACGGCGATGCCGTGGCATTGCGCCGTCTGCGAGAATTCAGCGCGAAGAGCACAGGTACGCAGCCAGCTCAGGGCGCTTCGGCAGGGTCATCGGACAGTTCGAGCAACTTCGCCGGCTTCTTCCCATCGTTGAAGCGCCGCCTGAAGCGTCTCGATCGGATGGGCGCGCACGTCGAGCTTGAATCGGGTGGGGACAAGTCTTGGATTGTGATTGCGGTGCTGGCTGTCCTTCTCGGGCCGTTTGCCTTGGCCGCCCTCGCGCTTCTTTTGCTTCTGATCGCGATATTGACGATGGCGAGTCTAGTGTTTCTGACGCTCTGGATGGCGGTGATTCACCAATTGTTCGTTGTGTTTCTACATCATTGACGCCCAGTATTTTGGAAAACAGGGTGGTAAAACCGTGTCTACTACAACGCTGATTGTGATTGGCCTGATCGCGGCGGTACTGCTGATCTGGTTTATCGCGGTATTCAATTCACTGGTGGCGCTGCGCGTTCGCGTTCAGAACGCCTGGGCGGACATTGATGTTCAACTCAAGCGCCGCCACGATTTAATCCCCAACCTCGTCGGCGCAGTGCAGGGTTACATGGCGCATGAGCGCTCGACGCTCGAGGCGGTCACCGAAGCGCGCACGAAGGCCGTGGCGTCGAGCAGCGGCACAGTCGCCGATCGCGCGCAGGCCGAATCCGCTTTGAGCGGCGCGCTGTCGAATCTGTTTGCGGTGGCCGAGCAGTACCCGCAACTGCGCGCCGTCGAGAGCGTGAAATTGCTGCAGGAGCAACTCACCTCCACGGAAAACCGCATTGCCTTTGCCCGCCAGTTCTACAACGACGAAGTGATGAAGTTCAATACAACTCAGGCGACCTTCCCACGGAATCTTTTCGCGGGCATGTTTGGTTTCTCGCCGGCGACCATGTTCGCCGCTGAAGAGCCCGAGCGCGCGAACGTGCAAATAAAGATGTGAGTATTGGATCTTTTTGTCGTGGGGCGCGCATGTCGAACGAGGCGTCGAATGTCCACATAAGCTTGCTTGCAAGCCTATCGAATCCGGCTACACTGATGGCCTGATGGCGAAGGTCTACGCAGGGACGTCAGGGTGGTCCTACCCTAGCTGGAAACCGCGATTTTATCCGGCAAAACTCGCTTCCGCAAAATTCCTGAACTTTTACTCGACGCGATTGAATTCCGTGGAAGTGAATTACACGTTCCGCCGCTTTCCGACCGAAAGCCTGCTGACGCGCTGGATCTCGGAGACGCCCGAGGGATTCAAGTTCGCCGTGAAGGCGCACCAAATGATCACGCACATCAAGCGCTTGCGTGAAGCGGGTGAGTGGCTCGCTCGATTCATTGATTCCGTGAAGCTCCTGCATGAAGCGAACCGGCTGGGGCCAATACTGTTCCAATTGCCGCCATACTTGAAATGCGATGTGGAACTTCTGGCGAATTTCCTCGACGAAATTCCCCGTACCGTGCGGGCCGCGTTTGAGTTCCGGCACGAGTCCTGGTTTTGCGATGAAGTGTTCACTGTGTTGCACGAGAAAAATGCCGCCCTTTGCGAAGCGGAGAGCGACAAACTGGAGACTCCAAAGGCGGAAACGGCGGATTTCTCCTATCTGCGCCTACGCAAAGAGAGTTACTCAACTAAAGCTCGTGAAGTTATCGCAAAAAGAGCAAGGCGCCTTGCCGACCGAGGGGACGTTTTTGTGTATTTCAAACATGAGGACACGCCGGAAGGAGCGCTCTACGCGGAAGCATTGCTCCGGAAGTCCGAGAATGCACATTAGAGTTCCGCGAATCGCCAAATTGCATCTTGAGTGCATCCATGCGAACAGAGTGCCCTCGATATGGAGGCGAATGCCTACCCGGTTTTAGTACTTTCGTACCGCAGTTTTGCCTCTAAAAAAGTGACTTGGCTCCTATCGACCTTCTGAAAGCTTTCGCCCACAATGAAAGCATGTCAAACACAAACGTACTTCTCGGACAAGCGTGGGTTGAGCGGCATTGGTGGTGCGTGGACTGTCGCGTTCCGACGGACCTGGACCGCCATGGACGCTGTGGTAGCTGCGGCTCAGATGCGGTGGACATGATGATTCGGCCGAATCCGATGGGGAAAGAAATGCGACCGGCCCCGACCGTCTTCGAACGTCTGCCACGGTACACCCGCAGCACCTCGTAGCCTCACAACAGGGCCCCCCTTCCGTGCCTGCGATCGGCCCTAAGTCGTATAGGCGTGTCTCTGAGTCTGCGCGCGCCGCCCGCCTACCGATGCCTGCCGATTGGACGGGTTTCTAACGCCGGTTTCTTGCGCTCGGCAGCGTTCCAATCGTCGGGTGGGAAGGCGATATGCCAGAAGTATCCAGCGGGGCGATTGAATTCAATTCCAGCTTGAATTTTGCCGCCTTCGGATTGGCCAATATAAGCGACGCGGCAGTCGATTGCTTCTTGGCTTTTTACATTAGTTAGGGTCAGCCTCTGTCCGCGATTAACCACTTTCGCTAAACGAATCATGCACCCGTGCGCATTTACCGATTCCGTTGAGGCCCTCTCCTCAAATGTTTCGGCCCCTTGCTGTCCCTTGACGATCACCGGCATGGCAATGTAGACGCGCTTGCTTCGGCGCGCATCGCGCTTCGGATCAACGACACTCGAATCCACCGAAGACGAAGCTGAATCCAGTTCTTCAGAGGTGACTTCTGTTGGCGGAGCAGACGCGCCCCGGCCGCCAAGAATTTTTTCCCAAGCCATGGATGCCCCCCTAGCGGGAATGATGCCCTGCTTCCGCGCTTGGAGAAACGATTCCGCGCCGTTGCGTATCCATTCAGTCACTTCCTGCGGCTTCGTGTTTTGTTTGGCCGCGATCGCGCGGCTCGGGCTCAACCAATGATAGAGTCAGCGCAGAATTGCGGCTGCGGCAGAAGTAGGAAAATGTGAAAGCGGCCTCGAAAGGTTATGAAGCCTTCACAAAAAGATAGCGTCGCGTCGGTACAAACTGGGCCTTCCGGGCTCGCGGCACGGCTGGGCTTGTTCGACGCCACGATGATTGTCATGGGCGGGATCATCGGCTCGGGAATATTCATCAACCCGTACGTGGTGGCGCGCCAATTACATACAGCGGCGCTGATCCTCGGCGCGTGGGTGATCGGCGGCACGATTGCTTTGGCGGGCGCATTTATTTATTCGGAGCTCGCCGCGCGAATGCCTAAAGTCGGAGGTCAATATGCCTATTTACGGGAGGCGTATCATCCGGCGCTAGCGTTCTTGTATGGCTGGGTCTTGCTGCTTGTGATTCAAACGGGCGGAATGGCCGCGGTGGCCGTCACATTTGCAAAATATTTTCTCGAACTCACGGGTCTTCACATGGGTGAAGGACTGACCGCGACGCTCGCGCTCGGATTGCTTACGGTTATCAATTGCCTGGGCGTTCGCGTGGGGAGCACGGTACAAAGCACGTTGATGGTGCTGAAGATTTTCGCGATTGCGGCGCTGGTGGGTTGCGGAGCATGGTTCCTGTTGCGCAGCGGAATGCCTTCGCATGCCAACTCCGCATTGCTCGACCGGCCCGTGTCGTTCGACCTGGTGACCGCGATGGGCGCGGCGCTCGTGCCCGTACTCTTTGCGTACGGCGGATGGCAGACCGCGAATTTCGTCGCCGAAGAGGTGCGCGAGCCACGCAAGAATTTGCCCCGAGCGCTAGTGATCGGAGTGATTGGGGTCGTGCTGCTTTATCTTTCCGTGAACGTTGTATGCGTTTACGTACTCGGCCCTGCGGGGCTCGCCGCTGCGACTACTCCCGCGTCAGCCGTGATGCGCGTGGCATGGGGACCAAAGGGAGCGGCATTGATTGCCGTGGGAATTGCCCTCTCGGCGTTGGGATTCCTGAGTCAGTCGATTTTGACCGCGCCGCGCGTATATTTCGCCATGGCAGAAGACGGATTATTTTTTCGCTCGGTGGGCTGGCTCGATCCACGGCGACGAGTGCCCGTAGTAGCGATTGCGTTGCAGGGAGTCGCTGCCATTATCATCGCGCTTTCCGGCCGCTACGATCAAATCTTGAGTTATGTTGTGTCGATGGATTTTCTCTTTTTTGGTCTGACGGCGACGTGCCTATTTGCATTTCGCCGCCGCGATTTCAAAGAGGGCCGCCGACCTCCCGAAAGGGGACTTGCCCGAATGCCGGGGCATCCCGTGACTACTTTTCTGTTCGTCGCCGCGTCCTGGCTGGTTGTGATCAACACAATTTTCAAATACCCGCATAACACCGCAGTCGGATTTGGGATTTTATTTGCGGGGATACCAGTGTATTTTTTCTGGAGCGCGCAAAAGAGAAAGCGGGAACGGGAAACGTGAGCACGCGAAGGGAGATTCGTTCGACATATCTGGAATGGGCGAAACTGCGCTCGCATGCCAGATTTAATCTGGCTACCAGCGGGATCGACGGCTATCCATTGGCAGAATTGCCCGTAAAAATCGAAGACCTGGAAATTTCTGCCGCAGGCAGTTACGGCTATCCTCCTCTGCAAGAGCGCGTAGCGAAGAAAAACGGAGTTCCATCAGAGTGCGTGGTGGCAGCGAACGGAACGTCGATGGCAAACCATCTGGCGATGGCGGCGCTTCTCGAACCCGGCGATCAAGTGCTCATCGAACAACCGACTTACGAGCCCTTGCTCACCGTCGCGGAATACCTGGGAGCGAAAGTCCGCCGCTTCCCGCGCCGTTTCGAAGATGGGTTTCAGATCGACCCACGCGAAATCGAGCGCCATATGACGGCGCACACGCGGCTCATTGTCATCACCAACCTGCACAACCCGAGCGGAGCGCGCACTCCTGATTCAAAGTTGCGTCTGGCCGCTGAAATTGCGCAGAGTCGCGGCGCGCAGGTTCTGGTCGATGAAGTCTATCTGGACGCATGTTTTGATCCGAGCGCCCGCTCAGCATTCCATTTGGGACCGAACTTTATCGTAACGAGCAGCTTGACGAAGGCTTTTGGTCTCTCGGGACTCCGTTGCGGCTGGATACTCGCCGCAGCGCCATTAGCCGAGCAGATGTGGCGCCTGAATGACCTGTACGGAGTGATCCCGGCGCATGTGGCGGAGTTGTTGAGCGTAATCGCGTTTGATCATTTGGCGGAAATCGCGGATTACGCGCGCAAGCGACTGGAAACGAATCGGCCTCTGCTCCAGCACTTTCTCGATTCGCGCAAGGATTTGCTGGCGATTCGCGCGGACGCGGGGACGATCTCGTTTCCTAACGTTGTCGCAGGCCGCGTCGATGCCTTCTGCCAGCTCTTGCGAGAGAAATATGACGCAAGCGTCGTCCCCGGACGATTCTTCGAAATGCCGGACCACTTTCGCATGGGCATTGGCGGCAAGACGGAGATGCTCGCGGAAGGCCTGAAACGTGTGGGGCAGGCGTTGGATGAAATGGCCGGTTGGACCTGAGTTCCGGCTGCCGCGTTCTTCAGTCTCCTGCGTTTGCGAACAGAGAGCCCAGCGACTGCTTCGGTCGCAACAGACGAAGAAAAGCCTTCGCGGGCTGAGACAGTGGCCGGTCACGTCGAAAAATTAAGAATAAATCGCGGCGCAGATGCATTTCTCGAATGCGGACTTCCACAAGCTGACCTCGCTCCACTTCGACCTGCACGCACATGCGCGGAACGATCGCGACGCCCATACCCATTTCGACGAATCGCTTGATGCTTTCAATGGTGGGCAGCTCGACGCCCATGCGTAGCGTGACATGGTGGCGCGCAAAAAGCTGAATGACGCGTTCGCGATAAGGTGATGCCACGATGTGCGCGACGAATGTCTCCTCGCCAAGCTCGCGAATCGCTACGCTGCGATGTCTTGCCAGTTTGTGGCGCGGATAGACGACGAAAGCGAGATCGTCCCGCAACAATGCCGCTGCGGAGAGAGACGGCTCGGATGGCCGGTAGGACGCGATGCCCAGATCCAGACGATAATTCAAAATCTCTCGCGGGATATCGCGCGAGTACACGCGATGGATGGCGATTTCAATCTTAAGATACTTGCGGCGGAAACGGGCAAGCGCCGGAAGAAGCGCGTGGATGGAACTTTCGTTCACGCCGAGCGCAAGTCGGCCGCGGCGGAGGCCCGCGAGGTCCTCCAGGCTCCGTTTGGCCTCCTCGCGCAGGTTCAGCATTCGCTCCGCGTATTCGACGAGCAACGCGCCTGCCTCGGTGAGCGTGCCCGCTCCCGTCCCGCGCACGAACAGCGGCTGTCCGACCCATTCTTCCAACTTCCGCACAGAGATGCTGATAGCGGGCTGCGTGCGATATAGCTTTTCCGCTGCACGCGAAAAACTGCGCTCGCGCGCCACAGCCAAGAACACTTGCAGTGAACCTAAATCCATGATTATCCTCGCAATGTACCTGTATAACCAATACTTATATTACCTGCAACAATTATAAATTGGACGCTGACCTCCGAATTGCGGTTCACTGATTCCCTGCACACAGGGGGAGCCATGGACACGGTTCAATTCTTCGACACTACGCTTCGTGATGGCGAGCAATCGCCCGGGTTTTCGATGAATCAAGGCGAAAAGCTCCGCCTGGCGCGCAAACTCGACGAACTGGGTGTCGATGTGATCGAGGCCGGCTTTCCAGTGGCGTCGGCGGGCGAGCTTGAATCCGTGCGCGCGGTCGCAGCGCAGATCCAGCGCGCGCGCGTTGCCGCATTGGCTCGGGCGCGCCGTGAAGACGTGGAAGCAGCGCTCACTGCCCTGGAGCCGGCGGCTCGGCCGCGCCTGCACATATTTCTGGCGACATCCGATTTGCATCTTCAGGCAAAGTTGCGCATTTCGCGGCAGGAGGCTCTGGATGCCGTGTCGCGCTGGGTGCGCTATGGATGCGAGCACTGCGCGGAAGTTGAGTTTTCCGCCGAGGATGCGAGCCGCAGCGACATCCGCTTTTTACTCGACGTGATGGAAACCGCCGCCGAAGCCGGCGCAACAATCCTTAATATTCCCGACACTGTGGGTTACAGCACTCCCGAAGAATATGGCGCTATTTTCCATCGCGTGCGAAGCCATTTGGGCCGCCGCGATGAAATTATCTTGAGCGCGCATTGCCATAACGATCTGGGCCTGGCGGTAGCAAATTCGCTAGCCGCGGTACGCGCCGGCGCACGACAAGTGGAATGCACGATTAACGGCATTGGCGAGCGCGCGGGAAACGCATCGCTTGAGGAACTCGCTGTGGCGCTGGCCGTGCGCCAAAGCTTTTTCGGCATGCGCACCAACATTAATCTGGAGGAAATATACTCAGCGAGCCGCATGTTATCGGAAATCACGGGCGTGTCCGTGCCGCCAAACAAGGCGGTGGTGGGCGCGAATGCGTTTGCCCACGAAGCGGGAATTCATCAAGACGGGATTTTGAAAAATCCGCTGACGTATGAAATCATCCGGCCAGAAGCCGTGGGCGTTCCGGCCCGGCGGCTGGTGCTGGGAAAACATTCGGGGCGCAACGCGCTGCGCACGCGCATCGAAGAACTAGGCTATCGGTTGAGTGATATGGAACTCGCGCAATGCTATGGTGCGGCCATGGGGCTTGCCGACGCCGCGAAAGACGTCACCGATCGCGATCTGTTGACGTTTGTGCACCAGGCCCGCCGGGGACGTCTGGCTCCGAACGTGCCAGGCGAATCTGACGCACTGGCCGCCGCAAGCAAAATTTAATGACTGGCATACGCAAGACGATCGCGGTTCTCCCGGGTGACGGAATCGGCCCGGAGGTAATTCGTGCCGCCATCTCCGTTGTGGAGGAGTGCGCGCGCGGGTTCAGCCATCGCTTTGAGTTCGTCGAGTTGCCGTTCGGCGGCGCAGCGATTGATCAGTATGGTCAACCTCTGCCTCGCGAAACGATGGAAGCCTGCCGCAAAGCAGACGCCGTGCTTTTGGGCGCAGTCGGCGGTGCCAAATGGGATAGCCAGCCATTCGACCGCCGTCCCGAAGCAGGCCTGCTGGGACTTCGCAAAGAGTTGGGGCTTTATATTAACGTGCGGCCCATCCGGCTGCTCGAACCGTTGCGCGCAATTTCTCCGCTGCGAATGGAACAAAATGCCACGGTCGACATGGAAATTGTCCGTGAACTCGCCGGAGGAATTTATTTCGGACCGCGTCAGAGCAGCGGGTCGAATGGTGATGAAGTAGCTTCGGATACGGAAATTTATTCCGCGAAGGAGATCGAGCGCGTGGCGCTGTACGCCTTTCGCCGCGCCGCTGCGCGCCGCGGTCAGCTGGCCAGCATCGACAAGGCAAATGTGCTCGTCAGCTCTGGACTGTGGCGAAGAACGGCGCAGCGCATCGCGAAGGGCTTTCCGGAAGTGCAATTTGAATCACTTTACGTCGACAATGCGGCGCTGCAAATTATTCTTCGTCCGGCGCAATTTGACGTGATTCTCACATCAAATATGTTCGGCGACATTTTGAGCGACGAAGCCGCGGCGCTGGTAGGTTCGATTGGCTTGATTCCATCCATGAGCCTCGGCAATGGCACGGCGCTTTACGAACCGATTCACGGTTCCGCACCGCAGCTTGCCGGAAAGAATTCCGCAAATCCTATCGGCACGATTCTGTGCGCAGCGATGATGCTGCGCGAATCGTTTGGTTTGCCCGCGGAAGCGGTGGCAATTGAAAAGGCCGTCGCGTATGCGCTTTCGCGCGGCTTCCGCACGCCGGACATTGCTAAACGGGGTGCGCAAACGATCGGCTGCACGGAAATGGCCGCGCGCATTCGTGGAGCGGTGGCGGAATCGCTTGCGGAAACGGAGCGTTACGGCTGGGGCGTCTAAGCGTGTTTAGGCTTTTCTGAGGACCAGGCAGCTGGCAATCATGTCGTGAAGTGCCTGCTTTTTCGCAGTGAAGCCCGCCATGATGTAACCGATCCAAAGCGGAATCAGGCCCGTGATGAACTTCGCGAAGAACCGGCCGCTCGCTCGCGCAAAGGAAACTGGCCGATACTGCATGTCGGTGACGATCAGTCCCAATGCCATTTTCCCCAGCGTTCCCTGTGAAGGAGAACTCTCCATCCACGCGTAGTAAAGCCAAGTTATGACCGTAATGATCGCAATCAAGGCGAGGATTGCGAGCACGAACGCTCCGCGAAGGAACATGTCTGGAGTGGGATTCTCTGGCAAGTTTCGCAGCATGGTGGCAAACCCGCTCGCGAATATCACCACGACAATCAAAATCATGCAAACGATTCCGAGGATCACGGCGTCAATCAGATAAGCGACGAATCGAAGCCAAAAGCCCGCGTAGAAAAGCTGCGGAGCGTAGGCGGCTCCGGTCACGGACGTCGGTGTTCCGGAATAGGCGGTGGATGCAGGGGTCACCGGCACGACAAGGGGCTTGCCGCATTGTGTGCAGAACGCTGCTCCGTCGATATTTGCCGTTCCGCAATTCGAGCAGAACATTTCGCCACCTCGACTTTTCGTCCAGCTAAATTTTACGAATCACCAGACAGCCGGCCATCATGTCGTGCAAGGCCTGCTTTTGAGCGGTGAACCCCGCCATGATAAAGCCGATCATCAAAATGAATGCAGAAACGATCTTGCCGAAGTACCTTCCCGTTGCGCGCGCGAAGGAAATGCGCCGACCAGCCATATCGGTAACTTCGAGACCGAGCGCTTTCTTGCCCAGCGTTGCCTGCCAGGCCGAGCTTTCAAGCAGCGCGTAGTAGAGCCAATTAAATACGATCGCAAGAGCAATCAGTCTGGAAAGCATACTAAACAGTCCGAACAATTCAGGCAGAGTCTGCGGTGGATGATTCATCATTATGTCCCGCAGACCGCTGGCCGCCATAATCGGCAACGAGATGAAGCTAAACGAGACCCCCAGAAGAATGCGGTCAATAATCCACGCAACGAAGCGCAACCAGAATCCGGCATAGGCGGTAGTGGGTGCGGCTACTGGGTATGCGGTGGGATATGACGGAGTCGGTGGCGCTGGCGCGACGCGGAGTGGAGGAGCCCCTTCGGATGAAGGCAGTACGAAGCCCCCGCCCGGCGCGAGAGGAATGCCGCGTGGCGCGGCGGGCGCGTTCCCGGTCGTCTGCCCGCAAGACGGACAGAACGCCGCTGTTTCCGCCACCTGCGTGCCGCACTTCGAGCAAAACATACGGCCTCCTTGTTCAACTGCATCGAAAAAGGATTTCGGGCATCGTACTTTCCCCACGGCACAAGGTCAACCGCGAAGAATCCATCGCGGCGAAGAATCGGCAGCGCTGGATTGCGCGCACACGCGGCAGTTGCGTACACTCTGCGGTGCACGTTCGTTCCTTTTCCTTAAATCTTACTTTGATACGGAGGCAAAGCCGATGAAGTTGCACCTGCGGCGGGGAATTCTTTTTCTGGGAGCTTTGCTCGCGGCCATTGTCCTGGCCGCGGCAGGTTACGCGCTCGGAACGAATCATTTCGGGCAGCCTAAAACAATCATCCACGTGGTCGAAGTGCAATGGCGGCCCGGCGTTACGGACGCCCAAAAACAGCAGGTGCTCGACGGCATTCGAAATATGGCCGCTCAAATTCCGGGGATTGAAAACATCTGGCTCAAACCAGCGCGACTGGAGCCACGCGATTTCAGCACTGCATTTGTAATTGAGTTCAAAGATCGCGCCGCCGCGGACGCCTATGCCGAGAGCGCGGCGCACAATGCCTTCGACAAGATGTACGTGCCGTTGCGCGCCAACAGCCTGTCGATTCAAGTAACCAATTAACGCCGCGGGCGAGCCAATTGTTCCAGTTGCGTTTGGACTGATTCCGGTGATGCCGCGGCGCTCGCGTTACCCTCCATCCCCAGCATTCGCATCGTCATTTTGTCCATCCGGCGGTCGGAGAGCAGCCAGCGCATGGCAATTGTGATTTGCGCTTCGCGCGTGACCGCATAGCGTGCACGCGGATTAGACGCGCGCACGGCGCGAAGGATCACGCGCGCGCAATCCTCCGGCGTCGTTTTCGAACTGGCTACCCTTTCTTGCACCAGTTTCAAAACAGACAGATAAGCGCGCGCATACGGGCTCGCTGCGGCATTGTTCATGTACCGGGAGGACAACTCCGCAGCCGCGCGGTTGATGTTCGTCGGTATGAAGCCTGGCTCAATCAGCACCACGCGAATGCCGAAGGGCGCGACTTCCATGCGCAGCGCGTCGGAGATCGCTTCCAGCGCATGTTTGCTCCCGCTGTAGGGACCGAAAAGAGGATTCGAAACCCTTCCGGCAACGGAGCTCATGTTAATAATCCGGCCGCTGTGGCGCTTGCGCATTCCGGGCAGGACGCGCTGGCTCATGCGCACGGCGGCAAAGACATTCGTCTCGAATTGCTTGCGCAGGTCGTCCACGGAAATTTCTTCCATTACAGCGGCGATGGCAATGCCAGCATTATTCACCAGCACACTGACAGGCCCGGCCCGCCGTTCGACTTCCGCCACCGCGCGGTTCGCTGATTCGTCGCTGGTCACGTCAAGCTCGACCGTCTCCAACGGCAAACTTTTCTCTTCCGCCAATTGCTCGAGAGCGGCGCGCTTCTCCGCGTTTCGTCCAGCGGCGAAAACGCGATAGCCCTCGGAGGCGAACAGAATCGCCGCCGCGCGGCCCAGTCCATCAGTGCCGCCAGTGATTAAGACCGTATCTGGTTTGCCGTTTGTAGTGGAATCCACGAAGCGCCTCCCGAAAATTCATTCGCAACTATGCAATCCATCTGGGCGAGTCGTTCGCCGCAAACGCCGGAGCGGACTTGCTCGGCAACTGATCCCGGAGCGCCGGCGGCTGGTGTCGCGCCTTGAGATAGAGCACCAGAGCAATGATTACAATGATCAGGGCGGCCACGATGGCCAGCTTTAATATCCTCGACGAAGGGACATTCTCCTCGTAAGGTACTCGCTTACTTGAGTTGTCTTTCGGGTCTTCTTTCGGGTTTTCGGCTTCATCCATTGTTTTGACTCATTTCTTGTTCTTCATCCTCGCTCATGATTACAGGATTGAGCCCGTCTGTGTAAACGTCGTTTGGGAAAATCGGCGCTTTCGCGTTCCTTGTTTGCTGCTTGCGCGACGCCCTATTGGAGGCAATGCTAGGCCTGCAGCACCGTCAAGTCAACGCGCGAGTCAGTGATTTACCTCACTGACAGGCCGGCGGATTTGTGCCATCTTTTGAATCAGGAGAAACGAATTCGTTTGAGGGGGATGCCATGATTAAGAAAGTGAAAGGCGGGTACAAGGTGCTCTCAGAGAACGGGAAGAAAAACCTCGGCGGCCCGTACAAATCAAGAGAAGAGGCCGAAAAACGCCTCCGCCAAGTCGAATACTTCAAGCACAACAAAAGCTAGACTTCAAAATTGCAGCGGAAGCCATAAGCCCCAACTTACATTCGCTCGCTTGGCGCGTAATTTCCACATAGATGGTGAAATTCACAGAAAACGCCCGAAAAAATATTGGGGACGCACTTGACGAATACAGAGAAACACGTATACTTCTTGGATGTCGGAAGACCGGGCACGCCCGGAGGACCCGGCGGGCCGGTAATCTCTCCCGTAATGACGAGGTGAGGTTGGATACGAACACCGGATAGGCAACAGTCGAGCTTCGAGTAAATCCTTCCCGGGAAACTGCGGAAGGACTCGCCCGGCGCTTGACGCCGGGTTTTTTATTTTACGAGACAGAATTCCACAGAAACTCTAACCGGGTATTGCATCCTGCTTGTTCTCGTTCGCAAGAATGAGCAGAATCCAGTGCCCAAAGCACTGCCGCTGAAGTTAGCTTCAGCGAGCCTCGCCGGGTGCGAGGTTAACGCTCTTTGACAACTGAAGGAAGCTGGCCATCGCGCACGCGATCTCAAGTTCGCGCGCGTGATGATCCGCAAGTTTAGCTCGAGTAGCGCAAGTGGAAAGGCGAACTTGTCCACACGCGTAGTCTGAGGTGTGTTTCGCGAGGGACCGCAAGATCCGTCGTGGGAATGCTCTTCGGTATCCCAATCCTAGTCGGATCGGGACGTGTTGGGTGAGTTTTATGGTCAAGCTACTAAGGGCGTACGGTGGATGCCTTGGCGCCAACAGACGAAGAAGGACGTGGCTAGCTGCGATAAGCCTCGGGGAGCCGCAAGCAGGCTTTGATCCGGGGATTTCCGAATGGGGAAACCC
>DASYYR010000103.1:0-7516 GCA_035933575.1 Candidatus Acidiferrales bacterium | reverse complement strand
GCTGGTTGGATTCACCGCTTTATCGGATGAAATCAGGATGAAACTCTCGCATCCGCAGGCTTCCGCGGTTTCGAGCAGATTCATAAGGCCAAAAATATTGTTCTTTACCGCCTCCTGAACATTCTCCTCCATCATGGGAACACTCATTGCCATTCCGTTCCTGCGTATCACGTTTCTGACCTGCAGCCCGCGCGGTGTCGCGCTCACACCGTGGCTGAGCGCTCATTGAAAAATTATTTATTCAATTATCTATGAGGGTACTCAGATGAACATTCGTTCTTGTTCTGAGCAATTCAGCACAGTTTTCTTCACGCTGTTTTGTTCTACTCATCTGGTGGGAAGGGCCGCATCCAGACGTTCCCGGGACTCGATGCAGTACGCATGAGGGTTCACCTCATAAATCCGAGCCATGTTTCTTTTGGCACCGCCGTAATCACGCCGCGGTGGTTGTATGTGCTCGCCGCGGCTACGCCAGCCTCGTTTGGAGATCCCATCATTGTCGATGAAACGCTGAATCCCGTTGATACGGAACTCATCCAGCGCGGCGATGTTGTCGGCATTGGAATTCACACAGGGAACGCCCTTCGCGGGTACGAAATCGGCAGAATGGCGCGCGACCGCGGCGCCTACGTGGTCTTCGGAGGAATTCACGCCACACTTTACTCGGAAGAAGCGCAACGTCTTGGCGGCGCGCACGCCGTGGTCAAGGGCGACGGGGATGTGGTTTGGGCGACGGCGCTAGCGGACTGCGCCCAGGGCGCTCCGCAATCCATTTATCTGGGCGGTCGCGTCGAGGCCTCAAGTTTTCTGAAGGCCCGCTGGGATTTGATTCCGCGCGGACAATATATGTGGGCCTCCGTGCAGACCGTTCGAGGATGCCCGAAGCACTGCTCGTTTTGTTCCGTCTGGCGCACGGACGGTCAGCGCCCGCGTCAACGCGCCTCCGAAGCGGTCATCGAAGAGATCGTGCAGTTGCGGCGCCAGGGCTTTCGATTTATCGCGCTGGCGGACGATAATTTCTATCCTGTCACCCTTACCGATATTGCGCTGGCCAAACGCCAGGGCAACGCGCAACGCATCGCTGAACTCGAGTCCCTCCGCGCCGAGCGCTTCGACTTAATGGCGCGCCTCGCACTTCTTCCCAAGGACACGGTGTTTTTCACGCAAATCACAATGGAAGCCGCGGAAGATCCCGCTTACCTCGACGCCATGCGCAAAGCGCACATCAGGGGTGCATTGGTGGGCGTTGAATCCGTAACACCGGAAGGCCTGAAAGACGTCTACAAGGACTTCAATTGCGCGGGCGAGAATCTGGTCGAGCGCTTGCAGACATTTCGCAAACACGGCGTACATGTGCTCGGATCATTTATATTTGGCCTGCCCAGCGACCGACCAAATACCTTTGAAGCCACGGTCGACGTGGCGCAACGCGCCGGCGTCACCTTTGCGCAATTCGTCATGCTCACGCCCTTTCCCGGAACCATCGATTTTGCAAAATGGGAAAAGACCATGGAACTCGACCCGAAGAGCGTCGGAGGCATTCCGCTGACTCGCCACTGGCTTATCCCGCAGGCGTTGCGCCCCAAGCTCTATTGTCCTCATCCGGCGATGTCAGCCGACGAAATTCGCCAGCGCACTCAGGCCGTTTGGGACAGTTTCTATACGCTGAAATCCATTTGGAAACGCTCCAACTTCATGACTTCGTCTAAGGGCCGTTTGGCTTTTGTCTTGATCTCGAAACTTTACCGCCAGATGTACGCAAACACGGGAATCGCCACCGATAGCGCGCGCGTGGCGCGCTCGGCGCGTTGGGCCCGCTGGCTCGCGATGCCGTGCCGCTATCTCTTTTCAGCTCGTCCCATGCCTGATCTTGAAGTGCCACAATTAGAAGCTGAACCCATAATTGTTCCCGCGCCCACTGCCTAGTGTCGCGCGTTACCGAAGAAAGTGACACAGGGCTGTGTCAGGGCACGGTTTCAACACGCACGAAGCTCATGTGTCCCGAATTTCGGAAACACAACACCGGCAGCTTCTTGAAAAAAACATTCCGTTGTCATTCGGAGGAGCCTCGCGACGAACCTGCCTGCCGCGGGCAGGGGACCTGCAGTTTCCTTGGGTTTCTCCAAACTGCGACCTTCTCGCGAGGAGAATCGCCCAATCAGGAGCGCGTGAACGCCGAGCGGCGCGGCCCTCGCAGAATCCTCGCGGGAAGAAAAATAATGGCTCGCACTAAATCGAGCGCGCCTCCCACGGCAATGCCAACCAATCGAAACGGCAGCAACAGCAGCCACACGATCGGGTACAGCACCAGCGCCAGAATCGCCAACGGCCAGCACAACACCAGCAGGATGCACCACAGCACAAATGTCAGCATCGCCCGTCTCCCACTGTCAGATACGGATTAGCGGCCCGATTCGTTCCGTTGTCTAGGTGCTTGCTAAAAAACTCCACTCGTTGTCATTCCGAGGAGCAACCGCGACGAGGAATCTGCATTCCCCCTGCGTTTCTGAGTCTTTCCCGTCGGAGGAATGATAACGAAATTCAGTTTTTCAACGAGCCGCTAAGTTTTGAAGCAAAACGTGTTTTTTGCCCGGCTAGTGCCTAAAGACTGCGAAGCCTACAGCGTCACATCCAGCGACAAACTCTGAATCATCTTGTCCAGCTCGTCTTGTGCTTGGTCTCGCTTGGTTTGGAAATCTTGCGTTTCCTTCTGCAAAGTCTCCAAGCGCGTCTCCTGATCGGCCAACTGCTGCGTGTAACGCTGCGTGAGTGCGCGCTCCTCGGGACTGCCCTTGAGCGCCTTCAAATTTTCCCGTATGCGCTGCTGGTCGTCATAAATTTTCTGCTTTTCGTTGTTGCGGCGGGAGATCTCCGCATCCAGCGCGGCCACGCGATTCTTCTGCTCGACGATCTTTCGCAACGCCGCTTCCACTTCAGCGCTGATGGATTTTTGGTTCAGGAAAAGCGTGATCTGATCGTCCGTCACATTCGAAATCTCATAACGCGTGTCCAACGGCTCGCTTTCTCCCACTTCCAGCTTGGACGTCTCCTTGGGTTTTACGCTGACGCGGAAGCGGTAAACGTTCGACGTGGTTTCTTCCGGCTTCGGCGTTCCTTCCGCCAGCTTCCAACCAACTCGCAGAGGATGCTCGATCAGCACTGTGCGCGGCGCCGTATCATCATCACGCACTGTGTACGTGGTGCTCTGCTGCAACTCTCGCGTCATGCTCATCACGCCGCGCCATATGCGCACTCGCGTCACGCGTTGCGGCCGGCTCTCGCTTTTCGCATCCACACGCACGCCAAGATCCGCCGCGTAGGAAACTAAACGCTTCTCGCCCGGCTTGATCGGATCCGTAAGCCCCTCGCCCGCAAACGCCTCGTCTTCCAGAACCGTAAAGCTGCCTCCATCCAAAGTGAGGGCGCTCGAATTCGTCAGCCACAGAGCGCGCAACGGCCGCTGCGATCCAAGCGAATTGTTCCACAGTGATACTTTTTCCGCCGCGATATGCACTTGCACGATGGGAACAAGCGCCGATTCGTTCTTGTGAATCGTCACGCGGTCCTTCAGCTTGTATTCGAACAGGTCGCCCAGATTCGACCCCTGCGCGCCTGCTGACACTTGATTACGCAACATCGCGAGTGCGCCGTTGCCGGGTATACCGCTGGGTGCACCGCCTATGATTCCGCCCGCGACGCCGCCCGGCACACCTCCCCCAACGCCGTAAGCTGTGCCCACCCCCACGCCAGTCCCGCTCCCATTTCCAAGTTCGCGCCCCGATCCGACGACGCCCATCCGTGGCGCTTGCAACTTTGCATACGCGTTCAACCTCGAGAACTCGGACGTCACTTCCACAGTTTGCGACGCGCTTCCCACTTGCAGCCTGGCATCTTGCGTTTGCTCGCCGTTTCCTCCAAGCGACACGCCCTGCATCACGCTTCTCTGAAAACCAGGCGCTTGGAATTCAACCCGATAATTCCCAGCAGGCAAATCATCGAACTCGTATTTTCCTTCGTCATCTGTCGTACTGGTGTTTGCAGCGCCAGTCTGCGTGTTCACAATCTGCACCTGCGCGTTCGGTATCACCGCGCCGCTTGGGTCGGTCACCACGCCTGACAAACTTCCCGAGCCGCCCAGCATCGCGCTCTCATGCGTCTGCGGAGTCAACTCCGCAGTCTCCGGCAGCGGCACCACCGGACGTCGCGCGTAGTACGGCTGCGACAGTTGTTGAATAAACGATTGCGGCGCGCCCGCGACCAGTGACAGTTCCACATTGTCCCAATCCTCGCCTGTCGTGTTATCCACAATCGCCCAGCCTTGCAGCAACGGCTTATCGTCGGCCTTCGACGGCAGCACGATCCGATACGTTGTCTTCCAGATCGGCACTTCGCTGATGTAGCTCACGTATAGCTGCCGCGCGCCCGAGCCCGCCGCCGAAATCGTCATGCGCCGCAAATCCTGCTGGTGCGTGGACGCCAGCAAAGAGAGATACCGTCCCACTTCCCGATTCACGTCCGTGTCGGCGACGCGCACGCTCACCGCCGGCGTCACTTCCACGGTGCGCACTTCGCCGCTGTCGCTCACCAGAGTGGCTAAATCCACCTGCTGGCTTGTGCCGCCGGTAACGCGTGATTTCGTCTCGACACTCAATAGCCGGCCTGTGATCGTGCCGGTGCCGGTGCGAATCTCCAAACGCGTTCCGCGCAGCGCCGCCAGAAATTTCGAAAGATCAGTTTCTTCCCCCAGCGGCAACCCTATCGTTCCCAGCCGCTGGCTGAACGGCGCTTCAGAGTCGTAGTCGATTCCCGTGATACGCCCGCCGTTCAAGTCGAGCACCGTCAGCGATTGCAGCACGTCATTGAGCTGGCTGCTCGTGAAATCGATACGCATGTTTTGGTCGCCGTGAACTTCGCCCAAGTGCTCGAAATACCCGACTCCGCCCTTATAAAGGACCACGCGTCGCACCGGCAACTTCGTCGCGGTCGTTTCGGCGTTCACCGCAGGATGATTCTCGCCCTCGCGTTGAGATTTCGCAGCCGCGCCCGCCTTTTCGCGTGTCGATTGTGTCGCGCCCTTATTCTGTCGCGGCGTTGCCCCCACCACTTGCATGCCCGCTAGAACTGCTGCACAGAAAAGCCACAGAATCCACGCGCGCATTTGTCCTCCGTTCAGCGCCTCAGGCGCAAGAACACAAAGTCTAAATAGAATAGCTGCGGGACTCGACATTGGGTGGTGGGTCAGTTTGAATTTTCTTGATCCTGGCACAAAAAGTCAAAATTCAAACTGACCCAATACCCGACATTGACACGCCTTGACAACCACAACGTGTCGCAACTATAGACTCAGACACCAGCGCGAGTCCAAATGTTGCATTGGCTTCCTGCGGGATAAGTTACAACACGCGAAATGCTTCGTCAGCGTGGGCGCGGAGAAGAAGGTGTCCGACGTCCAGGAGGAGGGGGATCGGCGAACTCAACTCCCCAGAAATGCGGCGCCGGCGACAAAAACTCCAATCCTACCCTCTGCCCTTTGTCGGAAGTGTCGCCAAGATACACCACGCGGCACTCCTGTTCTTCGTCGCTGGCCGGATTTGTCATTTGCAGTTGCGCGCCCATTTCCACCGATTCGTTCAAATAGAGAAGGCCGCCGTGCGCGTTGACCACGATGGTCTGGCATCCCTCGCGAAATTTGTTCCCGTCGCTGTTCATGCCGCGGATCTTTACTGGGATGCGCGTGAAGACGCGTGAACTTCGCCGGCGATTGTCGGGATCGGTTGAAGGCATCGTATGGTTATCGTGCATCAACGCCACAATCGAGTCAACTGAATCAACGCGCCGCTTTCCGCTTGCTGCAACCCTCTTCACTTCGTACAATGCCCCTTCTCACGCGGCCTCGATACAACGCCCGACAACGAATTGCCGGGCGGCTGCGAATCAAAATCGCTTCCAGGGAGCCTAAGGATGAATTTTCTCGATTATATCGAGAGCCGTCGCGAACTCAACCTCAGCGAGCTGAAGGATTTTCTCCGCATCCCAAGCGTCAGCACAAAGAGCGAGCACAAGCCAGATATCAACCGCGCCGCTCAGTGGGTCGCTGATCGCTTGCACGGAGCCGGTTTTTCCAAAGTTGATATCATTCCAACAAAAATGCATCCCCTGGTTGTCGCTGAATCCCTAGAAGCCCCCGGTAAGCCCACCATTCTTTTTTACGGCCACTACGACGTGCAGCCCGCCGAGCCGCTCGAACTTTGGACTTCTCCGCCTTTTGATCCCACGGTTCGTGGCGGAAATCTCTACGGCCGCGGTACTGCCGACGACAAGGGGCAGGTGCACATCCACTTGAAGGCTCTCGAGGCGCTGCAAAAATCCGAAGGCAAGTTGCCGCTCAACGTGAAAGTGATCATCGAAGGCGAAGAGGAAGTCGGTAGCGTCAACCTGTGGGATTTCGTCACCAAGAACAAAGACAGGCTCAAGGCCGATGCCCTCGTTGTTTCCGACACCTCAATGCTCGCGCGAGGCGTTCCGTCGATCACCTACGGCCTTCGCGGCTTGAATTACTATCAAATAGAAATCACCGGCCCATCGCAGGACCTTCACTCCGGCGTCTTCGGCGGCGCCGTCCCCAATCCCATTACGATCCTTGCCGAGATGATCGCTAAGTTGCACGACAAAAACTTTCACGTCACCGTCCCCGGCTTCTACGATGATGTCGCCACTCTTTCTGCAAAGGAACGAAAGACCCTAAACGCTCTTCCCTGGAAAGAATCTGAATTTCGAAAAACCGTCGGCGCTCCCGGCCTCTCCGGCGAAAAAGGCTTCACGAACGTCGAGCGCCTCTGGTGCCGCCCGACTCTCGAGCTCAACGGAATCTGGGGCGGCTACACGGGCGAAGGTTCGAAAACCGTCATTCCTTCAAAAGCCTTCGCCAAAATCTCCACTCGCCTGGTGCCGAATCAGAATCCCGCGAAAATCGCCAAGCAAGTCGAGCGTCACATTCGCGCACTGCTGCCCAAAACCGTCCATTGCAAATTCGAAGTCCTCAGCATGGGCAAGCCCTGGGTCGCGTCCTATACCCATCCTATTTTCCAGAAGGCGATTCACGCGCTCGAGAAGGGCTTCGGCAAAAAAGCGGTATTCATCCGTGAAGGCGGCTCGATTCCGTTCGTCACGCAGATGCACGACACTTTCAAAGTACCCTGCGTCCTTCTCGGTTTCGGTTTGCCTGACGAAAACGCGCATGCGCCCGATGAGCACATCTCACTCGACAATTATTTCGGCGGCATAAAATCCGTGGCGTCTTTTTACTCCGCGCTCGGGTCGCTCTAACCTCTCCCGCGCGCGCAACCGCAAAAATCGCCATTTCCTGCGGCTTTCCTTGCATTTTTACTTGCGTTAACCGGGGGCTGCGGCTATAGTGCCCCCGGCCTCCCAGCGACACCAACAAGGGAAAATACTTCTATAGAGGAGATAGCAACACGATGGCAAATCCGATGAGCAAGTCCAAAATCATCGCGCA
>DASYYR010000077.1:0-14025 GCA_035933575.1 Candidatus Acidiferrales bacterium | reverse complement strand
CTGCAGAAGATCCTGTTTGCCATCGGCGGGGACTTCGAATGCCTGCACGCGCACATTTTCCGACGGTTTGAGCGTCGAGCCGAATGCGAGCCGCACCGGATGACGCATGTAGTCATGGACCAGGTGCGCGACTGAGGCCTCGAGCGTCGCGGAAAAACACATCGTCTGCCGCTCTTTCGGCAGCACTCCCACGATTCTGCGAATCGCTGGGAGGAATCCCATGTCCAACATGCGATCCGCCTCATCGAGAATCAGAATTTGCAGCGTGCGGAAGTGGACCAGTTTGCGGTCCAGAAAATCTTCCAATCGTCCCGGAGTTGCGACCACAAGCCGCGCTCCCTTGCGCAGCGCGGTGAGCTGCGAGCCTTCTGCCAAGCCGCCAACCACCAGCGCCGCTGGCGAAAGTTTCGCGCCTCTTAGGGCATTGTACTGATCGACCACCTGCATGGCCAATTCGCGCGTCGGCACCAGCACCAGCGCCGCTATTCCCGGCGCGTTTTGCTGCAGCAGCCGCTCCATAATCGGAATCAAAAACGCGAGCGTCTTGCCTGTTCCCGTCTGCGCCGTTGCAAGCACATCTTTGCCATCCAGAGCCTGCGGGATTGCCGCGGCTTGCACCGGCGTCGGAATCGAAAAACGATTCGACGCAATGCGGTCCTTCGTGTAATTCGAGATCGGTAATTCTGTAAAGTTATCCATCTTGTGTATTGCCTTCTCTACTGGTGCAATCGATTCTGTGCGCACAACCGTTCAGACACGCACGGTAATCCTGACTACCAGTGTTGGTTTGAAATTACGCTGAAGACATCGGAGAGAACTGAAGGCGGGGAATCTCAGGTTTTGCTACGTATCCGGAGCAGCCGCACAACACAACCGCGGTATTAAGCGCAGAACAACTATAACACATCCGCGGCCCGTTGCCGTTTATTTCTCCGGAGTTTCCATCAACGGGCCGTCTCGTGTGATAAGTGCCCGGAGCGAAAGGATTTGCCCGCTCTGAGCGAAGTCGAAGAGAACCTTCGACCTCCTGGTACCGAATTAGCTGTGTCAATCTTGTAAGCTGTGACTTGTCTTGCCCTTACATTTTACCATAATCTCGCATTCACGGTTTGCTTGACCGGTTTTGCTCCCTTAATGTTCCCAAGTGGCGGGACTGGCCGTGGAGCAATCTGTCATTTTTTATGCGGGACAGAACGACGAATTGCTGAGGGTCGATTCGCTGTAAAGTAAGAGGGCTTCCCTTGACCAAGCGAAAAATACGTCAAGAACCGCACCCTTAAACGTCAAAGGGATGCGGCACCCAGAAGAAAAAGCAAAATCATCTTAGCGCGTTAAGGGTGTTCCACCCGCCCAATGCCGGGATGGGTCTCGGGGCAAGGAGCCGACAACGTCATCTAATCAGCCATGGCGATTCCAGGCCTTAGATTGCGAGGTCTTAGATCTTTTCCGCGCGGTCTCGACTGGGTCGAGAGCGAGAGCTAACCTCCCGTCCCCACTTGTCTATTTCTGTGCCACATGAAGGACACGTCCAGCCACCCCATAGGGCCTGATTCCGTGTTCGCGGCTTGCGCACGCTTGGGAGCTGCGTTTTGCAGCGCGGGCAAGAGACTGGACTGGAATTCATCCCCCATCTGTTCTTGACAATGGTGCCATAGACTACGAGCAACATGCCCGCCGTAAGTACTCCCAAGAAGACGACGAGAAAAATCAACAAAGACCTCGTACTCATCCTGATGAGGAAAATTCTTGCGAAAAAACGCAATGCTGTTCGCAGCACTAATATGCTCCTACGAGACTGGCGGGTGGCCCACCTTCAGCGGCAACGTTTCCCTCTCGTGACCTTCGCAGCAGCGGACGGATTATAGTACTGCGCTAATCTCCCGAACAGTGACTTGGTTCGGCCGTGGGTGCCGCACCCTTTGGTTCTTAAGGGTGCGGGTTTTCTTCGGTTCTTCAAGCTCGAACATGCGAAATAAAACTCCTGCAGATTTACGCGCGGGTGGCCGGGACCGTGCGAGTTATGTTATCGTTGAAACGCTGCACAAGACCGTTTTTTTTGCGTATCGTGTCGGGGCGTAGCGCAGCCTGGCTAGCGCGCCTGGTTCGGGACCAGGAGGTCGAAGGTTCAAATCCTTTCGCCCCGACCACTTATCCCAAAAACAAATCAAGCGGAGAACCCTCAAGAACATGAGCTTGACGGAACGCATTCAAAAAGAACTCACGGCGGCGATGAAGGAAAAGGACGAGTTGCGCCTGAGCGTCCTACGCATGATGAAGAGCGCCCTGAAAAATAAAGAGATCGAGAAGATGCGCCCGCTCGAAGATTTGGAAGCGCTGCAAATTCTGCAGACGTTGGTGAAGCAGCGGCGCGAGTCCGTCGAGCAATTCACCAAAGGCGGACGCGACGACCTCGCCGCAAAAGAAGCGCAAGAAATCAAGATCATCGAAAGCTATTTGCCGGCGGCTCCGAGCGACGCGGAAATTTCCCGCGCCATCGAAGAAGCGATCGCGGACACCGAAGCCGACTCGCTGAAGCAAATGGGAGCGGTGATCAAAGCCGCGCGCGCGCGTCTGGAAGGCAAAACCGTGGACGGCAAAGTTCTCAGCGATAAAGTGCGCGAACGCCTCTCCTGACCGCCAGAGTGCTTTGGATTGCTCCGCAGGCTACAATACAATAACGTTTCGACCTTGGAGGGGTGGGTGAGTGGTTGAAACCGGCGGTCTTGAAAACCGTTAGACCTCAAAAGGGTCTCGTGGGTTCGAATCCCACCCCCTCCGCCAGTCAGTCATAGGTTTTCTGTCTGTTCCCCTGAGCGCAGGAGAAAAGCTGAAATTTCGGCCCAATTGCCGAAAATTCGTCACCTCTGCTCGTGGAGTTTTTGTAGCCATCGATGAAGCTTAGCGATTATTTTTGATCGGGATTAGGAAGCATCCGCTCGCGAATTATCGCGGAGAGTTCATGGCAGGCCGCGATGAACTGGCGAAGAGTCCGCCTGGTAGGGCCGAAGGAGTCAAACTCATTCAGGGAGAGACCGTTTTCGGTGTAGGCGCGCTGGAAATCAGGGAATTTCAGCAGAAGCTGATCCACAATTTTGGGATCGACGGGCTTGTCGATTCGCGAGATGACCTCGATATCGCTCGAATTGAAACGAACCTGCCATTTGTGAGGAGGTGAGATCACGACCTCTCCACCTATGAATTCGCTCCAGTGCATGTGATTGCGGAAAGCCGCCGAGAGAAGGCGGATGCGATATCCGCGCTTGCGAAAGACTTGGTACGTCTTTTTGAAGGTGGCGACTCCAGCCCACTCGAGGTAGCCGGGATCGATCGTGATCGAATCCCTTTCTGCCTGAACTTTGAGCCAGTCGTCGAGGCGTCCCACCATGATGGTGCAAACGGGCCCCATCGAGGAAATGTCCTTGCCCTCGGATTGCCGACGGTTCAAACCGCGCTCGACAGCGTCCGCGACGGCGATGCACTGCGGAAGCGAGAAGCAAACCGTGGCGTTGATACTGATGCCGCGATGTGTGGCCTCTTCAATCGCTGCGATGCCTGCTTTGGTGACGGGAATTTTTACAATCATGTTCTGCGCCAACGCAGCGAAACTCACTGCTTGCACCACAATCGCATTCGTATCGCGATAGAAGCGGGGGTCGGTCTGAATCGAGAGCCTGCCATTGATCCCACGATGCTGCTCGAAGATCGGCATCAGGAGCTCCGCTGCTTTTGTCGAAATTTTCTCGACTACCTTCCAGCCAATCTGATCTTCTGTTGCGAGAGGCATCTCTTCGATAAGTTCGTCGATGCAATCCCTCCAGAGATACATTTCCTTCTTTAGTACTTCACCTACGATAACTGGATTGCAGGTGGCTCCAACGGCTCCGTGATTGAGCGCGTACGTCAATTCCTGGAGAGATGCCGAATCATTCCAGAGACATGTGGGAGTCGTCTGGGTCATTTCGTGCAAGGGACTCTTGAATTTTACGAGTTGCTTCATCGGCTCCCCGTCACTTGCCCGCTCGCAGTCGCCCTGCAGCCGAATGGGTGGGACGCATCGGTCGAACACCAAGCAAGAAATCAGGGGTGAACGACCAGATTCCTGCGGCCTAGGCTGAGTATACACCAGGCGCGTTGCAGGTGAAGTGTGTCCCGAAACGTTTTGGTTTTGGCTTTATGACGCTTTCTTAGTAAGCTCCTGATTTGCAAAACATGTTGACTCGATCCCTGAACTCCGCGGCGAGGAGAGCTGGCTTGACGTCAAAAGCGAAGCGCATAAGGCGCCATGTTACGATTCGCGAAGTGGCGAAAGCCGCGGGGGCCTCGGTCTCCACAATTTCCGCCGCACTGAACAATTCCGACTATGTCAGTGCCGACATGCGGAGCCGAATTGAAGCAGCAATCAAGACGCTGAAATATTGCCCGAACGACCTCGCACGTGGCCTTCGCCTTCAGAAGACTCACTCCATAGCCATCGTGGTTCCCGACCTCTCGAATAACTTTTATATCGAGCTCGTGCGCGGGGTCAAAGACTATTCGGCCTCGGCGAGTTACACGATCCTGATCGGAGATTCTCGAGAAAGCTGGGAAGAGGAGCGGAATTATCTGGATTCGTTTCACCGGCGTCGCGTCGATGGAGTTGTGCGGGTTCCCGCGATGAACACAACAGGAGGAAAAGCGAAAGCGATCCTCGGAAATCTTCCGGTGGTCTACGCGGACCGTCACCCTCGTGAACATGACACCCATATCGGAAGAGTAGGAGTGGACAACACACAGGCCGCGAAGAGCGCGACGTCCTATTTATTGAGCCTGGGGCACCGCGATATCGGGATCATTACGGGCGATGCTTCCAGCGGAACATCTCGGGATAGATTGCGGGGATTTATTTCGGCGATTCGCAGCGCGAAAATCCGCCTGGACCGCTCGATGATTCATGCCGGGCACAATGACATGGAAAGCGGCCATTTCCATGCGATGCAACTCTTGACGCGAGGCCAACGTCCCACAGCAATTTTTTGCACCAACAATATGATGGCGCTGGGCGCGCTGGCGGCGATACAGGAGATCGGCCTCGCATGCCCCGAAGAAATCAGCCTGCTCGGGTTCGACGATTTCTATTGGGCGACGCTGCTGCGGCCGAGTCTCACGGTGGTACGTCAGCCCGCGAGAGAGATCGGAATGATTGCGGCGAGAATCTTGATCGATCATATCGAAGGGCGGTCAAGCGTTCCTACGCCAGCCTTGCTCAAGACACAACTTATCGTGCGAGACTCGTGCTGCCCTCCCAAGAAAATGTAATTGGTATTTCTTGCGGTACGTCAGGCAAATGGCGACGAGCGGCCGCCGCCTTGCCCGAGAGGCCATGATTTGACAGCCCGAGCGCGCAGAAAGTACGCACCCAATCCCAACGCCAAAAGAATGGCAGCGGTGCCAATGTTCTGGCGCTGTTCCGGAGTGCACGCGACATAGATCCATCCGATTAGCGCAACGATTGCCGGGACGGGATAAAACCACATGCCGTAGGGACGCTTGATTTCCTTCCGATATTTGCGGACGGCAAAAAGCGCGATGATCTGAGGGATAAACTGAAAGACGATCTGGATGATCATCAGAGCCGAAAGCAGCCGCTCGAGCGAAAACCAACAGAGTGGAATGGCCATCGCGTTGGTGGCGAGAAGTGAGACAGTGGGGAAACGTCCCGTGGGATGAACGCGGCCAAATACCTTAAAAAAGTTCCCTTCGGCGCCCGCGGCGTAGAGGATGCGGGAATAACCGAGGCTGCCGGTGAAAGCCCCGGCAAGCGTGGCTACAAGAATGAGGCACGTCATCACGGAAGCGGCGCGCGCGCCATATAACTTGCCGATGAATTCCGACACTACCGCGTGAGAGACTGCGGCATCTCGCCAAGGAATCGTCCCGATGATCACCACGCTCATGAGAAGGTAAAGGACGGCAACGACCAGAACCGAGAGAACAATGGCTCTGGGGATATTCTTCCCGGGATTCTTGACTTCGCCTCCGAGGTAGGTGACGTTATTGTATCCGCCGTAGTTATACATCGCGATTAAAGTAGCTCCCGCCAGCCCGTAAAAAAACGATTTGGAGAGATGAAATGCGCCAGGCGGAAAATCGAACGCCATCTTTGTGTTGATGTGAATAAGTCCGGACACAATTACCCAAAACATCGCAGCCAACACCACGGCCAACATGATGACCGAGTAACGCCCCACCTCCTTGACGGGACGATACAGTAGAAACGTGATGAGCACACAAACAGTGGCGGCGAGCGCGCCTACCCCGGCGTGGTTTAATCGAGGTAAGAAGTAATGAGTGTATTCTGCGAAACCGACGCATGCGGCCGAGATCGACAGTGGGGCGACGAAGATTGTTTCCCATAGGAAGAGAAAAGAGAAAAGATGACCCCAGGTGCGCGGGTTAAAGGCTTCGCGGAAATAAATATACGCTCCGCCGGCTCCCGGCATCGCCGCGCCCAATTCGGCGTAAACCATCCCATCGCAGACGGAAAACAAGGCGCCGAGGAACCAGCCAAGCACAGCCTGCGGCCCGCCCATTGCGGCAAGGATCACACCGATGGTAATGAAGGGACCGACGCCAATCATCCCCAGCATGTTGACAGCGACGGATTGAAGCAAGCCCATGCCGCGAACAAGCTTTTCGGAGGGTCCCGCGATCTCAGGAGGAAGATGGGGCGAAATGTTCTCGGCCAAGTCAGGTTTCCCGGAAAAAAGCGAATCGAATATCGAGCGGGGACTATAGCAGTGAGGCCGGGCATGGGCAAGTCAAGAAGCGCGAATGTACTGAAACGTTTTGGCATGAGGGAGCTTCGCCACGTTGGGGATGGAATGTGACGAGGAGTTTCGGAGGCCTTCCAAAAGAAAATAAGCGTGGACAACGCACACGGTCGTCGGTAACCTCCGAGAAATTTTTGCGAGTGAGGACAGGCGACGCAGTACAAGCCGAAACGATTCGAGGAAATCGTGGGATTCGAGTGACCGAAGTCGTGACCAGTGATCGGTTCGCGATTCCGCGCTCGAAAGCCTGGAGTTTCACGGTCGGGCACAATTCCGTGAGGGCAGAACCCATCATCATTTCAGGGGATAACGCTCGCGATCTTCCCGAAGCTCCCACACGCGCCGGCTGGGCCGCCTTATTTCCGCAAGAGTCGACGGCGACTGACTGGCCGCGGTATTCTGGTCACGTAAGTGAAGCGTACGAGGGAAGAGGAAAATCTGGGAATCGGCAGGAAGATAGAAATTTGGGACCAAGAGTTTCGTGAGCAGAGATCCGAGAGATTGGTTGAATGAGCGAGGAGAAGCGGCGACCGTGAAGACGTGTGGGCACTTGAGGCGTTCTGTCCAGGTTGTGAGCGGTTTGTTTCTCTGTTGTTTCGCACTCACGCTCAGCGCGCGGCCGAATCAATCCTCATCGCAAACGCCTCCTCATCAATCCTTCGGGCCACTCGCGAAAGCGCAATCCGCTCTCGCACACGGAAATTCGGAGGACGCGATTCGAATTCTCTCCGATTACCTTCAAAGTTCGCCCGCGGACTCGACCGCGCGAACCATGCTCGGACAAGCGTATGCTAGCCAAGGGCAGAACGATCGCGCCATCGCAGAGTTCAACACCGTCTTGCAAGCTAAGCCTCGCGACTACATCGCCCTGACAGCGCTCGGCGAGATCTATGAAGGCGAAGGCCAGCCTCAAAAAGCTGAGCCGTTGCTGGCACATGCCGCAACAGCCAGCCGGGGCGACCCGCACATTCGAATGGAGTGGGCGGTGGTTCTCGTGCAACTACACAAGTACACCGAAGCTCAAACTGCATTGGGCGGCCTCTCCCCACCGAGCGGCCGTGAAGAGCGCATCGGATTCCACCGGCTTGAAGCTTCCGTAGCCCTGGGGCTCGGAAATGCACCAGTCGCCGCTTCTGAAATGGAAAAGGCGCTCGCCCTGAAGCCGACAGACCCTGGGCTCAGTGTGGCGACGGCTTTGGCAGAAATGCAATCGAAGAATTGGCGACGCGCAGCACGCTTGGCAGAGCCTATATTTTCCAGCACGCACGATCCCCAGGTCGGCCTCATTTGTCTGAAAGCCGAATTGGAAATGCATGCCGATTTTCATCAGACTCTGGAGTTGCTTCGCGCAACACAGCTGACAACCACGCAAGAGCTGGCGTTGCACGAGCATGTGGCGGAGCTGTTGATCTCTCACGAAAAATATTCCGAGTCCATTGAGGAGCTAAAGAGGACCGCGCAGCTCGACCCGCAGCGCGCCGACTTGCAGTTTGATCTGGCCCTCGCACAATTCCGGGCGGGCCGCCCAGACGATGCATTGGAAAGCGCGGAAAGGTGCAAGGAGCTTCGCGACAGCGCCGATCTCGAGGACCTGCTCGGCGATATTCAAGAATCGCGTGGAGACAACCTGGCAGCTGTGAAGAGTTATCAAGCGGCCGTTGCGCTGGCGCCGACCGAAGAAAAGTATCGCCTCTCACTCGCCGTGGAGTTGATCCGGCACGATAGCTTCGAACCCGCGCGAGTCGCTCTCAAACAGGCAGAGGAGTTGCAGCCGAAGTCCTGGCGAATCCAATTGGCACTGGGCATGGTAGAGCATTTTGGGGGAACGGATGACGCAGCGACAAAATATCTGCTGCGTGCGGCGGAACTGGCGCCGCAACCCGAGGAGGCGCTGCAATATTTGGCAGACATTCAGATGGACCGGGCCTCGGCGCCCGCTCCCGCGGCGGTTGCAAAACTGTGCCAGTATGCGGATAGCCAGCCGAGAGACGGGCACATGGCGTATTACTGCGGCGCGGTGCTCTTTCGCCGAAACTACGTTACGGGAGATAAAACGCACGTTGCCGAGATTTTGCGGCGCTTGCACGCGTCAGTTGCGAGGCTTCCGAGGAACGATGCCGCGCCGCATTGCCAATTGGGCAAAGCGTATCGATGGCTGGAACGCTGGCCAGAAGCCCTCGGCGAATCCGAAGTCTGCGCACGCCTGGACCCAGAATCCGCGGACGCGCATTACCGGCTGGCGCAAATTTACGAGCACATGAAGCAACCGGAAAAACAGCGGAAAGAAATAAAGCTGTACGAGGCGGCGTCAACGCGCGTGGCGGATGAGAATGCGCGGCGCGAAGCAACGATGAAAACATTCCTCTACACGATGCAGAAGGAAACGCTGGGACAGAAGGAAGGGCCGGAACAAAAGTGAACGGGGGACCATCGGCGACAGAATGGTCCGGCCTTGGACTGTCTGGTTTCCCAAATTAGCGAGTGGACTTCCTCTCTGGCTTGCGAGTGCCAGCGGTCCGAGATTTCATTATCTCAGGATTTTTGCCCAGACTGACCATGTTGGCGAAAATACGATAGGCGCCGGGAACGCCCTCAGGCATCTGGCGGTAGAAAGCGTAGGCGTTATAGATGTAAATGCCCTTGCCGTATTTCGCGTAGACGAGGCCGCCTTTTTGAGGAGCCTGGCCAGGATCGTGCGTTTCGAGCAGCGGGACATACTGCGAATCCCAGCTCTCAAGAAATTTCGAGCCACGCTCTTCCACCCAATTTTCAAAATCCTTGCTGGTGATTTTGTTAGGCCAAGTGAAAACGGGATTTGACGGCGCCAAGATTTCGACTTGGGAATTTTCGTCGGTAACTTCCTCGGGATTCGAACCCATTTTGTAGGGATACGGACCATAATTGTGATCGTACTCGGGCGTGTTGTATTGAACGATGACCACGCCGCCGTTCTTTACGTATTCGAGGATGCGGTCGTTGTGAATTTTGAGATCATCGCGCACGGCATAGGCCCGCACGCCGAGAATGATCGCGTTGAATTTTGAGAGATTCGCACTCGCGAGATCTTCCGCCGTGAGGTAATGGACGTTGATGCCGAGGTTCACGAGAGATTCAGGCATGTCGTCGCCTGCGCCCACGATATATCCGATATTCAGCCCCGGAGCGACTTTCACATCAACGCCCGTTGTGCGATAGGTGGAAGCTCGATAGAGATTATAAGGACGCAAACCGGGATAACCGACAGTGTGATAGCCCTCCTTGTAATCGTGACCGTCATAGGTGGCAACGGCCGTAATTGCGTACGCCTTTTCCTTGAGCCCGGTAGGCGTGACGCGGAAGTTAAGCGTCTGATCGTCTCCGTCCTTCGAAGTCGAAAACTCTTCCTGCGGCGCCTTCCAGCCATCCGGCAAGTCGAGTTTTACTATTCCCTTTGCGGGACCTTTGACATTGCTGTGAATATTGACCGAAACCTCAAACGACTTTGCGTACAGCGGAACAATTCCCGCCTGCGGAGCGATGGAAACGGAAATGGCGGGACCGGTGATCAGCGGTTCTAGCACCGTTCCCGGGCCGGTTATTCGCTGCACGGACTGAACTACCTGTGCCAATTCGAATGGCGCCCCGTCGAATACGAAATGCACGCTGGCGGATAGCGGATAGGGAGCTAAAGGCAGACTCAGATCCTTCGGTACCTCGATGTCATAGTAGGCTTGCTCGATGTTCGGACGTGTGAAGTATGGCCGCGTGAAACCCGCGTCAGCCGCTGCGTGAACTGTGAACCGCAGATCCGCTGACTGATTGCCTCGGAGCGTGCCGCCGGTTTGGGTTGAGGGATCGATGGACCAATCTTCGTTCGGCGGAGCTTCCAACACGGCACTCTGCAATTCCACGGGAAGATTGGTTGGATTCGTTGCGTGAATGCTCACCCAGAATTCCTGTCCGGGGATTGCCACTTGAAAGGTCGGCTGATTTCTGAAGAAGCGCGCGAAAGGTCCTGTCGGTTCTTGCTCAGGAACCACCGTGGCCATCACCGAAATGCCGAGGGATTCGGCGAGGGCATTTTCGAACTGAGCTTGCTTCACTTTTAGCTCGTGAGTCACGTCGTACTTCGAATCGGCGGTCAGGTCGCTGCTGGCTACTTTATTGATCAGTTCGTTTGTTTGTTTCAAGCTGGCGGCGAGGGTCGAAGCAATCGCCTCCGGATGCTGGGCCGAAAAATCATTCATAGCTTTATCGACCAGAGAATTGATCTGCGATAAATCAGCCTTCAGGAAAGAGGAATCGCCGCCTTGGGCGAGGCTCGCGATGCCGGCGAGCGAAACGTCGATGCCATCGAAGAATGACGACTCTTTTTCCGGAACGGAGACGAGCGATGCGAACCGGTGATACGGAGTCATCTCCGCTTCTGCCGGGGGCAAGCCGGTGCCGCCGCTCTGCGATTTTTGGTAACCGAGGCCCACGCGGGCAAACTGGGTGTACGTTAATCCGAGGAAAGGGTTGTACTCGCCTTCCGGAATTTCGACAGAAGTGGAAAGCGCTCCGTGAATGACCGTGCCGTTCGTATAGTTACGAAATTCGGCGGGGTAATATTTGCCGTCCGCGTAGTCTAAAATCCCCTTGTCGGTGACTGGGGAAAACGGCACCAGCGCATAATCCTTGAGTGGCTTCCAGGGGCGCAGTCCTTCCTTGATCTGTTCGGGAAACATGGCTGGATTGCCCGCCGCTTTGAAAGCTTCCTGCGCCATTTGGCCAGCCACTTGGTGATTGCCGTGGCCGTCCGTCCGGCCACCAACAAAAACGGAAGTAATGACAAGAGGGCGAGTCATGCGAATTACGCGTACGACATCGGAGAGGGTTTGATCGTGCCCCCACTTCTCGAGCGCCTCTTCTTTTGTCTTGGAAAAGCCGTAGTCGCACATTCGCGAAAAGAATTGTTGGACTCCGTAATAACGGCCCGCCGCGAGCAGTTCTTCCGTGCGCACCAGACCTAGTGCGTCAAAGTAATCCGAAGACATGACGTTGGCGCCACCTTCACCGCGGTTGAGTGTTAACAGAGCGGCTCGCACGCCTTGCCCGCGCGATTCATAGGTCAACATTCCTCCGTCTTCATCGTCGGGATGCGCGGTGACCATTATCAAACTGGCACGCGTGTGGAGTTTTAGAAGACTCTGCCAGAGCGCGGCCGCTCCTCGATCAAAATCCAGCGGTTCTGCTGCGGGAATTGGCCTTGAACTGACCGCGTTCGGAGATTGAGCTCTCAGCGGATTCGATCGAAATAGAAAAGGCACTGCGCAGACCAATACGGCGAAAGTTACGGGAAGAATCTTGCTGCATCGTGATGCCATTCTCTCTCTCCTTTGCAGGTTGCGAGATATCTGGTGAAACATTCCTTACGTGCGGGAATCAGAGGTCGCCATGCATTCTCCTCCGAATGCGCACCGACCGTATCGTTTCGCGTGAAAGCCGAACGTCAACTGGAACTTTTTCTTCGATCCGGAAGACACATGTCCCACATACGGCGGATGCGGCTTTGAAGATCCGGTCCGCGAAATGAGAGGCGTTTTGAATCCGTCCAAATACTGCTGCGCTCGGCATCCAGTCTCCATAATTTTCATTCGGAGTAACGGCATTGTACGACCGCAAAGAACGTTGTCAATACAAATGCCAAAACGTTCTGGCATTCCTGCGAATCTCCATTCGCGGGCCGTTACGCACTTTCAAATATTGCAAACTCCGCAGTAGAATCCCGGTTTCCGAAAAATTGACTTGACAACGATTTTTGTGAATGTTACACCCCCAAGCATTCTGTGACCGAATCGTTTCGGTACTCTTGAGCGGTGGGTCTTTAGGGGGCAGCATTCAGCTGACGATGTCTGATTCTTTTCCAACCTTTTCCGTGTGGATTGGGTTCCGGAAAACGTTCGCGACCGTGTGCGCTTGCTGGAGCAATCCGTCGAGGATAGTGACCAGTGAGGGGAGATCGGGTTCGCCGGGCGATGAGGTCTTTGCTTTGAAAGCGATGAGTTTGGACATTCAAGGTTCCTGATTGTTTCCAGACGGTGGCTGAGCGGTTTTGAACCAACTGCGTCAAAGGGTTGGGAGGGCCTATCGAATCTCAAAGGTGGAGGCTGCGATGAATCGAGAGATCAAGACTCGGAGACTGCTCGGCTGGGCGATGCTGCTTGCCATGTTGCTCGGGGTTTCTACTTTGCCTGCGTCTGGCCAAATCGATCGCGGGGCCATTGCGGGAAGGATTCTGGACACCTCCGGAGCAGTCGTGCCGAACGCGACGGTGATTATCACGAATAAGGCTACGGGAGTCGCGGTGACCACTCCTGTCGATGCCGCGGGAGAGTATCAGGTCCTGACGTTGATCCCCGGCATCTACTCCGTGAAGGTCAGTGCCGCCGGATTTGACAGTGTTTTGCGCGATGACATTACTTTGCACGTGCAGGATCACCTTTCTCTTGACTTCACTCTGAAGGTAGGGTCCGTGAAGACGGAAGTCGTAGTGACAAGTGGGGAGCCAATCCTGCAGACCCAAACGGCCGATGTTGGAAGCGTTGTGAATGAACAGAGCATCAACGACCTTCCTCTAAACGGGCGCCGTTATGCCGATTTGGCGCTGTTGGAGCCCGGAGTGGATAAGTTTTATGGCGCGGCTAACCCTGCACCCGACCGCTTTAGCGTCAGCGGGAACAGTGAGCTCCAGAACAATTTTTTGCTGAACGGCATTGACAATAATTCCTTCTCAGAAAACCTGCAAGAATTGTCGGTGCAGGTGGTGCAGCCGCCGCCCGACGCTTTGCAGGAGTTCAAAATACAGACGCGCACGTACTCAGCTGAATTCGGCAACTCCGCGGGAGCGGTGGTCAACGCAACCATCAAATCAGGCACGAATGGGTATCATGGAGATCTGTACGAGTTCTTCCGAAATAAGGTCCTGGATGCAAACACGTGGATTAACAATGTGACCGGTAATCCGCGCGGCGGTTTCTCTCAAAATCAATTCGGTGGCACATTGGGCGGGCCGATCATGAAGGACAAGCTGTTTTTCTTTGGTGATTTGGAACGGTTCACGAGCCGGGAAGGCACGACCGTCCAAAGCACGGTTCCGACGCCGCTGATGACCCAGGGCAATTTCACGGAATTGCCGTATGCCTTAAACAACCCGCTCGTCGCCGGCCAGTCCGGATGCTACGCGGGAAACATTATC
>DASYYR010000056.1:0-16913 GCA_035933575.1 Candidatus Acidiferrales bacterium | reverse complement strand
ATTCCACAGCGGAACTGTGTTCAATGTACAGCTCAACAACGACAGAAGTTCATCCTCCCCGTCAGCGAACTTTTTCAATCCTGCCCTGACATCGGTCCTAGTTGCCCAAATTCAGCAGCCTTTGCTGAACGGCTGGGGCTTTTTGCCACACACACGCTTCATTCTGGAGGCCAAAAACAACACCAAGATCGGGCAATTGCAATTCGAAGAGACAGTGATCACTGAGATCACTCAGGTCCAGGCACAATATTGGACGCTGGTTTTTGACCGGCAGGCCGTCGAAACCGCCAAGCAAACGCTGGCAGGTTACCAGCGGCTCTACGACGATGACGAGCGCCGGCTTAAAATCGGCACGGCAAGTCCCAGCGATGTTGTCTTCGCGGAAGCTTCCATTGCCCAGGGCAATCAAATTTTAATTGGCGCGCAAGTCAGCGAGAGTGTGCAAGAAGACGTCCTACGCAACCTGATCACGAAGGACCCGTCGGACCCGAGGCTCAGGGGAGTAGAAATCGTGCCCACAACGCCGCTCGAAGTAACGTCTCAGGTCTCTGATATCACGCTGGAGGATGCCGTCAAGGAAGCCTTCGCGAGCCGGCCCGAACTGCAAGTCGACCAGCTTGCGCTACGCAATGACCGTTACGACGTCCGGGCAACAAAGAACTCGCTCTTACCGACGCTCACCTTATCGGGGGAATACGTCAGCGTGGGTTTGAGCGGGAATACAACGGGGCCCTTCGTTCCCAATGGGACATTTTCGCCGGTGCTCGCAGAACCCGTGGTCGATCAGACTGGGACTCAAGTGACTTCCAATGGCATTCCTATCTTTTTAGGCGTGGCAAACGGCACTATCGGCGCCACAATTCCGGGAGGTATTAGCAGCGCTTACTCCCAGATCTTCCATAACCGGTCGCCCGAGTATGCCGCGAGCTTGAATCTGAATCTTCCGCTGCGCAATCGTTCTGCTCAGGCCGCGAATGCTCAGGACCAGTTGATTGAACGCAGAGATAAACTTTCCGACCAGCGGCAAAGGAGCACAATCTTCTCCAACGTGAGCGAGGCGCTGACAGCAGTGAAACTAGACGCAGCGCAGGTGGAACAAGCAACAAAGGCAACGCAACTGGCGCAACAATCGTACGACTACGAAGTGAAGAAGTTCAATTTCGGGAATTCGGACACATTTAAGATTGTTCAATACGTTCTGGTCCTGAACGGTTCCAAGCTGAGTGAACTGCAGGCAAAAGCAAACTATGAGATCGCGCTGGCGAATTTCAATCAGGCTTTAGGGCGCACGCTGACGGCCAACAACATCACCATCGCCGATCATCGAAACGGTTCGATTGAGTTGAACGCCAGCACGCCGCTGATCCCGGGGACGCTCGAGGGCCGTTTGGCGGGAACTGATAGTTTTGATGCCGGGATGCATAAATGAGGAGACGAATCTGCTACTGAACGCGCTGACAAAGTCAACTACCCCACCCTTCGCTGCGTTTCATGAGGTGAAGCGCAAGGCGCTCCCTTCGCCATTGCACTCAGGGCAAGCAGGATGGAGCACCCGGAAAGCAATGACGCGATGCGCTGCATCGCGCGGGCGGGGCAAGCCCCGCCCTACAAAAGACAGAAACCAAAACAGCAGATTCCTCATCGCAGGGCTCCTCGGAATGACAGCGTCGGCTGGTGAGTTATCGCTCACGAAATGAAAGACCTCAGGTCAGTCCCGACTGAAACCATCGAGACGGGACCTGAGCTCAGGACGGCTATTCGACGATGAGGCGGAGGAACTTTTTTTTGCCGGCGCGGAGGAGGCAGCTGCTGCCTGGCTTCGACAGGTCGACCTCGTGTTTTACGTCGTCGACGCGCTGACCGTCGATTTCGACGCCGCCCTGCTTGATGAGGCGTTCGGCTTCGCTGCGCGAGGGAGCAAGATTCAGTTCGACGAGGAGCGCGCTTAAACGTTTTGATTGACCACGCGGCAATTTGTGAGCGGGTGCGTCTTCCGGGGATTGGCGGTCGCGGAAGACGCGCTGAAAATCATCTTTGGCGGCGCGTGCGGCGGCTTCGCCGTGAAAGCTGGCGATGACGGTGTGGGCGAGCTGCATTTTGGCGTCCATAGGATGCAGGACGCCGGTGCGGACTTCCTCCTTCAGGCGCACGATGACGCGCTCTTCGAAATCCGTGAGCAGTTCGTAGTAAGTCCACATCAGATCGTCGGAGATGGACATGAGCTTGCCGAACATGTCCTTCGGCGGCTCGTTGATGCCGACGTAATTGCCGAGGGACTTGGACATTTTCTTCGCGCCGTCCAGGCCGACGAGAATCGGCATGGTGAACACAACCTGCGGGGACAAACCGTACTCGCGCTGAATTTCGCGGTGCACCAGAATGTTGAACTTCTGCTCGGTGGCGCCCAGTTCGACGTCGGATTTGAGTTCGACGGCATCGCACGCGGTGAGCAACGGATAGAGCAGCTCGTGAACGGAAATGGGCAGATTTTTTTCGAGACGCGAACGAAAATCCTCACGTTCGAGCATGCGCGCCAGGCGATAGTGCCCGCACAGGCGCACGACGTCGTAACTCGACATTTTGCCAAGCCACTCGCTGTTGTAGCGGACTTCCGTTTTGTCGCGATCGAGAATTTTGTAGACCTGCGCGAGATAGGTCTGAGCATTCGCGTCGACTTGTTCGCGCGAGAGCGGAGGGCGCGTTTCGGATTGTCCCGTGGGGTCGCCGATCATGGCGGAAAAATCGCCGATCAAAAAAATCGCCGTGTGGCCCATGTCCTGAAAATGTTTCAGCTTGCGCAGGACGACGGTGTGGCCCAGATGAATGTCTGGAGCGGTGGGGTCAACGCCGAGATAGACGCGCAGGGGCTTGCTGGATTTTGCGGATTGTTCGAGCTTGGCACGAAGTTCAGCCTCGGGAATGATTTCGGCCGCGCCTTTGCGAATGTAGGCGAGCTGTTCGTCAATCGACTTGTGGCGCGAGTCAGACATGATTTTTTGCGACATTTTTTGCGGCATCGTTTGGAATGGGAGCGCCGGAAAGAATTATGACGCGGCGACCGTCAATACGAAAGCGGCCTTCGAGGACGATGCGCACGGCTTCGGAGTAGATGCGATGCTCTTCGGCGAGGATGCGCTCGGAAAGAGAGTCGACTGTGTCATCGTCGCGAATCGGGACAGCGGATTGCAAAATGATGGGGCCGGCGTCGAGAGTCTCGTCCACAAAATGCACGGTGCAGCCGGCGAATTTCGCGCCGTGCTCGAGGGCTTGGCGCTGCGACTCGAGTCCGGGAAACGCGGGCAGCAGGGAGGGATGAATATTCAAGATGCGTCCGCGAAAGGCCTGCACAAAGTACGGAGAGAGCAATCGCATGTAGCCGGCGAGGCAGACGAGATCGATTTTTTTGTTTTGGAGCGCGGTGACGACCTGTCGGTCATAGGCTTCGCGCTCGAGGCCTTTCGACGGAATCACGCGAGCGTCGATGCCGCGCGCGCGGGCGCGTTCTATGCCGGGAGCGCCTTCGCGATGGCTGATGACGATGGCGATCTCCGCGTTGGGAATGCGTCCGGCGGCGACGCTGTCGGCGAGGGCCTCGAAATTCGAGCCGCGGCCGGACAATAAGACGGCAATGCGCTTCTTCATAAGCGAGCGAAGTTAGCACAATTTGAGCGACGGGCAAAACCAGGCCATGAGCGATTCCGCTCGGAGAGTGCGACGCCGGGCCCATATTGGCTTGACAATAGCTTGGAAAGGCGGGCATCCTGCCGCGCAACGGAATTTTCCGAGGAGGCTCGCAATGACAATGACGCGCTCCACAGTGATCATTCTGGGCTGCTTTGTCATGGGGGTACTTGGCATGGTCTCCTGCGCACAGAAAACAACGGTAGATCCAGCAGCGCAGGAAAAAGTGATGCAAGCAATGCGGACGCAGGACGACACGAATATTCGCGCGACCGATGTTGCCTGGGCGAAGGCTGTTGCGTTGAAAGACGCTGACCAAACCACTGCGTTTTATGCGGAGAATGGAACATTGCTGGCACCGGGCGCGCCGATCGCGTCTGGCAAGGACGCGATTCGCAAAACGTGGGCCGCGTTGATGGGAAGCCCCGGTTTTGCATTGTCGTTCGCGCCCACCAAAATAGAAATTTCTAAGAGTGGAGATTATGCTTATGAGATCGGAGACTACCAGCTGACTCTGAATGGCAAGGACGGTAAGCCGCAGACGACCAAGCAAAAATATGTCGTGGTATGGGGCAAACAGGCAGACGGGAGCTGGAAGGCTCTTGTAGACGCGCCGACGACTACACAGTAACTAAGCGCGGGGCGAGCGGACGCCGAAACGCGCAGCGTTGCGAATCGCGCGGATGAAGTCAGCGAGACGCGGGAAGTATATTTTGCGGCGAGCGGGCAGCGCCTCTTCTTTTGTTTGAAGAATGCGCACAATTTCCGACGCGGGAACGCGCGCGGACGTGGTATCGATCGAGTGGTAGCGCACGTTGCGGTCACGATCGATGATAAAGATGGCGGGCTTGGCAATTCCGCCTTTTTCGCGCGCGTTGTAAATATCCCATTGCTGCACGACGCGGCGCTCCGTATCACACAGGATTGGGAATGGCAGCTGCAACTCCTGGCGCACTGCTTCAGACTTTTTGGGCGGGTCAACCGAAATTGCCGCGACGCTCGCGCCCGTCGCGCGAATTTCCCTGTCGTGTTCGCTGTAATCCGCCAACTGGCGGAGACAGAAGGGTCACCAGTGGCCGCGAAAGAAAAGAAGCACGAGAGCGCCTTGTGAGACCAACTCTGACAGCCGGCGCAGGGTTCCTGTCGAATCCGGCAGCTCGAACTGGGGCGCACTCTCTCCGTTTCTTGGAACCTTTCCAGGTAGCGTCTCGGGCATGACTTGACCCCTCCAAAGCGCCAAGAGTCTTGGATGCATCACAAGGAGAAACAGCGCGGCTATTTTGCCCATTGGGCAATCAACCATTCCGTGATCCATCCTATTGAATATTGAGAGATCCGGAGAAACTGGCGCGGAGCTTGCCTGCGCGTGCAATTCTCTTCCAATTGAAAATTTGTTTTTAGCTAAGTTTCCTGCTTTATTCTCAAAACTGGACTACTGTGCGCCCGTTTTGCGCGGAGTCAGAAGAGTTTATCGGAATCGAGGAGGATGGTCACCGGGCCATCGTTGGTGAGCTCGACGGACATGTGCGCTTGGAAAACGCCAGTTTCGACGCGCACACCCAGCGCCGCTACGGCACGAACCAATTCTTCATAAAGAAGCTTTCCCTGTTCCGGCGGCGCTGCTTGAATGAAGCTGGGTCGGCGGCCACCGCGCGCGTCTCCATACAGAGTGAATTGAGATACCGCAAGAATCGCACCACCGACATCGAGAAGCGAGCAGTTCATCTTTCCCTGATTATCGTTAAAGATGCGCAAGTTCACGATTTTTTCAGCAATTGTCGCGGCAGTTTCGGGCGTGTCCGCGCGTCCAACGCCGACGAGAACGACAAGGCCCACGCCGATTTCCCCGGTCACGCGTCCTTCCACCACAACGCGGGCGTGGCTTACGCGCTGGACTACTGCTCTCATGACGATGTCCCCTTCAAACGCGCACTCTTCAGTCCCGGGATTCGCCGGCGGCTGATTGTACAGGGAGTCCAGTTCACCGGGTAGAGGCCATACCGTTGGAGACAATATCCATTATATTTGCTTTGACAAACATTGCTTATGCAAGTATTATGAGTTCCCTTGAAAAGACCAACCTCCAAGACGGATTTGGACCAGGTCTTTGTGGGGCGCTTGCTGCTGGGTCGAGTGATGGGATCGCTCATTACTGCCCATGACAGAGCATTGGCACCGTTAGGTCTGACGACTTATCAAGGCAGTATGTTGCTGAACTGTTTGCGGCGAGAGGGAAACACCCCTGCCGAACTTGCCGCTCTAAATGGTCTGTATGTGTCGACGATCACCCGCATGGTCGATCGTCTCGAAAAAAGAGGCTTCCTTACCCGTACGCGAAGCGACAAGGACAGGCGGCAGGTCATCCTGCGAATCACGCCGAAGGGCCGCGCGATTGTGCGCAAAGGGATTCCGGTGGCCCGAAGAGTTGCTCTCGAGGCTTGGCGGGGAGTTACAGAACAGGAGAGAAACGCTCTCCGCAGTATTGTCGACAAAATTCTCCGGAATCTCGGCCATAACCCAGGAAAGTTTGACAGACGCAATCGAGCGATCTGAAATTACGAGGAGCCATAAATATTGTCATGGAATCTGAAAAGACAACGGAAACATACAGGTACTACCGGAACAAGCTGACCTACGTGCACAAGCACCTGACGATTTACGGACACAAACTTACAGAGCATGCAACCATCATCTATAGTCGTTCAGAATTAGCTTTGGAAGAAGCTCAGGAAGAGTGCCACCCGTTGCGCGCGCACCTGCAGGACATCCACGATTCTGCCAAGGAAGTAGCCACGCTGAGTATCAAGCTGCGGCAGCTTGGCGAAGACTAAGAAAATCCCAGCAGGAATCCTTCCGCCGCGCTGCTTTACGCCTGCGGTCGAGCAGTGCGGCGACTTTTTTCCCTGTTGAATGTCCAGTGTGCCTTTTCCCCTCGTCGCTTTCGCTCCTTCGTTGACCTTACTCACAGTTCACGACTTCCGTGGATCGGTGGTTGGCGGCTGCGGGAAGCTATGTTAGAAACGATGAAGCCTGTTCGGAGGTCGGAAGAATTTGAAGCTTGCGCTGATTGGAACGCACGGCGTGGGGAAAACGACGCTGGCGTACGAAATCTGCTCGCGGATGAAGAAAGCGGGCGAAAACGTGGAGATGGTCGCGGAAGTCGCGCGGCGGTCGCCCTTTCCCGTGAACGCGGCGACGACACTCGAAGGCCAGCTGTGGATTTTGCACGCGCAGATTGCCGCCGAGCTTGACGCTTCGCGAAACGCGGCGAATGTGGTTTGCGACCGTTCTGTCCTCGACAACTACTGTTACCTCGTAAATAAATTTGGACGGCAGCCGCAACTGGAGGCCTGGCTGGCCTGGTGGATGCAAACGTACGATTTGCTCGCCGGCGTGCCTCCGCTAGCGCAAGAAATTCAGCCCGACGGATTCCGCTCCGAAGATCGCGCGTTTCAGCGGCGAATTCATGAGTTGCTGAACGAACTCCTGGATGATTCCGCTTTTGCGGGCGTGCGAAATCGGGTGATTTGGCTCGATGAGCGCGAGCGGCTCGCGTGGGGCGAGCGCGTGTTTGATGCTGCTATTCCGATCGCGCGCGCGGCACACAGTGCGCAAAAGGCCTCCCGGTAAACCCCTTCCGTGAAGAATCACGAAGATCGCAATGACGCTCAAACTGGCCGATGGTTCACACGCGGCATCCTGGGAATTGGGCTCGCGAATCTGTTTTCCGATTGGGGACATGAAGCCGCGACTTCTCTGCTGCCAGCGTTGCTCGCGCTGGTGGGCGCGCCGGCGATTGCGCTTGGTGTAATCGAGGGCGTCGCGGATGGACTATCGAGTTTTTCGAAACTTGCGGGCGGGTACATCGCGGACCGGCCCGCTTGGCGCAAACCCGTGGCCGCGGGCGGGTACATCGTTGTTGGGCTAACGACATTCGCGTACAGCCTTGCGCAGACGTGGCCGTTCATTCTGGTGCTGCGCGCCGCAGGATGGGCGGGACGCGGCGCAAAAAGTCCTTCGCGTGATGCGTTGCTGGCGGATGCCGTGCCGAAGTCACAGCTTGGACGCGCGTTCGGATTCGAGCGCGCGATGGATACCGTCGGCGCTGTTGCGGGGCCGTTGACAGCGTTGCTGCTGGTGTCGTTTTCGAATATTCGCACGGCGCTCGCATGGACAATCGTGCCGGGCATGCTTGCGTCAATTTGTTTTCTGTGGCTCGTGCCGGCGGGGAGATCGGCCACAACGAATCAGCCGTTCGGCTTTTTGCACAGTTTGCGCCAGCTTCCCGGGAGCTTTCGACGATTCCTTGTAGGAGTCTTCGCGCATGGGATTGGCGATTTTGCGCCGACGCTGCTGATCTTGCGCGCGAGCCAGATTCTCACGCCGCAATATGGCGTGCCTCGCGCCGCGACGCTGGCCGTTGCGCTGTACACGCTACACAACATCGTGTTCGCAGCAATTTCGTATCCGGCGGGCGCGCTGGCCGACCGCGTGGGCAAGCGCGGGCTTCTTGCCGTTGGCTATGCGGTCGCCGCAGTAATGTGTATTGGATTTATTTTCGCGCCTGCGACGCTCGCATGGCTGGCGGTTCTTTTCGCGCTGGCGGGAATACATATCGGCATACAGCAAGGGCTGGAAAAATCGCTGGCAGCGGAGCTGCTTGCTTCGGAAAACCGCGGAACCGGATTTGGCGTGCTGGCGACGGTAAATGGCATTGGCGATTTCGCGTCGAGCATCATCGTGGGCGCTCTGTGGACTACGGTCGCGCCCGCGGCGGGGTTTCTCTATGGGGCGATTTTTAGCCTCGCCGGCGCGGCGCTGATTTATTTTTGGCGCTGACACGCTTGCTTGCGGCAGGTTTCGCGGGAAGCCTTTTTTTCGAGCGGCGACGGCGCGCAGCATGTTGGCAGCCGGGACAAAAGTAGCTGCTGCGTCCCGCGACGATCATGCGGCGAATTTGCGTGGCGCAACGCGAGCATTTCTTCCCTTCCCGCTGGTAGACGCGATGGCGAATTTGGAATTCGCCCGGCTCGCCTTCGGCATTTACGTAATCCGAAATCGACGAACCCCCGAGGCGAATCGCTTCACGCAGCACCTTTTGAACTGCGCGGTAAAGGCGCGCGACTTCTTCGTGTTTTAGGGATGCGCCCAAACGCGCGGGATGAATCCGCGCACGCCACAAACTTTCGTCTGTATAAATATTTCCCATGCCGCGAAAAACGCTTTGGTCGAGCAACAGCGCCTTGATTCGCGCGCGGCGGCCAGCGACGCGGCTGCGGAATTCGTCTTCGCTGGCTTCGAACGCGTCAATACCGAGCTGACCAAGAATACTGTCGCTGGCGGATTCCGGCACCAGAGCCATGCGGCCGAAACGGCGAGGGTCGGTGTAGCGAAGCTCGCGATCGTTGTCTAACGCGAACCATACATGCGTGTGCAATGCGGAGGGCATCGCGCTGGGACGGACGGTGAGCTGCCCGGTCATACCGAGATGAACGATCAGGTGAAATCGTTCAAGCGCGGAGCCGGTGGCGGTTTGCGGCGTGCGATTCTTCTCGAGGAACAGTACGAGGAATTTTCCGCGGCGCTGAACCCTAACGATGCGGCAACCTGGGGCATGCTGTTCGATTGCCGCGGGATCATCGATGAAATCCGTCTTGCCGAGGCGAACGCTGAGTATGCCATGGCCCGAAAGCAGCAATTGCAGGCCGCGGACGATAGTTTCGACTTCGGGAAGCTCCGGCAAGGGTCAATTCGGCAGAATGGCGAAAACGCGCACGGGGCCGCCGGAACCGCCTTCGAGCTTGATGGGCGCGGCGATAACGAATGCGCCGGTCGCCGGCAATTTATCCAAGTTCGCGATGTTTTCGATGTGGAATAGACCCGCAGGAAGCGTGGTGCGGTGCACCTCGAAATTCGCCGACGGGCCGTAGTCGATGCTCAACGTATCGATGCACAGGCCGCTAACGTGCCGAGCAACCAAAAACTTCGCGGCGGCCACGGAATATCCCGGAAAGTGCATCACGTTCTTCGCGTCCATGTTCCGGTAACGCGTCTGGTCCGGCCAGCGCGAACCCCAGCCTGTCCGCAGCATTACAATCGCGCCCGCGGGGATGCGCCCGTGTTGAGCTTCCCAGGCTTGTACATCAGCGACGCTCAATCGGTAATCGACGTTCTTCGCGACTTCGTCGCGAATGTCGATCACCTCCGCGGGGCCGAAGAATTTTTGTATCGGGATCTGGTCGAGTGTTTCTTTGCCAGGGGGAAAATGCGCGGGCGCATCCATGTGTGTGCCGTAATGTTCGAGCATGGTGAATTTTCGCGTGAAGTAACCCTCCTTGGCGGGCGTAGCGTTCACTACCGCTTCAAACGGGTGAACGTCGCCGGGCCATGCAGGCGAATGGTCATTGAGGGCATAGGTCATGTCCACCACATGCGTGCGCCCGGAAGAAATCCCCATGAGGGCACTGCATATGGCTTCGTGTTTTTTCGGTTGCGCGCCAAGCGAAACGGCCAGTACCACAAGAGCAACAAAAATAATTCCTCGCGCGGAAGCAGAAAATATTCTCACTTCGTCCTCCTTTTCCGTAAACTCCAAACGCGAACTTCCAAACCGCTATATTAATTCCAATTATCGTTCTTGCGAGGCGATTTAACCCTATGGCAAAGGAATGCCGGGCGTGGCGACAATTCCGGCGAGCCGGAGAATCTCGGAATATTCTTCTCCGACCAGCGGAGAGATTGTGAGGCGCGGATTCTTCAGAAATTTCACTTTGCGCAGCAGGCGGTCCTCGCGCAACTCCTCGAGCGAAACCTGGCGGGGCAGGCGTTCGAGCGCGCGCAGATCAATCACCATTTGTTTGGAGTCCGGATCGTGCGGATCGGGGTAGGGATCGCGCGTCACCTCGGCGATGGCGTAAAGCGCGTACTCGGGCTTACCGTGGTAGCAGAGCGCGCGGTCGCCGCGGCGCATCTGCTTGAGCTGGCGCAGGGCGTCGGGTTTGGCACCGGCGTGCCGCCACATCTCCTTCCCCTTAACGAAAAGAGTGTCCCAATGGTAGATGCGGGGATCGACGGCCAGCAGCCACTGATGAGGTCTGGTAACGGGGCGAGTCATAGCCGGGCTGTAACTGGCGAACTATACATGGAAGCCCCCGAGAAACAATCAAAAATCTGAACCTGCATGCAAAAATTCCCGGAAATGCGACGGCGGTCAGCCAACGTCGACGAAGATTTCGTCGCCGCGCAGCTCGACAGGATAGCATTGGACACCGTCGGAAGGTTGCTGGGCGAGTTTGCCGGTGGTGACGTCGTACTGCCAGCCGTGCCAGGGACAAGTTACGACCGTACCGTCGAGCTCACCTTCACCGAGCGGGCCACCGTGATGCAGGCATACACTATTGATTGCAAACAACTTACCGTCAACGTTGGCTACGGCAACGGACTTCCCGCTGACCGGAATCTCGCGGATTTGGCCTGGTGGGATTTCGTCGATTTTACCTGCGCACTGGAATGCCATTGGTTCGCCTTGTCCGAGGTGGTGTGACGTCAAGTAGCCCGCGCCATTGGGTACAAGCCAGGGCGAGGAGTATAGACGCGAGACGCAAGCAAATCAAATGGAATGAGCCATAAAGCGTTGACGGGCTTAAAGCGTGGTACCGTAAACCAGCAGGGCGCCTTCGCGGCGAAAGGCGGCCAATTCAGTTGCGTCGCGGAACCAGCGGCCCGTGTAGGTCTCGGGCGTTGGCGTGGGATCGGTAATGCGGCGGTGCGCGACGTCTTTGAAACCCGCGCTGCGGAACAGGTTCGCCCATTCGTCGCCGGAGAGAAGATGCGTGGGGATCGCGAAAGTCTTGCTCCACTGATGGCAATACAAATTGTCGCGATAATAGTTGATTAAAATCCAGGCCGAGCCGCCCGGCCGAAGCACGCGAAAAATCTCATAGATGCCTGCCGCAGGGTCGGGCCAATAGTAAGACGACTCGACAGAAATGACTTTGTCGAAAGAATTCGCGGCGCGGGGAATGGCGTCAACGCCGCCAACGACAAACTCGGCATTACGGGAGCCAGCCGAGCTGCGGCGCGCACGGCTGATCATTTCGTCGGAGACGTCCATGCCGAGCACGTTGCCCTGTGGGACACGCGACGCAATTTCGCGCGCCAGCCATCCGCCGCCGCAGCCGACGTCGAGCACTTCATCGGTCGGCGCGATTTTCATCATTGCGAGCGTCGGTTCAACGATGGGGCGATGCTCCGTCTCCATGCTCTCGCCCTTGCCTGCCTCGGCCCAGCGGTTGAATTCTTCTCGAAGATTTTCGTTTTGCGCGATTTCCGGCATGGTCATCCTGTTGTCAGACATTATGCGCGGCCTGAAGCGTGTTGCACTTCAAATCACGCGGCCGCAACTCGAGCAAAACCTCGCGGCGGGCATCGTTGGCGTGCCGCATTGCTGACAGTAGCGTCCCGGGCCGGCGACCATGAACACGGGCGCGCATGACCTTGACGTGCAGGCCCAAAAGAGCGCCGCGACCCAGCCGATGATCGTCCAGCCGAGGAAGAAATTCAGCAGAAAGATGCCGAGCGCATCGCGCTTGTTGTGGCCGATGATCGCCGGCAAAAAGTACAAAAGAACCAGAACAAGCAGGCCCATAGTCGCACCTCTCTAGCTGAAGTTACGCAATGGCACACGCAAAAGTTCCACCGTAATTGGCGCTAATTCTCGACCTTTGCCAGGAGCTTCACGAATTTCTCCTGCCGACCTTGCTGATCCAGGCCGTCGTTCGCTTCGGCAATTTGCGTCTGGTTCATCGAGCAGAATTTGGGGCCGCACATCGAGCAGAACTTAGCGTCTTTGTAAAAATCGTCGGGGAGCGTTTCGTCATGCATCGCACGCGCTGTCTCTGGATCAAGCGAAAGGTCAAACTGCTTATTCCAGTCAAACAAAAATCGCGCATAGCTGAGCGCGTCGTCGCGATCGCGAGCGCCGGGACGATGCCGCGCCACATCCGCGGCGTGCGCCGCGATCTTATAGGCAATCACGCCCTGGCGGACATCATCGGCATTCGGCAGACCGAGATGTTCTTTCGGCGTGACGTAACAGAGCATCGACGCGCCGTGCCAGCCAATCATTGCCGCGCCAATCGCACTGGTGATGTGGTCGTAGCCGGGGGCAATGTCCGTGACGAGCGGCCCGAGCGTGTAAAACGGCGCTTCGTGGCACATCTCGTTTTCTTTTCTCACCTGGAGCTCGATTTGATCCATGGGGATGTGCCCCGGGCCTTCGATCATCACCTGCACGTCGTGTTGCCAGGCCTTCGTCGTCAACTCGCCTAACACTTTCAACTCGGCGAATTGCGCTTCGTCGCTGGCGTCGGCGAGCGAGCCAGGACGCAGCCCGTCGCCCAGCGAAAAGCTGACGTCGTGTTTCTTAAAAATTTTGCAGATCTCGTCGAAATGCTCGTAAAGGAAATTTTGCTTCTTGTGATGACTCATCCAGACGGCGAGTAAAGCGCCGCCGCGGCTGACGATTCCCGTGATGCGGTTGCGCACCAGTGGAAGAAATTCGCGCAGCACGCCCGCGTGGATGGTCATGTAATCGACGCCCTGCTCGGCTTGCTCTTCGATGACTTCGAGCATCAGCTGGATCGTCAAGTCTTCCGTGCGACGAACGCGCGACAATGCTTCGTAAATCGGCACGGTACCAATGGGCACAGGCGACGCGTTGATGATGGCTTTGCGAATCGTGGGGATGTCTCCGCCAGTGGAAAGATCCATCACCGTGTCCGAGCCGTAGTGCACGGAGCGATGCAGTTTTTCGAGCTCGTCTTCGATCTTCGAGGTTGTGGCGGAATTTCCGATATTGGCATTGATCTTGCACTTGAACGCGACGCCGATGCCCATTGGTTCGAGATTCTTGTGATGGATATTCGCGGGAATGATGGCGCGGCCGCGGGCTACCTCACTGCGCACTAATTCGGGCGCGATTTTCTCGCGCTTCGCGACGTATTCCATTTCCTCGGTGATGATGCCAAGCCGCGCATAATGCATCTGCGAGACGTTTCGGCTTCCATTCACGCCCGCTGTTTGCAGCCGTTTCTCAATCCATGCATCTCTTAACGCCATGATTTTCTCTCCCCGCCGCAGCAAAAAACTCCCACGTCAAACTGGCTCAACTGTATTGATGAGCGCCATTATCGCATCGCGTCGTACCGTCGGCAACTCATACACAGCATCGCCTAGAATCACGCCTTCATCGAACGGCCGGTCGCCGTCGCGTGCGCCATTCCTCGGCGGTGATTTCCCAAACCTCTGTCGCGAAACGGCCGCCAACGTAGTCACGCTCTTCCGTTAAAACGACGCGCATGCCCTGTTTTTCGGAGATACGGCGTGACGCCCGATTCGCAACCGCCTTCGGCACACGCAGAGCAGGAAATTTCAGCACGTTGAACCAATAGTCCGTCACCGCGTCGCACGCTTCGCTCATCAGGCCGCGCCCTTGCCACGGCGGGCTCATCCAGAAGCCACGATTCTCGGTTTCGCCTTTTATCAAACTGATGAATCCGACCACTTGCTCCGGCTCGGTCTTCAATCGCAAGGTCCAGTGCCACGCTTCGCCGCGCGCGATAGCCGGTAAGGCCATATCGCGGACGTATTGCAATGCGCCATCGGCTGGATACGGCCAGGGAATCGCGTTCCGCAGATAGCGCACGATCTCCCAGTGCGGAAAGAGAATTTGAATCTGCGCAGCATCAGCGAGTTCGAGGGGACGCAGGAAGAGACGCGATGTTTCGAGCGTCGGCGTCATAGAGTTTCGGACCTCGTCCGGAAACCTTACTGTGCCGCTGCTTGCAGGGTCGAACCTGTCAACAACTCAATTAGCTTCGCGGGCGCGCTCACGGGCGGGTGGCACGAAGTTTCCACGCAGACGAACGCTTGCGCGGCGCTCGCGTCGAGATGCAGGATCGTTTCTTTCAACGCAGGCGCAAGCACATCCGCGGCTGCACTTTCCGGAGTGACGCGCAGCACCGCTTTGCCGAAGCGATACACGGAATTCGCCGCCGCTTGGAGCGCCGCGGCTTTCGCATCGCCCGTGGCGCCCGTGACCACAATTTGTGATGTGTGCCGCGAATGCAACAGCGCCGCAAGCCCGTACGTCGCGGCGTAAAGGCCAAATTGCGGTGCGAGCGCGGCGAACGCTTCGAGTGTGCGTTGGGCCCATTCGCGATAGAGCTCGTTGCCCGTGAAACCGTAAAGCCGCGCGAGCACAATCGCGGCCGCAGAGTTGGTGCTCGGCGTGGGCGAATCCTGAAACGCTTTGCGGCGAACGTCGAGCCCACCCATCGGCGGCGCATCCGAAGCGCGATCGAAGAAGCCGCCGCCTTCCGCGTCGCCATATTTCTCGATGGCCAGCTGCATCGCACGTTCGGCTGCGGCGAAATAACGTTTGTCGAGCGTGGCTTCATACGCATCGAGAAGCGCCAGCGCCGCAAAAATCTGATCATCGAGCAAACCCGTCACGAGCGGCCCACCAACGCGATGGTGGAAACCTTTTTCTTCGTTCCACGCATCGGCAAGAATGCGGTCGAGCGTCTTCAGCGCAAATTGCCGGCAATCATCGCGTGCGAGCACGCGAGCTGCTTCGAGAAACGCGGAAACGAACATTGCGTTCCAGCTTACATAGATGGTTTTGTCCACGGCGGGCACGGTACGCTTCCGGCGCGCAGCAAGCAATTCGCTCTTTGCATGGGCGATCGCGAGCCGCGCGTCGCTTTCGCTTATTCCGCGCCGTCTCGCTACATCTTCCACAGTGCTGGCGACCCACAAAACATTCTTCGTTGGGTTGTGGTGCATCTCGCCCACTGGCCCGACATCGTAGTATTCCTCCAACACACTGGCTTCTTCGGGGGAGAGCGACGCGCGCAACTCGTCCACCGTCCAGGTGAAATAATCGCCGTCGTCATCGAGCGAAATGTCGGCATCCTGGCTCGCGAAAAAACCGCCGCGCTCGCGATCACTCAGCGTGTCAAACACCCAACCAATGATTCCTTCGGCGGTCTCGCGAAAAAGTGGCGTCAGCGCGGCATCCGCGGCGCCCGGCGCATTCGCGACCTGAAACCCGTGGAGATAATTCTTCAGCAACTCAGAATTATCGTAAGACATTTTCTCGAAGTGCGGCACAAGCCAGCGTTCATCGACGGAATAGCGATGAAATCCGCCGCCAAGCTGATCGTAAACGCCGCCAAGAGCCATCTTCGCCAGTGTCCGATTCGCGATATATAGCAGATTGGAATCGCGCGACGTCTGGCCAAGATCGAGGAGCAAATCGATGGCCGCGGGATGCGGAAATTTCGGCGCTTGTCCAAAGCCGCCATTGCGCGAATCGAAATTGCCGATGATCGATGCGCACATTGCCTGCACGATCGCCGGGTCAAATGCACCACGCGCATTTGTAAAACTCTCCGCCTGGCGCACAGCGTCTTCGAGCGCCACGGCCGAGCTGTCGATTTCGCTTCGCTTTGCGCGAAACGCCTCCGCCACGGCGACCAGGATGCGCTTGAAACCCGGCCGGCCCATCGCGTCTTCCGGCGGGAAATAAGTGCCGCCGAAAAACGGCTTGCCCTCTGGCGTAAGAAACGCAGTGAGCGGCCAGCCGCCCTGGCCCGAAATCGAGCTAATGGCTGCTTGATAACGGGAATCGACGTCCGGGCGTTCGTCGCGATCCACTTTGACGGCCACATAAAATTGATTGATCAAGGCCGCGATCTCGGGATTTTCGTAGCTCTCGCGATCGATCACATGGCACCAATGGCACCAGACCGCGCCAATATCGAGAAGAATCGGCTTTGCTTCCGCGCGCGCTTTTGCAAACGCTGCTTCGCCCCACTCGTGCCAATCCACAGGCTGATGCGCCGCCGAGCGCAGATAGGGGCTGGCGGAATACTTTAAACGGTTTGCCGAGGCTTCGTTCACAAATTCCTTTCAGGCAGGAAAACGTCGCGCGTCAGAAATTCGACACAGCCGCCGCGGCGTTACTGAATCGGATTGCGATAATCGGCATCGCGCGGGTCGATGGGCCTGCGCCCGGCGAACCCTTCATCCTGCCGGTGATAAAAACGGATGCGGTCTTCGCCGACGCGCCAGCAAAAATAAATGTCTTCGTCATTCAGCCGCGCGGGAAAATCGAGCAAGCCCACGTTGAGGTCCTTCACCACGCATCCGGTGGCGCTGATGCGCTC
>DASYYR010000038.1:0-23977 GCA_035933575.1 Candidatus Acidiferrales bacterium | reverse complement strand
CGCTCGAATTAAATAACTGGTCGACCAGGTCCGCTTCGACGCGCGCTTTCCGCGTCAACAGGTAGCTCATAAAGAAATCGGAGAAATCGCGATCTCCGTGGAGCACTTGAGCCATGCGCTTGTTATCGATTCGCACCAGGTCGCAGTCGGTCGTCGCGGTTGCTGTCGACATGCACACTTTCGTCCCCGCGATTCCATCCTCGCCAAAAAAATCCGTCGGCCCCAGGATTCCGACCACCGCTTCCTTCCCTTCCTTCGACGTCACCGACAACTTCACGCTGCCGTCGCGAATGTAATACACATTCTTCGATGGCTCGCCTTCCGAGAAAATCACGTCGCGCTTCCGGCGCGCTTCCGCCTTGCGCCCAAGTCCCGCCGCGTCCAAAAGCGTCAGCGGATCGCGAAAAGACTTCCGGCGTCCGTTTCGTTTACCGCTGCCTTTCGATTTGCTCTTCGCCTTCGCTTCATTCACTGTTCAGCGTCCCCTCCCCAGTCCGCATATTTAATCTAAAAGAATCAACGGAGATATTTCTGTCCAAAATTGCACACTTTTGTTATCCCGTTGCCTCTCCGTAGTCGCAGCTTCAGCAGGGACTCGTGGCTCTGAACGTGGCGTGAAGGAATGGTTCGGCCCACAAACACTCCACGCCATACCGCGGCGAGTGCAGGATTTTAGCGGGATAGTTTTCTTAGCGAGGTTTTCAGCCAGCATCTCGCCGCTCCCTAAAAATTCGCTTCAGGCGGCGTGCGCTTTGTTTAGTAAGTGTACTGCGGTCCCTTCGACGACCGGATCGGGCCTTAAATCATCACCAAGTCATCGTCAAGGACCGATTTCCTGGCCTTTGTTGCTTGCCGGCGCTAAATTTGCCTCCGGCATTTTGTAAACAGCAGCTTCCTGCGCCACCGCCACTCGATATGTGTGCATTATAGCTCTTTCGCCCACCGCCCGCAAACCCGCCCCGCAAGTTCGTATTGGCTTAGCCCCGAATCAGCAACGCTCGAGCAAGGCAAAAAACGCTTCTCTTGTGATTCCTGCCGTCCGGATCAGATTGAGCACGATGTCCACTCCGACTTCATCGTAGCGAGGTATGATGAGAGGCCGCACTACCCCAGGTTTCTCCATTTTAATATGGCTACCCTTCTGACCGGCACGCCGATAGCCAATTTGCTCAAACACGCAAACCAGCGTGCCCCATGGAAGAGCCCTCAGGCGTGACACGGAAGATTTTTCTGGAACCGCAACGGGACAGGTATACTCATTCGAAAGCCGTTATCAGGCACATGACGCACGGCTCTTTTCGCGGGCACAAAACCAAGTTCTTTCAATGCCTGGTCAAGCGTGCCCCTCTCAATGCAACTGATAACAAATAGTTCCGCGGCCTCTCTGAGGTTATGTCGGGCTTCAGTCGCGGTTCTTCCCTGCGTAGTAATATCCAGCGGCGGACAATGGGCAACGTACCATGCGCCTTCGCGCTTGATTACTCCGACGAGATGAAATTCAATTTGCATCACAACTCCCTCGTGAACTTCCTTCGGATACTTGGATGCGCTTAGACGGCTTCAGGATGGGGATGTAGCTCAACGCACTCAATCCTATCAATACCAGCCTGATTCTTCAATAGTACGAATCCAGACAGCCTAAAATGCGAGGATTTGGGACCATGCTTGGGGTTCCCGCGAGGCATATCCGTGGTGTTCCTTACGCGCGCGAGCGTTGCAGACCCACCGCAAATTTGCCGTCTGGCAGGCGTTCGCAGTAAATCACGCGCCCGGTCCACTCAAATCGGCCTTCCTCTGAGCGCACCAGCGCCGATTTTCCCGCCTGCCAAAGTTTGCTGGCCATCACGCGGGCGCCGTGCGTGCTAACGTTTTCGGTGTGGGCAAATTCCGAGTGCGGTGAATTATCCGGAGGAATGAGACAAACAGGAACACTGATCGCCGCCCGGTCTTCGGTCCTGTCAGCGCGAAAGCGCATTTCGACTTCCCGGCGATGGACGCGTCTCGGCGGCGGGGTTGCTGTTCGAGTCCTATCCTCAAGAGGTGTAGGCGCGGGGGCGACGCCCGTCAATCGGGGCTTTACCTGACAGCTTCAGGCCGTCGGGCAATCTCTACTGGCTGGGATTGGTCAGCGGGCGGGGATTGAAATCGCGAGGAATTGCGTTGCGGATTTTCTGCTGCCGGTCTGTCGTGACGATTCCCAGCGCCGCGCAGCCGTACTTCGCTTCCGCCGGCAGACGCTTCACTAGCGCTTCGGGAATCTCCGCATACGACGGCGGCAAAAGCTTGGATTTTCCCAGCAATCGCGACGGACTGAACGCGTCCGTCAGATCCGTAACGCCGGGCGTCAGCGCGTCCTGCGGCCCGAGCTCTTTCTGGCCAAATTCTTTTTCGCCCAATGCGCGGCCCCGCTGTTCGTCAGGAAGCAGCGCCAGCGGCGTGCGCGCGAAAACCGTGTCGATGAATTTCACCACCGACGCATGATTCCCCGCCGCATGCGCCACATAATGCGCGCGCGCGTAAGGCGAAATCAAAATCAGCGGAACGCGCGGACCGTCGCTGATCGGCGAACCGTCCGGCCCCTTCGCGCGAATCGGCGGCGGCACGTGATCGTAATCGCCCTCCGAATCATCCCACGTGATGATAATCGCGCTCTCGCTCCAATACGGACTCGCCGCGATTTTGTTGATCGCCGTCGCAAGCACCGCTTCGCTGATTTGCGTGTCCGAATATCCCGGATGATCGTCGTCACCTAGGAACTTCTTCTGCACTTTCGCGTCGGGATCCGTCGGCTTCAGATGAAATATATTCCGGGAGCCGCCCTTCACGAAGAAAACGCCGCCTTCTTGCGGCAGAGTTGTTCCGTCGAGCGCGGTAAAAAAATCCTGGAGGCTGTGCAATTGTGCGCGGATTTTCGGATTGTTCGCCACGTAGCCAAAATATTGCGGGCCGTTGTGGTGCGTCACGTACGAAGCGTGCAATCCGTACGCGTCCACCGGATCATCATCGTCGTCCGTATCCGTCGGCTCTTTTCCGTAGCCTTCTTCGTACCACCCAAACGCCACATTCCGCTTGTCGTGGCTCGCGATGAACGGAATATCGTTCTGCACGTCGGCCAGATCCCGCGTCGCATCCGTGTCGGACTTTGCGACCGTATTCGCATCCTCGCCCAGCAACGTGAGCGGCAGCGATGCAAACGTCAAATTGAGCGCCGTCCCGTATTCGACTCCGTTCTTCATGTCGCGCGGATTCACGGGCATCTTGTCCGCCTGCGGAGTCGGATCGAGCTGTGAGCCCCAAAATGGATCGTTGTCGTTCAGCACCGGCACGCCCGGATCGCGCGCTCCGTTGTCTTTGTACGCTTCATCGGGATGCAGCGCCCACTGCGTTTGCCCCGTCTGCGCCGCGATGATTGAGATGTTCCCGAGCGTCGACGGCCCCGTCATTTCCTGGAAGACGTGATCGAACAGCACGAAGCGGTCCGCGTAGCGCCACAAAAACGGAATCGTGTCGCAATCTTCATAAGCCATCGCCAGCTCGCCCATTTGTTTCGCCGCGAGCGACGGTTTACCCCCCGCAGCGGTATTACCCCCTTCGGCGGAGCTGGCCGCCGTGGCTGCCTTGGCAGGCTTCTGATGCTTGCGCTCCTCCGCCATCGCGAACTGATCCATCCGCGGAACGCCGTCCTCAATATTCATTTTCGCTACGATGCCGGGATGCGAATGGTCCACGTCGTCCGTGTCCGACGCAAATTCCTTTGGGCCGATGCGGAAAGGATGAATCACGCCCGCCGTTCCGTCGACGTTCGTCAGTGGCTGGTAAAATCCGGGAGTGTCTTTTGCGGGGTGGCTGAAAATTCCCTCGGCGTTGGGAAACGTGCCGAAGTACGAATCGAACGACCGGTTCTCCTGATACAGCACAAACACATACTTAATTTTCCGCCGCAGCAGCGCGCCAATTTGTGCGCGCGTGAGTTTCGGCTCCCGCCCCGCCGCAATTCGCCGCCCGCTCACCGCCTGCCGCTCAGCCGCCGCGTCGTTCGTCTGCGCGTTCGCCGCCGAACCAGCGTGTGCCCGCGCTTCCGTGGACGATTGCTTCTGTGTTTGAGCCGCCGACGATTGCTGCTGCGCCTGCGCCGCCGACCCGGCGCGCGCCTGAAGTTCTGCGGACGCTTGCTGCCGCGCTCGCGCGTCCGACGCTGCTCGTGTAGCCGCTTCGAGCGCGCCGTGTTGTGCGCCGCCAGCGCGAGTGTCTGTCGCCGCGCTGGATCTACTGCGCGCGCTCACGATTCCAAGCGCAAGCAACACCACAAGCCCCGCGCACCAAGTCGAAACCGAGCCTCGCATAGCCCGCGTATTCTAGCTCGAATTGTAGTCTCCAGCCGTACTTTTCCCGCTGGACTCTGACATAACCCGGACCGCAGAATCCGAGGAATGAGGCTACTACTTTTTCTTTTGACCATGTATTATGTCGGGCATGGCTGTCAGCGGCGGTCCATACCTTCAGGCGGCATTTTTCTGCGAGAAGGTCCTACGTGAGATAGACGGTGTAACGAGCTTCATTCGTGTCGTGGACAGATGGACTGTAACCGGGCCATCCGAAACGATGCCACCGACGCTTATTCAGAATACTCTTGTGGTTCAGATGAAATCCGGAATCCATAGAGGATCTTCGCAACTCGTGATTACCCCCACTTCCCCATCGGGACAAATGATGCCAGCACTCACGATGTCAGTCTTGTTCGAGGGGGATGACGACCGTGGTATCGCCTTGATAGCGCCTATGGCGTTCCCGGCACAAGAGCCAGGTCTCTACTGGTTTGAGCTTACGGTCGACGGGCGGTCTTTCACGCAGCTTCCACTTCGTATTGTTTACCTAAGGGTTGCAGCCACGCAGTTTCCCAGCCAGTCCACCCCCGGACTTCCGTCTGAGTAGAACTTGCTGATTGAATTAGTACCGGACCCACTGCTGTAAGAAACCCTGAGGTAAGCCTCACCATCTGCATAAAAGGGTTCCAGTTTTCTGGTTGCAGATCTGTTTCGCTCCACCACTTTGGACCCGTTGCAATCCAAGCTGCGCGTAATTCTAAAATTGAGGAATTCCTATCGTGTAGCCCGAACTCTGTCCCACAAGACGGACAGATATTGTGGTCCCTGGGAGGATCTTCCATTTCATACCCGCACACTGGGCACAGATTCTCAATTACCATCGTTTGCACTCCGATTGAAAATATAGGAAATTGTCTGCATATTTATGGCACCTGCCCGACTGCCTCATGGGCACTCGGATAGAGGCAGGCAGGGTCGAGCAAGGAACAGGTTTGTAATACGTCCGAATGATACGCCTGTTGTCAAGTATCCCATAAGCTTGGGTTTGCGGATCATATCGTATTCTATCACCTTGCGTGCGCGTACATTCATGGACATTCGCGGGAGGTGTTCCTCCCAGGAACGCATCCGCTTCATCCTGGTATTCCTGAGCATTAGATGCGCCGAAGTCCGCTCCGTGTTGACTGAAATGACGTCTCAACTGCCTTTCGTTTAAAAATCCCTTAGTTTTCAGAGCCATTTCGGGCGAATGATACCACATGCGCTTAGGTCGATGAACGCCCGCAGCCACATATCAATTCGGTAAAACAGGCGTGCATTTAATGCACGAACTATTCACCTCGGCAGCGAAAGTAGCGGCCCGGCGGAAACAATCCTGCGCGGTCGAACTCGCGCCCCAGCGTTTTTTTGACTTCGCCCACCCACCAATCAAACGTCCCCGGCGCAACGCCGACCAGCGTAATCGCCCGCCGATACTCCACGCCCCACAAAAAATACACGCGGAAAAGTTTCAGCCGCCCTTTCCATTCCGGACGCCGCAGCGCCCGCTCCGCAATCATCTCGAAATCCGCGACGTACATTTCGGCGCGCACGCGATCCGGACGCCACTGGTATCCCGCCGAAGGAGAATCCAAGTCCACCGCCGCGATGTGACCGCCCGCGCCGTCAGGCCCGCCCAAAAATCCCCGCAGCCCGCGGTAGCGCGCGTGACAAACCTCAAACATTTCCTGCGCTTTCATGGTTCCCTCCGCTGACTGCGCTGCCTGCCTCAGGCGCTTGCCTGCCTGCCGTTCCCTGTTGACGTAAGCCCGGCTCACACGCCCGGCGCTCCAGCTCCGCGTTGTGTTTCTCGTTACATCGCTCGCACTCCCAAAGAGATATTCATTCGCCTCCGCGAAATTCCCCGTCGCCCCAACTCAAACGCCACGCGCTTTTCGTTTTCTTGCCCTGAGGAACGAAGGGTCGTTTTTCGTTCTTTCGCTTCATTCAGTTTCGCATCTCATCGTCATCGCTAACCGTATCGATCGTCTCCACCCACGTATCGAAGCACTCCTGCCAACCTTGCAAGTACCCGCGCGAATATTCGCCCGCCAATTTCTGTTTTTCGCGATACACGCGCTGCAAATCGAACACGTCGTGCTTCTCGCGCGTCGGCGCGCGCCACGCCACTCCCATGCGCCAAGCGAGCTCGCGTAGACCGCGCGCCACCCAATGCAGCGGCGCGGGAAAAAACACGCCCACGCGCTTGCGCGGCTCGTACCACGCCAGTCGCCAACCCCGAGGCGGCTGCGCGCCGTGCCCCAAATCGCATTGCACCATGCCTCTCATGTTTCCCTCCCGGCTTTTGGCGGGCGTGGAACCTCCGGCCCAGCGCCCACGTACAATTCCGCCCTCAGCTTCGCTTCCCGCCATGCTCTTTCGTCTTGCCAGCACCGATAGGCGTCCGAGTCTCGATACGAGGGCACAGACGGCCGCGGAGCGGCCCGGTTGTTGTAGCTTCGGCTCTCGGGCGGCGTTACTGACGGACTTTCTATGAACCTTCCATCTGCGTATTTGCTTTGGCTTTTTGTATTTTCTTTAGAAGGAAAAGGTTTTGCAGTGTTCTGCAGCCCGGCTCGTTCTCCTGCCGATGCAAGATTTCCACAGGGCGCGTAGTTGTTTCTATTTCTCTCAGATTTATATTCTCTATACTCTTTCCTTGAATGGGCCGCTATTGGCCCTTTTGACCCGCCCTCAAGTGCCGGATGTGGCCCTTTTGATTCCTGTGCAAAAAAAGAACCCTGTGGAAATCTCAGTTGCTGCGGCCCGAACTTCTTTGCTTTCGTGATCTGAATGATCATTCGCTTGTACGTCGTGTGTTTCACGCGCACGTACCCGCTGCGCCCCAGCCGCGCCATCCAACGCTTCAGCGTGCGCTCCGCCATTCCTGTGTCCTGGCTGATGATTTTGTATGTTAGCGGCGAGCCTCCGAGCACAAGGCCGACTCCGTTGTGCTCGCGCGTCTGCCGGTGCACCAGCCACCCGAACAGCCACACGGCCGGCCCCATGCGCTCCAGGTGCACGTCGTCCCACAATCCGCCGCGAATCCCGCAATTGAGGTGCTTCCCTCGCAACTCAGCTCACTCCGCTAACGATTCCCGCGCGCACGACTTCTTCCGGCGTCGCGTCCCGTCGTGTCGCCGCTCATACCAAACAGTCCGCGCAACACATCACATAGACAGCCTTGAATCCCGCGCTCGTTGTAATCAACCTCTCGATCCGCTTTACGGGCGCATGCGTTCGGCAGAACGCGCAGACCTTCACGCCGGCATCTCGCGAGCGCTCGACTTTTCGTTTCGCGTTTTGTCGTTGACGCATCGCCGCCACCCGCGCGCGATTCCCAGGATTGGCCCGCCACTGCCGCATGTACTCGCGTTTGTCACGCCGCAGCGCCTCTCGTTGCCGCTCTTCCTGCAAGGAAACCGCACGCGCTTGCCCCATCGCTTTTCCTCCAGTCGTGGCCGTCCACTGCACCCAAATAAACGGAGCCGATGGCCGCTTAGAATGCCAGAGCGTTACTTATTGATTTATATTGACAGAGTATCTAGATGCTGTATTCTTTCACGCGTCGGCTACTTCTCTTGGGCCCACTTCAGTGAAAACCGGAGGCTGTGCATGAAAACTACGAAGTCCATGCTCGACTACCTTGCGAGATGCTCGCAGACTTCGCTCGAGTCGTTTCAGCTGGCTCGCCTCAACGACCTAGCCAACCTCCGAAAGCAAATGATCGACGTGATTGACGAGTGGGTCGAAACCGATATCCAGGCGCGTATCTCGGAGTGGATTCTTCTCCGTAAGCGCCATCGGGCCACTCTCCGCTCTCCTCAAACTGTTCGTCGTCTCCGTTCCAAACAGGTTCCCCTGCCCCTGGTTCCTGCTCCGGACGATTCGTCCACTCAATTCCCCGACCTCGCATCTCACCCCTTGATTTCCGTTCTTCGCGACTCCGTTTGTGACGATCCTCTTCCCGCTCTCCGCCACAGGTCGGAGGCGCTCGTAAAATCCAAACGCATTGCCTGATGCTGCCCGCGCTTCGGCCGGCGTCGCGTGTGTCTGTTCTTTTTTGTACCCTGCGCCCTTTTGACCAGTTTTCATGTCTTGGTTCTCTCGAATCGCCGGGTCTGTCGCTGCGCCCCGGGTCTGTCGCTGCGCACATTGTTCCGGCAAGCTTGGCCGTCCTGCCAGAGCGGCCTCTTCCGCTGTGCCACACGCTGTTACCGCATCCGCCGTCGCGAAGCGCCCGCTCCATCTCGCCAATACATCCTCCAAACGCCGTCTATATATTATGCGAATGGCGCATGGCCGGGCGCGGCGTGCGGGTGCGGCGTGCGGGCGCGGCGTGCGATACTCGAGGGTGATTCGTGTGTGGTATTCTTTGGTGGTCGGCGCGTGGGCAATGGACTTTTTCCGCACGGGAAATGGCCGCTTGGCGACAGGCAATGGATTGTTTCCGCACGGGCAATGACCCCATTCGGCAGGGGCACTGGCTGCTCGGTGGGCGGACAACGGGCACTCGATTTTTTGTGGAGCAACGCTGAGACATTGCTGACGGAGAATTTCTCTGTCGTACAAGATTTCCAGGGACGCTGTGAATTCGGCGGGCGGACAACAGGCACTCGACGTTTTTGTGAAGCGCCGGTGAGACGTTGCCGACGGGAAATTGTTCTGTTGCATGGAAATTTCAAGCGACGCAGTGAGCAAGGAGCCCTGGGGATGAAGGAACGGATCGAGAGGGACTCGCTGGGCGAAAGAGGCGCGCCTGAAAGCGCGTACCACGGAATTCAGACGTAAAGGATCGGCGGTGCGGTGTACATGAGCGAACGAATCGAGAAGGACTCGCTGGGCGAGAGAGGCGTGCCTGACAATGCGTATTATGGAATTCAGACGCAGCGCGCGATCGACAATTACCCGATCAGCGGCTATCGCGCGCATCGCGCACTGATTCAGTCGATCGGTTTCATCAAGAAAGCAGCCGCGTTGGCCAACGAAGAGTTGGGCCTTGTTTCGCCACAAATCGCGCGAGCGATTGTGCGCGCCGCAGACGAAGTCATTTCCGGAAAGTTGAACGATCAATTCGTTGTTGACGTGTATCAAGCGGGCGCCGGCGTTTCGTTTCACATGAACGCGAATGAAGTGATTGCAAACGGCGCGATTGAGTTTCTCGACGGCAAGCGCGGCGACTATTCTGTGTGCCATCCGAACGATCACGTCAACTTCGGGCAATCCACGAACGATGTTTTCCCGACGGCGATGCGCCTCGCTTCCCTGCTTTTGCTTGATGAAGTTTTGAAAGCCTGCGGCAAGCTGGAAGATTCGTTGTCGCACAAGGGCAAGGAATTCGACCGCATTCTGAAATCCGGCCGGACGCACATGATGGACGCAGTTCCGATTCGCCTGGGACAGGAGTTTCGCGCCTATGCGACGGCGATAAATCGCGCGGCAGAAGTCATCCGCGGCGCACAGGTTTTGCTGCGAGAAGTTGGCCTGGGAGGCTCCGCGGTCGGCACCGGCGTGAATACGCATCCAAAATATCAAAAGCTGGTTGTCGCAAAGCTGAGCAAAATCTCCGCGCAAAAACTTATTCCCGCGGAAGATCTGCGCTACGCGATGCAATCGACTCTCGCAATGTCCACGGCTTCGAGCGCTTTGCGAAACCTGGCGCTTGAACTGATTCGCATATCGAACGATCTGCGCTTGCTTTCGAGCGGACCCAACACAGGGCTTGCGGAAATATTGTTGCCTGCGCTGCAGCCGGGATCTTCGATCATGCCGGGGAAAGTAAATCCAGTAATGGCCGAACTGACCGCGATGGTCGGGTTTCAAACGGTTGGCGCGGACGTGGCGACGGCGCTCGCCGTGCAGGCCGGGCAATTGGAATTGAACGTGATGATGCCGACGATGGCGTGGAACGTTCTGCACTCCGCCGAAATTCTGAAGAACACAATGCGCGTGCTTGCCGAAAAGTGCGTTGACGGAATCAAGGCCAACGAGGAACGCTGCCGCTACTACGCCAACGCGACGGTTTCCATCGCGGCGGCGCTGAATCCTTACATCGGTTATGCGGCTGCGGCGGAGATTGCCAAGGAAAGCGTGAAAACCGGCAAGACCGTCACCGAAATCGCGCTCGAACGCAAGCTGCTCGACCCGAAGCTGATGAAAGAGATCCTCGACCCCTACCGCATGACCGAACCCGCCGCCCCAATCGAGGCAGCGCGAAAGAAGAAAGGCAGTGGCTAGTGGCGAGTGGCTAGAACCTATCTCATAAATGCCTTGACCGAGTGTCGTGCCGACCTCAGGGGTTAAAACCCCTGAATTTTCCGGCCTTTTGGGCACGGCTGAAGCCGTGCCCTGACCAAGGCTGTTTATGAGATGGCTTCTAGTGGCTAGCAATCCCCATCTCTCTTCCTGTAACTCGGAGGAAGCTATCAGTGCTCGGCGATTCGCTCCGTAATTCGTTCTCGTCTGGAAAAGGCGCATTTTAGTCCCGATTAGAAACTCCTATCCTCCGCGTTTTCTGTGAGTTGGCTTTTCGCGACTGGCGTTTTGTGTACCGATTAGAATTTCAGGGGTGCGCGAAGCGTTCAAGTCATTGGCACCGTTTGCGTTAGGAGCGATTGGAGACGCATTTTGCGCGGACGTGTGAGTTCCGCGCGTGTCCGAATAGAGGCCGCGAGCCCAATGGGGCACATAGTCGAGATCGGGGACGCTTCGATTGGCTGACAGCGCTGAGCCACTCGGCGGCTCATCGTGAACAGCAGACCCCTCACACCACCCGCGCGATGCGCGGATGGGTTCGGGATGACATGGGGAGGTCGGAGCGAGTGGCGGCGTGCTGGGTTCGGAATGACAACTCGTGGAGGCTATGATCCCACCCTCTACGGAAGGCGCAGACGACGGGGCACCCGCCGTCGGCCCTGAGCCACTCGGCGGCTCATCGTGAACAGCAGGTTCCTCACCGCCATCGCGCAAGGGCAGCGCGCTGGGTTCGGAATGACAGGATAAAGGCTCCGGCGCTAAACCGTTTTGCGGGCGGGATAAACCCGCCCCTACAGTGGTCGCGTGTTCGGTGACGTGGACGTGGGTAACGAGGGAGTGCTTCGGTGGGTCGACCCAGTGGCCGTCTTCGGTGATCTGAGAATAGATCCGAAGGGCGCGAAGGACAGCCATGCCGCTGGACGGAGCTTGGTCGACGCGCTCGATGATACGTTCGCAGACGCCACGAAGATTGCCGCGGCGGCGTTCGAGGAGCCCGGCAGCGGCAGCGTGACGGTAAACAGAGGAGCGCGAGGGGAGCTGATAATTGAGGGTGATGGTGGTTTCAGAGCGCCAATTGACGAAGTCGGACTCGATGGAATCGCAGTCCGGATGATTGCAGATGGCGCATTTGCGGGCGTGGCGCTCGAAGGAAGGATTGGACTGGCAACGAGCGGCGATTTGGGCTTTGGCCGCAGCGGTATCGTGGGCGCGGGCGCGTTTTTGGCGGCGGCGGGCGTTCTTTTTTTCCTTGTCGATCTGGGCTTGAGTGGTGAACGGGGATTTGTGCTGGAAAGGCGGCAGGCCGGCGGCGATTCGGTCGGCGTTGAGAGCCTTATCGCGGCTGGCGAGGGCTTCGGCGAGTCCGGGGTCGATGATGATCTGGTAGGACTTGTCTTCTTGGGGCATCCGAGGCATGGCTGGTGTATCTCCTTTGGGTGAATGGATTTGTGGTGATTTATTCCCGGGCGGAGAGGGGCGACCCGCCTTCGCCAAGGCTACGGCGAGGCAGGCGAGTGATGGGCTTGCGATAAAAAAGCTCCATAAACGCAAAAAGGCCGCGTCTCCGCGGCCCTGCACCTCTCTTACGAATTGTGTGGCTGGCCCTCCAGCCGAGGAGTTATGTATACCAGAGAGTTAGGTGACAGTCAAGGAATAAAATTGGTATAGTACGCGGGAAGTTGTGTGCTTGTGCGCTATCAGGAAGACAGCAGATCCCTCACACCATCCCGCAAAGGCGGTGGGACGGGTTCGGGATGACAGGCAAAGGCAAGGGCGTTCCCGCCCAGGCGGGCAAGCCTCAGGGTGAATAGGTGGGATAACGGGAGTGAAAACAAAGGCAAGAGCCAAAGCAGGTCCCTCGGCGCCGTCTCCTGAGGTGCGGAGCCGGCCTCGGGATGACAGCGTAAAAAAACAAAGGCATAAACCAAAGCAGGTCCCTCACACCATCCGCGCAAAGCGCGGATGGGTTCGGGATGACAACAAAAGGCACAGGCACCAGCAAACAAGAACAGCAAGTCCCTCACCGCCATCGCGCCAGCAACGCGCGCTAAGTTCCGGATGACAGGCAAAGGCAAGGGCGTTCCCGCCCAGGCGGGCAAGCCTCAGGGTGAATAGGTGGGATAACGGGAGTGAAAACAAAGGCAAGAGCCAAAGCAGGTCCCTCGGCGCCGTCTCCTGAGATGCGGAGTCGGCCTCGCGATGACAACGCGAAAAAGGTAGATTTGTGTTTTTGTCTTATGATGTCATCCCGAACCCAGTCGCCCGTTTTTTGGCGAATGGCGGTGAGGGACCTGCTTCTCCGATTTTGAGATGAGCGGAACGTACTACGTTTACATTGTGGCGAGCCGGTCGCGCCGGTTGTACACGGGCGTCACGAATGACCTCCAGCGGAGAGTGAATGAGCATCGCGAAGGCGCGGTGCCAGGATTCACCAAGCAATACAAAATTTTCCGGCTGGTGCATTTCGAGATTCTTGGGGACATCCGCGCGGCGATTGCGCGGGAGAAGGAGATAAAGGGTTGGCGGCGGGAGAAGAAGCTGTGGCTGATCGAGCGGGAAAACTCGACGTGGGAGGACTTGTCAGAGAAATTGTGGCCGGAAATGCATCGGAAAAAAGGGTGAAGGAAGGGAGTGCGAAGAAAAAGCAGGTCCCTCACCGCCATCCGCAAAAGGCGCGGCTGGGTTCGGGATGACAACGTAAAGGCGAAGGACGCGTCTAAGGCGCGGGGGCCCTTGGCAAAGCTAGCTCAGGGCAAGCGGGATTGCAGCAAAAGACCCAAAGACAACAGCAGATTCCTCACCCGGCCGGAATGCGGCCGGTTCGGAATGACATGGGCGGGGGCGGAACGATTGGAAAGGACTCAGCGGACGGCGACCGTTCGGCGAAAGACTCAGGACGCGTGGAGGGAGGCGACGCAAGCGAAGGCAAAGAGAAAACAGGTCCCTCACCGCCATCCCGCAAAAGCAGCGGGCTGGGTTCGGGATGACAACGTAAAGGCAAAGGACGCGTCTAACGCGCGGCGACCCTTCGGCTACGCTCACTTCACGAGAAAGAGGCAAGCCGCAGAACTTCAAAAAACGAAACCCTGCGCTACAAAGACGAAACTGTCAGCGGGCGGGCACGGGGGAAGGAGTGGAACCCTTCGACTCCGCGAAATGCGCTTCGCTCAGGATGACAAGAGAACTGTCAGCGCGGTCAGGCTTGGTGTATGGCAGGAACGCCGGTCGAAGAGCGGGGAGTGGCTTTGGGCGGGGGCCAGGGTTCGAGGAGTTTTTCCTTGCGATAGATCATGGCGTTGATGTCGTAGGGAGCGAGTTCAAAGCCGTGCCCGTGAGTGATGGCGTCGGTGGGGCAAGCCTCGACGCAATAGCCGCAAAAAATGCACCGGGAATAGTCGATGTTGTAGACCTTGGCGTAGCGGTCGGCGTCGGAGATGCGATTGTCGGCGGTGTTTTCGGCGGCTTCGATGTAAATGCAATTGGCGGGGCACGCAGCGGCGCACAAAAAACACGCGACGCATTTTTCGAGGCCATTCTCGTCGCGTTGCAGCACGTGAATTCCGCGATAGCGCGCCTGAAAATGGACCGGCTCGGCGGGATAATTTTCCGTGGTGGGCTTCTTCCACATGGTGATGAACGTCACCTTGAAGCCCTTGTAGAGAATAACGAAAGTGCGGAAGAATTCTTTAACGACCGATGCCATAGACGTTCACTTTAACAAAGAGCGCCACGACGCGCAAATTCAAATCGGCGGTGGAATTGAAAAGGGACATCGTTACCCCCTGGCGGGGTTGAAATGCATGAGGCCGAAGCGGCGTGTGGAACTGGAGATGTGTTTGGTTTTGGGAGCGCGTACGCGGAGGGAGAGGAGCCGGACGACGCGCGCCGCCTGCCCGTGCAGCGAGGACGCAAGTCGCGGATTTATTCGCCGGGGGGAGAAACGGGAGCGGGCTCTTGCGGTCCGGCTTGGCCGGTGATGGCGGCGATGATTTGGCGGCCGTGGAAGCGTCCATTCTCGATGAAAATTTCTCCGGTGTGGAGGCCTCCGAGCAAAACGCCAGCCAAATAAATTCCGGGGACGTTGCTTTCGAGCGTTTGCAGATCGCAATCCGGCTTGCGCGTTTTGGGATCGAGGTGGATTCCCAGGCTCTCCAAGAAAGAGAAATCGGGATGATAGCCGGTCATCGCAAAGACTCGAAAGGCCGGCAGGTTCTGAACGGCACCGCCGTTCTGGAGGATCACGGACTCGGGCTCGAACCGGACGACACGCGTTTGAAAGAGCGCGCGAATTTCGCCGGAACGAATGCGATTCTCGATGTCCGGGCGCACCCAATATTTCAGGCTTCTCCCTAGCTCGGCACCGCGATGCACGAGCGTGACTTTGGCGCCGGAGCGAAACAAATCCAGCGCCGTTTCCGCGGCAGAATTTTTCGCGCCGATGACAACGACATCTTTCTCCCACAGGGGATGCGCGTCGCGATAGTAATGCGAGACGTGCGGCAAATCTTCGCCCGGGACGTTCAGGAAATTCGGCAAGTCGTAATAGCCCGTCGCGAGAACGATTTTGCGCGCATGATGGTGATGCCTCGTTCCATCGGTTTCACGCGAATCGACGACGAATGCGCCATCGTGCCCGCTGATTCCCTCGACTTTTTCGTACAGGCGAACGTCGATGGCATAGTGCTCGACCGCGCGGCGATAATATTTCAGAGCTTCGGCGCGCGTGGGCTTGCCGCCGACGGTGGTCATGGGCAAGTCGCCGATTTCCATGCGCTCGGGCGTGGTGAAAAATTGCATGTTGGTGGGATAGTGATAGAGCGAATTGCAGAGGCAGCCTTTGTCGATGACCAGCGGACGAAGGCCGGCGCGCTTGGCTTCGATGGCGGAGGCGAGTCCGGTTGGTCCGGCACCGATGCAGATCAGATCGTACGTGATTGACATCTTCCTAGTGTGCGACGTTTCGGGAGGAAAATTCAACTCTTGACGGCCTCATGTGACTGCGGCTGAAGCCTGTGCCACCTACCTAAAGGCAAAACGGAAAAGCCCCACGCTCACAAAACGAGCATGGATCGGATCCTTGGCCTGGAGCGCAGCGTCGATTTCGGAATCAAGAGAAGCCATAAAATTGGGCGCAGCAAGCGGCGCCCCTACGAAACCAAAAATGCGATGCGGTGCGTCGCGCGGGCGGGGCAAGCCCCGCCCCTGCGAAGGGAAAAGCCCACGCTCACAAAACGAGCATGGGGCACCCGCAAAGGCCAACGCTAAGGCAAAGAGGGGACGCGCGGCTCGCCAAGCGCGGCCCGACAATAGCCGGGCCTTACAGAGGCAAATGCATAAGCAAAAGCCAAGCCCTAGGCCACGCGCAGGCAAAAACCCCACCGTTCGCAAACAACGCGCCCTTCGCCAAGACACTCAGGACAAGCGGGCGGGGCAAGCCCCGCCCCTACGAAGGCAAAACCCCCACCCTTCGCGAACAACGCTCAGGATGGGGCACCCGCAAAAGCCTGAGCCACTGCAAGGCGGCGTCGAGCCCTGCCCGCGGCCGGCAGTCGGCGTACTCCAAAAAGGACAACGGCAGATCCTTGGTCGCGGAAAAGCGCTCCTCAGGATGACACGCGAAATGTGCGTGTCAGGCGGCGGAGGAGGAGATGGAGCCAGCCTCCAGTTCGGAGAGGATTTCGCGAAGCGAGCGAATCAGATCGTCGCGCGAGATTTGGCTGCGGCGGAACTGGATGCGGAAGTGGTACGCGGAATCCGGCGAATGATAGTCGAAGACGAAGGGCCGCGGACGTGTGTCGGCGTCTTTTTCTTCTTGCCGGACGCGGCGAGCTTCATCGCGCGTCAAGCCACTTTGCGCGATCTGCATCACGATTTCGTGCATTTTCTTTTCATTCGGCTGCCGCGCGACTTGCAACAAAAGCGATTTCGAAGTTACGCCCTTCTCGATGCACAAGCGGCGAACGGCGTCGGGAATCATGCGAATCGAAAGCGTTTCCGTCACAGACGAGCGCGCGCGGCCGATTTTCTTGGCGATGTCGTCATGCGTGTAATCGAATTGCTCGGCGAGGCGGAAAAGGCCGTCGGCTTCTTCGAAAGCAGTCAAATCCTTGCGCTGAAGATTTTCGATTAAGGCGAGTTCGAGTGTTTCCGCGTCGTCGGCGATTTTTTCGATGCAGGGCACTTCGCGGAGTCCCGCGGCGCGCGATGCGTGGTAACGCCGCTCGCCGGAAATAATGTAATAGGCGTCTTCGCGCGGCATGTAGCGCACGAGAAGCGGTTCGAGCACACCCTTTTCCCGCACGGACTGAACCAGTTCCGACAAATCGCCGAGCGCTTTGCGCGGCTGGTCGGGGTTCGGATGCACTTTATCAATGGGGATCATGCGGCCAATCGACGCGCCGCTGAAACTGGTCAGCGTTTCTACGTAGTGCGCGTCATGCCGCATCTTGAGTGTGACGGGTAACCCGATCCGCTTCGACACGTTGGATGACCTCCTGAGAGAGCTTCTTATATTCTTCCGCGCCGGTGGATTTCGGCGCAAACGCAAAAATCGTTTCCTTGTATGCGGGACTTTCCTCGAGCCGGACGTTCTTGCTGATGCGCGTCTTGAAAAGCGCTTCGCCGAAGACCGCGCGAATCTGCTCATGCGTGTCGCGCGAAATATTCGTGCGGCGGTCGAAAAGAGTGATGACCACGCCGAGGACTTTCAAGTCGGGATTCGGACGCGAGCGAATGCGCGCATACGTTTCCAGCAGATCGTCGGTTCCTTCAATGGCGAAATAGGCCGCCTGGATGGGCACGATTAAGTGAGTTGCGGCGACCAGCGCGTTGACCGTCAAGATGCCGAGCGCCGGCGGCGTATCCATCACGATGAAGTCGAAATCCTTCAAGATGGGCGCGAGGGCGTCCTTCAATTTATAGGGGGCGTCAAACGCGCCGGCGAGTTGCTGCTCCAGGCGCGCGAGCGAGAGCTTCGCGGGAGCTAAGAATAGATTCGGGTCCTTGGTAGGCTTGATGACCTTGGCCATCTCCGGCGCATGGTCGCCGAAAACGTCGAACATGGAAACTTGCACATCGGCTTGATCGAGAAAAGCGATGGTGGCGTTGGATTGTGGATCGAGGTCGATGAGTAGAGTTTTCTTCTTGCGCAGCGCAAGAGCCGCCGCGAGGTTGATCGCGGTCGTCGTCTTCCCTACGCCGCCCTTCTGATTAGCAATCGCCAGGACACGCGTCAATAGCGCCGCCACTCCTTCGGCAACAGCAGGCCTACATATAGGCTGGCCTGCCCGAAGCCCACAATAAGTAGGCCAAATGTACCGAGACTGCCCGCGGTGCGCAAGCAAAAAATGGCACAAGCAAAAAGTTATTTTTCTCTCGGCGGGAGGAGGCCGCCGTTTATCTGCTGGGGAGAACCTACTTTACCACTAACGGCCTGTTGGAAAAAGTTACTTCGTTTCATTTCCACTGCATGCAGTTTGCAAGAACTCAAGGAAAAGGCGGGCGGCGTAAAGCCGCCCCTACAGCTAGGCCTACATCTTATAACGGCCCAGGTCTTCGTCGTTCAGATTTTCGAGCCAGCGGCGCAAATCCTCATTGGAGGTTTTTTCCGTGGCGGTGCTCGAGATTTTCGAGGACTTGAAAACTTCCTCGTCGACGAAAATGGGGCAATCGAGGCGCAGCGCGAGCGCAAGGGCGTCGCTGGGGCGCGAATCGAGCGACATGGTTTGTCCGTCGCGCTCCATCCAAATCACGGCGTAGAAAGTGTCGTCCTTCAGATCGCTGACGACAACTTTCTGGACGTGTACATTCAATCCCATCAGAACATTTTTGAGAAGATCGTGCGTCATGGGACGCGGCGTTTGCACTTTCTCGATTTCGAGGGCGATGGCGTTGGCTTCGTAAATGCCGACCCAGATGGGGAGCGTGCCCGAGCCTTGGATGGCGCGCAGCACGACCACGGGCATGTTCGTGACCGGATCCATCATCAACCCACGGATTTTGACTTCGCGTTCCATAGGGCCCTCCCGCAGGTCACTCATTCGACTTGCACACCGACGAGGCTGTTTGGTCCCGCGGCGATGATTTGCACGCAACGGTATTGTCCCAGAAGATTTTGCTCGTGCGAAGTGAAATTTACAATTCGGTTGCAAGATGTGCGCCCGGACCACTGCCCGCGGGATTCGTGATGGCCGTCAACGAGGACTTCAAAACGCTGGCGCACCAGCGATTGATTGCGCGCTGTCTGGATTTCGCGCTGGCGCTGCTGAATGATCGCGAGCCTGCGGCCTTTCTCGGCGTCGGGGACAGCATCCGGCATATCCTTCGCGGATGTATTTGGACGCGGCGAGTATGTGAAGGAAAACACGCCGTCGTAGGCGACTTCGTCGAGCAGCGAGAGCGAATCGGCAAAATCATTTGCGGTTTCGCCGGGGAATCCGACGATGATGTCCGTGGTCAGGCTGATGGGCCGCCGCGCGGAGCGAATCCAGGCGATTTTTTCGAGATACTCGTCGCGCGAATACGTGCGCAGCATTTGTTTGAGGATGCGCGTCGAGCCGGATTGCACGGGCAGATGAATGTGATCGCAGAGCGCGGGCGTGGCGTCGATGGCCTCGACGATCTCGCGCGTGAAATCGTTGGGATGCGAAGTCATAAAGCGGACGCGGCGAATTCCGGGGACTGCGGCGACGGAGCGGAGCAGTTCGACGAAACTCAGATGCCGCGGCGAGGGATCGCGATACGAGTTGACCGTCTGGCCGAGGAGTTGGACTTCGGTGTAACCGTCGTCGACAAGGCGCCGGACTTCGTCGAGAACCGAGGCGCTGGCGCGGCTGCGTTGCGGACCGCGCGTGTGAGGCACGACGCAATACGAGCAAGCGTAATCGCAGCCCTCGATGATTGTCAGGTACGCGCGAAATGGATTATCGCGAGATGTGATTTCGGTTTCGAATGTTTCCTGCGTGTCGAGGTCGAGGCCGGTGACGCGGCGGCCGCCCGCTTCCAACTCCGCGAGCATTTCTGGCAATTTTCGATAACTTGCGGAACCACAGACCATGCGCACCCACGGCGCGCGGCGAAAAATCTTCTCCCCTTCCTGTTGCGCCAGGCAGCCGAGAACGCCGACGATTTTTTCTTCGCCGAGCGCGCCGCGAAAATCTCCGAGGCGCGAAAAAACTTTTTGCGCAGCCTTCTCGCGAATGCTGCACGTATTGTAGAAGACGAAATCAGCGGCGGCGGGCGAATCCACTTGCTGGTATCCGCGGGCGAGGAGCACGCCAGTGACCTTCTCCGAGTCGTGGACATTCATCTGGCATCCGAAGGTCTCGATGTAGAAGGAGCGGCCGGAATGCGGGTGCACGCGCGTTACGGGAGCGATCGCGGGCTTGGCGAATAGCGATTCGAGAGGGATGTCGATGCGGGCGGCCATGGTCGTTTCGAAGTTTAGCACAGCAGAAGGAAAACCTCAGGTCAGCCGAGCAAAAAACGCTCGGCGGGACCTGAGCTACATAAGCTGAGCAAAGAGCGCTCGGCCCTTTCGCTGTCAGGGTGAATGGGACCCTTCGCTCGCTCTCAGGGCATGCCTGAGCTACACGAAATGTGCACGACGCGCGGACGCGCGCGCGCCTCGGGCGGGGTGAACCCCGCACCTACGAGGGCAGAAGCAAAATATCGCGTCATTAAGTCAGCGGCGAGGCAAAAACGCCGTGAGCTACACAAATGCGCGGAGCGGATGTGTCGTTTTGTGCACCAAACTAAATATCGCGTGACGACGTAAGCGTTTGACCCATCCTATTGCGTATGCTACGGTGAATTTTGGGGATTTTGAGGATGCTTCCTCTGGGGAGAAAAACATTTCGTACGCCGCTTTCGTGATTTTCGCCGGACGCCTCGGCGCCATCTTCCTGCAAACGGGCTGGGTAGCGCGAGTCGTCCTCTTAATATTGCTTTTTCTTTCGCTGTTTTCCTGGGCCATCATCCTGCAAAAATACCGCATGTTCGGGACGCTTGAGCCGCGCACAAAACGCTTTATGCAGTTGTTTCGCACGGGACGCGGGCTGCCGGATCCCAATACGCTGCGCGCTGGATCGAGCGGATCGCCATTCGTCAACGTTTACGATGCGGGGTATCGCGAGCTCGAAGGACAACTGGCGGGTGGAAATCCTCATCCGGGTAAATTGAAGAATCCGCGCGCGGTGCTGGTGGAAATGCAACTCGCCTCCGCCGACGAAGTGCGCGCCATGGAAAGCTGGATGCCGTGGCTCGCCACCATTGGCTCGATCTCAACTTTCATTGGATTGTTCGGCACGGTATGGGGAGTGATGGACGCGTTCGCGGGGCTAAGCGAAGTGGGGCAAGCCAGCCTGCAAGCCGTAGCGCCCGGAATTGCGGACGCTCTGATTACCACGGCCGCGGGACTTTTCACCGCCATCCCGGCAGTCATCGCTTATAATATTTATCTGCATCGCATACGCGATTTTGCGTTGCGGATGGACAATTTCGCCACGGAATTTGTGAGCAAGATTGAAACGCTGTACAGCTGAGCCGCAATGGCGCAAATCCAAAGACAAGCCGGCACGACGCTTTCGGAAATTAACATCGTTCCGTTCGTTGACGTGATGCTGGTGCTGCTGGTGATCTTCATGATCACGGCACCGCTGATCGAATCGGGAATTCAGGTGGAATTGCCGAAGACAAAAACTGTGAAGGCGATAACGCAGGCGCGCATCGTGATCAGCATTGACCGCGCGCAGCGGCTTTACATCGGCAAGGAGCCGGTGAACATCCACGCGCTGGGGCAACGAGTGCTGGCGATGGATAAGGACGTGCAACATACGCCGGTTTATGTGCGGTGCGATTCAGAAGTGCCTTTTGCAACGTGGGCGTTGGTGATGGACACATTGAAGCAATCAGGCATCAATAATATTAGTGTGGTGACGAAACCTCTGAGCGGCGAGCCTCGCACGCAGTGAGATGGAGCTAAGCTTTCCACGCCAATCCGCGGAGAACCTCAAAGGCCCACTGGGCTATTCGGTGATCTTTCACGTCTTTTTCTTCGGCGCGCTGATTTCTTCCACGATTTTTTCGCATCACGGCGAAGTGTGGGGCGGCGCGGGCGGCCAGGGAACGATCAACGTGAATTTGGTTGGCAGTGTTCCGGCGATTCCCTTGCCCAAGCCTGACGTAGTGACGACGAATCGCGTGGTGGACACTACGAAAGGGCTTTATCAGACCGAGCCGCAGCCGAAAGAATTACCGACTCCCGTCCAGCCAAAAGTGCCGCCGCCGGACGACAAGAGCGCGATTTTTTTGCCAAAGTTCAACAAAGAACCCGACGAAAAATACAAGAAGCCGGAGTACATTCAGAAGACGTCGCGCGTGCTGGACAATCCCGCGCCAGTCCCGAAGAACGCGATTCCCTACGGAAATGGCGGAGCGCCGACGATCCCCACGTCGACGTTCATGATGAATCAAACGACACGCGGAGGAATGGGCGTTCAGGGAACGAGCGGCGGCGGAAGTTTCGGCTTCCAGTTTCCGTGGTACGTGGAGGCAGTGCAGCGGCGCGTCAGCAGCAACTGGCTGGAATCAACAGTGGATCCCACGATTCCGTGGGCGCCGCGTTGCATCGTGAGTTTCCAGATTTTGCGCGACGGCACGATCACCAATGTTCAAATCATGAGATCGAGCGGGAATCAATCCGTGGATACATCGGCGATCCGCGCGGTGCAAAGCTCGAACCCGCTGGATCATTTGCCGCCAGGGTACAACGGGACGTATGTGAACGTGGAATTCTGGTTCGATTTTCGACGGCAGTGAGGAAAGTTAAAATTTAACGAGAATTTATTTTGACACGAGGCCTGGCCGACTATATTGGAAGGGACGTCAGAATGAAACGGTTGATTGGAATACTGGCATCATTTATTTTTTTGATTTTGATTGCCGCCGCGCCGCGCGCAGGGGCGCAAGGAATCATACAAACGGGCACGGGCCTGGGCGTGCAGAAAGTGAAATTGGCGGTGCCGAATTTCGCATCGCGCAATCCACAAGCGGCGCCGCTCGAGACAACTTTCCATCAGGTATTGATGGACGACCTGAGTTATTCGGGAATCATCGACATGGTCAGCCCGAGTTTTTATCCCGTGGTCACTCCGAGCGTTCCAGGAGAACTGAACGCGGAGCAGTGGAGCCAGGCGCCCGCCAACGCGTGGATGGTCGCGTTCGGCAATCTGACGGTGAATGGAACTTCGCTGTCGCTAGCCGGTTACCTTTACGATGTAAGGCAAACACCGGCGCTCTCGATTCTAGAAAAAATCTATAATGGTGACGCCACGGACGCAGGCGCGCGGCAACTCGCGCATGAATTTGCGGACGATATCATTTCGCGATTGAGCGGCGGCTTGCCGGGAATCGCGGAGACAAAAATTGCGTTTGTGAGCAACCGCACGGGACACAAGGAAATCTGGGAAATGGACTACGACGGGGCGAATCAGAAGCAACTGACGCACCTGGGATCAACGGCGCTGACTCCGCGATGGTCGCCGGACGATTCGCGCATCGCATTTACGTGCTTCGAATCCTATCGTCACGTGGTCTCCGCGCAGATTTGCATGTATTCGACGCTGACAAACCGCCTGATGGCATTCCCACGGTTTCCGGGAACAAATTCCTCGCCCGCATTTTCGCCGGACGGCAACGAAGTGGCCTTCATGTCGAGCCACGGAGGGGATCCGCAAATTTACGTTTCGGACCCGACCGGGGGCCACCTAAAACGATTAACGTATTCGCTGGGCGTGAGCACTTCTCCGACGTGGAATCCCAAGACGGGCAATCAAATGATTTTTGTGAGTGACCGCGGCGGACTGCCGGATCTTTTCGAGATGAATGCGGATGGCTCAAACGTGCAGAAGCTCCCGCTTTCGGCGGCGACGGGCGTGGCAGCGCAAGACTTGCCGGCCACCGGATATGTAATCGACCCGTCATGGTCACCCAATGGCGAACTGATCGCCTTTAGTTGGCGACGCCCCGCGGGAAATTATGATATCTACATCATGGATTTGGCGAGCCATCAGCTTGCTGAACTGACGCGCGACACGGGCCAGAATGAGCGGCCGAGTTGGGCGCCGGACGGAAGGCACATCGTATTCGAATCGACGCGGAGCGGCTCGTTGCAGATTTGGAGCATGCTAGCGGACGGCAGCGAGGCGCGTCAGCTAACATCCGCGGGCCGAAATGAATCACCGAATTGGTCACCGAAATAATTTGTTGCGATTTTTTTGCAGTTGCCCTTGGTGCAGTCGCCTTAATCAGTAGCTGTTTACATAAATCCAAGCCCTGTTCTGTTCCACTCGCGCAGCCCA
>DASYYR010000030.1:0-7621 GCA_035933575.1 Candidatus Acidiferrales bacterium | reverse complement strand
CGCTCGAATTAAATAACTGGTCGACCAGGTCCGCTTCGACGCGCGCTTTCCGCGTCAACAGGTAGCTCATAAAGAAATCGGAGAAATCGCGATCTCCGTGGAGCACTTGAGCCATGCGCTTGTTATCGATTCGCACCAGGTTGCAGTCGGTCGCCGCAGTCGCTGTCGACATACACACTTTCGTTCCCGCGATTCCGTCCTCGCCAAAGAAGTCCGTCGGCCCCAGGATTCCGACGACCGCTTCCTTCCCTTCCTTAGAATTCACGGAGAGCTTGATGCCGCCATCACGTATGTAATAAATGTGCTTCGACGGCTCGCCTTCCCAAAAAAGAACATCGTGCTTCCGGTGCGTCTCGGGTCTGCGCCCAATCCCCGCAGTATTCAAAAACAGCAGCGGGTCAAAGCTCCGCCTTCGGTACCCTTTCCGTTTGCCCTTGCTTTTCGTCCCGTTCTTCGTTTTGGTCTCGTTCACTTGCAGCCATCCTGCGGAGGTTGACATGAAACCAACTAGTAAAACGGGGCTCCCGTTTGGGATTCGGAAGCCCCCAGGCAACCAAGCCGAGTTTGGGGTCAAGGAGTCCCGTTCTTCCTTTTCAGAGAAAGGCAGGATCGGCTCAGTGGAGTCGTATATAACTCCAAAGGCAAGTTCCGTCAACTGAAGCAACCCACTTTGGTCTCTGCGCTTGGGAAACATTGGACCGGCTGACTTGCCTGGTAAAATTCGGCAGCTCTTCAGTCGTTGGAAGTTTGGGCGCGACGGCTGAGCTAGTATTTGCAGCAAGCAGAACGAAAAATGAAAGACGACTGACGCCCCGTAGAAGTTGCTCAGTGAGCAGCCGTCGATTTCGGGCCTGACAGCGCCTGCAGTTTGGCTAGGCTGGGTGAGTCTTCGGAGACCGTAAGCAGACATTCCCTGCCGTCAAGCTCTACAGCCTCTGCGGAAAGAATCGTATCGACGACCTCGCCAGAGCTTCGTCGCAAGCGAGTGATCCGGTCGCGCACACGGCCGAGCTCGCGAATTTCATCAACGATTCGGCGGCGCTCGCTCAAATCATCCCAAATGCCAACTTCCGAAACGGTTCGGCCGATGAGTTGTTCCCGCGAATACCCATATCGTTTTTCGAACGCATCGTTTACATCCACGAAGCGGCCTTCTTCCAGCGTAGTGATGGAGAATGGAATTGGGCTTGAACGGAAAACCTTCGTAAAGCGCGCTTCCGAAAGAGATCGACCTTCCTCGGACATCCGAAGCGCTTGCTGCGTCATCTCCAAGTCGGCGAGGCGATTTTCCAACTCTGCGCCATAAATTTCCGCACGTTCGTAGAGGCGAGCGTTTTGAATAGCCACCGCCGCGGGAATCGCGAGCGACTTGGCAAGGCGCAAATGCTCCTGGGTAAACGTCTGCGCGTGCGTATCACCGAGCGAGAGGAAACCCAGAACCTGCTGGGAGGCCACGAGTGGGACGCACAACCAGGACCGCAGATGCGAGAAGCCTTTGAACTTCACCCATTGTTCTTCTTGGGCTGTGTTCGTGATCAAAAGGCTCTTCTTCGTAGCAAGGATTTCCATTAGAAACCAACTGTGGCGTGCATCAAGGGTTGCCGGCGCACGCGCGAGGCGGCGATTCGGTTCGCAGTTCTGGATTTCGCGAGCAAGGAACAGGCGAGTATCCGCTTCCACCAAGATGACTTGGGCCGATTCGCACGGGACTAGCTCCAGAAGCGACTGAAGCAGCGTGTCAAGCACGTAGTCCATGCTCAGGTTCTGCGTGAGCGCGAGGCTCGTCTTGCGAAACGCCTCGGCTTCCGCCCGCGCGGCCTCCGCCAGATCCAAATTCCGCGCCATCTGCTCTTCCGCGAATCTCCGCGCGGTGACGTCCTGGGCGGTTCCGACGAGGCGACGGACGATGCCGGAAGAATCCCTGACAGGAAAGCCACGCACCCAGACCCAGTGGGTCGTGTTGTCGGGCCTGATGATTCGGAATTCCTCATCGAACTGGCCTGTCTGAACAGATTCGTTTAATCGCGAAAGCACCCGGACTCGATCCTCAGGATGAATGACATCCTCGCATGATTTGGGTTCTTCGCTTAATGATTGGATGGAGCGGCCCGTGATTGCTTCATACGCCGGGTTGACGTAGAGGACTTTCATGTTCTCCGCGTCCAGCATCCAGAAAATTTCCTGGATGTTATTGGCCATCTGCTGAAATCGCTGTTCGCTTTCGCGCAAGGCAGCTTCTGCCTGCTTCCTCTGGGAGATGTCACGCAGCACGGCGACATGCCGGTCAAGTAGGTAGTTGGCTTTCACCGTATATTCAATAAAAATTGCCGTTCCATCGGGTCGAAGAATCGGCGTCTCGTTATGCGCGCATTTTCCGTCAACGAAATCCTTCCAGGTGCTCCGGAAATCCCGTGTGCCAGCAAAGAGTTTTTCGATCGACGTACCGACAAGATCCTGATAGTCGTTTCCAAATAAGGAGAGCGCCGCTGGGTTGGCTTCGAGACAAATTCCGTGATTATCAAAAACCACGATTCCGTCGAGAGCATTATCGAAGACCGACTTGTATTCAAGTTCGGTGGCATCAAGTGCACTCGCCGTTTCGTGTTGCTCTTTGCGTGCGAGAATCAGAAACCGAACGTGAAGACCTATAGCGATGGCGAGAGCCAGGAGGACGAGTATCAGGAGGATCGAAGAGAAGGAGCCCGTATAGAAGCGGGCCGTGAACGCGGTCGAGAGCAAGCCCAGGGCTGCCAAGCCGATGAGAATGGAGCCGAAGCGCATCCAACGGTGCGATTGACGCTTAGTGAAACTTGTAAGACGCACTTGCATAAATGTCCGCCTCAGGAGATTTGGCGGTCGTGGCTCTGGCAGGATGCTATGCTCGTCAAGTAAGGGAGTCAATATGCCTTGCGCTGGGCCACGTCGCAGTAGCTCGGTGATGGCACTCGTCTTCTGACGACTATTGCGGGTCGTCGCGCAACTGGCTTTGTTGACGCTCCAAGTTACCGAGGGCATGCGGTCCGGAGAAGATACGGTCCCGCTCCTCACTCTCCAGAGCGTGTCCGCTCTTGACAGATATATAAGTTCTTATATACAATTAGCTGCGACTAGCCCAGGCTCGCAGACTCGGATTCGTTGGCTAGGGAATTCGCAAGACGTGATCCGCGGTTTCTCCAAAGATGCGCGCCAGAACCTTGGGAACGATTTACAGCGCCTCGACGAAGGTGACGAGCCTTTGGATTTCGCTCCGATGGGTGCGGTTTTGCCGGGCGTCTTCGAGCTTCGGGACCGGGATTCTGAACATTGGTACAGAGTCCTCTACATTTCGTTGGAAGGCTTGACTTATGTGTTGCACTGCTTTACGAAAAAGACCAACCAAACACCGCAAAAAGAGATTGAAACCGCCGGAAAGCGACTCCAGCTTCTAAGGCAGGAGGTCGCGAGACGGAAGAAAGAGACCAAGCATGAAAAGTAACGTGTTCGAGCAAATCGGTTTCTCCCCCGAAGAAGCAGCTTCACTGAAGATGAAGTCGGAGCTGCATTCGCAGATCATCAAGACGATCAAGAAGCGGGGATACACACAAGCGGACTTGCAAAAGCGTTTGAATGAGCCACAGCCAAGGGTCAGCGATTTAATGAGGGGAAAGATCTCAAAGTTCAGCCTGGAAACACTCATCACTTATGCTGAGGCTTTGGGCTTACACCCGCAAATTCTCGTCGAAGCACGCTAAGGAGCGAACAGGTGCCTAAGGTTAAGGCCAGGGTCGGCACGCTAGCCCATATTGGGACAAGCGTGCCGAACCGGCAACCGAGTTATGGCGACAGCAACAAGAGGTTGTCGGTGCATACACCTATAAGTGCGCATTCTCGGTACATGTGGTAATCTAAAGGTGTTCAATATCCGATTAGTGTAAATATATAAGTTTTTATTTAACTGATTTGTACACCTACAGGGTTAGGCATGAAAGCGGAGAAACCATGAGGCCCGAGTTCAGAACGTTACGAGCCAAACAACTAGAAAGAACCCTGGAAGTATTCGCTCCAGCGAAGGACTCTTCACGGCCATCGACGAGCTTCTTGCGGCAACGTCTTGACGCCAACTGTTTCGAAGCCCTCAAAGCAATCGCGCCCTCGCTAAACTCAGGTTCCTGATACTCAACTGCGTCTGGTCCTGCAGCGCGAGCGGACCGCTTGCATTCAGGCATAATCAATAAAATCGTTACGCTGCCGAGGATCTACAACTCCTTACATGTTAGGTGCTCACCGTTCCATACTTTGCGAAAATTCCCCTCTGTTGGCTCGGGCAAGAGGTGTAGAAACGCTGAACAGCAAATTGCCGATGCACGCACACCAGTGAGGAATGGGACAAAACCACAACCCTTCCACGCGAACCGGTCCATTTTCCGATAAGCCTGACGCGTTGCTTTAGCACAGGCTGACGTATTTAGTGGTCTGGAGTGTTTTACGGATTTGACATAATATCCACTGTGATGGCAACTGCTCCGCTTGCCACTGTCCGAGCGGTCTCACCTCTCACCGAGATGGGAGCCTATGAGGCTCTGTGGGCAAATCCGGACGCATCGTTTGCGTCCCTCGCTGAGAAGTTTCGCGAAGAACCGGAACTGCTCCCTTCTGAATTCGTCAAGGATTACGAGGCAAAATACTTCTCGGACCTTGTCTTGGAAATGCTGAGGCGTTCCGGAGTCTCGCAGTTCGGGATTCGAGTTCACAGAGCGGGAGAGTATCCCACAAAACTACGCGACGCAGAGGACCCCGTCGAACTCATGTACTACCGGGGTTGGTGGAACCTTGTGGAAACCCGGTCAGTCGCCGTTGTTGGGACTAGAGCGCCATCGACCCAGGGAATCGAGAATGCAACGAGGCTTGTAGGCCTGCTCGTCGTCGCTGCCAAGAAAGAACACGCGGATATTCTTGAAGACCATCTCCCAGAACGGAATCTTCGGCGTGGCATTGTCCGTGGCATAGCTCGCGATCGATCCGCCCAGCTTAAGGAGATCGACATCGGCTTCGATATTGGCCCCAAAACGTCACGCGAATCCCTGGCGCGATAAACTTCCCCCATTCCTCCGGCTCCAATGGATGCCTCAACCTCATATTCTCCGATTTTGCTTCCTGGATTCAGCATCATTGCTTCTTCAGCAGCGCCAGCCAGTTCACCACCAGCGTCAGCGGCGCTGCCGTTCCTGCAGGCCCTTGCGTGACGACCAAGAACCTCTTGCCGTCGGGAGACGCGTTGTACAGCCAGCCAGGATTCGGCGAAGGATTCGCCTGAAACAGCGCCTGCACTTTGCCCACGGACAGGCTTGACTCCGTTTCCGCAATCTCGGCCGACATGATCTTATTGTCTAAGGACAGATAGAAAAGCTCCTTGCCGTCCCCTCGCCAGCGCGGCCGCGTTCCACCGTTCGTCGAGATGAGCCACTTCCCGCTGCCGTGCAGGAACGGCACCACATAGATCTCAGTCCGCCCGGATTCTGGGGAGACATAGGCCAGCCACTTGCCGTCGGGAGAGAGGGCAGCCCACGACAGATCAAACTCGCTCTGAATTACCGGAAATGGCTTCCGGTCTCCCGAAAGTGACATGGCCCAAATCTCCATATGAGAATTCGGCTTCGCCATCCCTCGTTCGAAAATTAAGTACCGCCCGTCGAAAGAATAGAAGGGGTAAAACTCCATAGCATCGTCCTCTAAGAGAGGCGACGTCGTTCCCGTCCCATCCGCCGCCTTCTCGTAAAGGTGCGGCTGCCCCTTCCGATCCGAGAAAAAGGCGATGAATTTGCCGTCAGGCGACCACGATGGCTGACCGCTCACGGCAGCACTAAACGTGAGGCGCGTCTTGGTACCTCGCGCGATGTCGTATGTCCAGATGCCGATCGAACCAAGGGTTGCAACAGCGAGCTTGGTGCCGTCCGGCGAAAGGCTCGTCGTCGCGTAGTCCCCTGGTTCTCCTGTTTCCGCGATCTGTTTGCCCGCCCGGTCAAACCACAAGAGCTGGTTCTTCCCTGAGGTTGCGTTTCCCCCTTCATACACCAGGTATCCATTCTGAGAGGCGGAAACTATTCCCCGCCCTGTGGCTGCATCCGCCTGCACATGTTCGGTCACAGGCATGGCGTCGCCGGTGAGTTGCAACTTGGCCGGGTCGAACCGCTGCGCCATCAGCGTCCCCTCACGGACGAAGAGCAGATAACCTGCAACGGAATAAATCGCATTCCAATCGTTCCGGAGGAGGAGCTTAGGTTCCCCGCCCGCCAGTGAGGCTACATAGATGCCGCGGTTCTCTGCCGAAGGGGGCCCAACGTAGAATAGGAAGTGGTCACCGTCCGGGAGAAACTGCGGCCAACGATCATTGGCCTGACCGAATGGTTCATTTGGCTTTGTTACGGGTTGCGGCGCGCCGCCGGAGGCTGAAGTGCGGTAAATCTGTCCGCTGGCGAGACGCGAGAAGAGGATATCGCCGTCAGATCCCCAAGTGCCGCCTATGGGATCTCCAGCTTCGCAAAGGACGATAGGGGGCCCGCCGGTGGAGTCAATCCGGTAGAGCTTGCCCTTGGCAAAATATCCCAGATTCCGGCTATCGGGCGCCCAGAAGGGCATTTCTCCGCCCTCTGTGCCCAGGAGCGGCTGGGCCACGGAAGCATCGAGCCGTCGCAGCCAAATGTGCTGTTGACCCTCTTTGCTCATAGCGGCATAGGCCAGACGCTGCCCGTCAGGTGACAACACGGGACTGCCCCCGCCATATCCAACGAATGTAAAAATCTCGTCAGCCGACGCTGGGATTTCTGACACGGTGGCGTGCGGCGAGTTGGGAGTCTTTGTATAATCTGAAATCGCGAGTAGCACTGCGATGGCGCTGGCAGCGGCTGCCAACGCCCACGGCAGAGCGCGGCGCCAGACCGGCGTGTGAATCGCTCCCGCAGCGAAAAGCGATGCGTCCTGTGGAGCGCCGGAGAGAGATTCGTCAATGATGATGCGGGCGTCGCCGATGGACTGCAGTCGCTGGCGCGGATCCTTGTTCAGGCAGCGCCGCAGCAGATTGCCAATCGCGGGAGGTGTATTAGCTGGCAGTGCGTTCCAGTCGGGCTCGGCGCGGATCACTGCTGCCAGCGTATCTGAAGTCGTATCGCCAGTGAACAGCCTCTGCCCGCTGAGCATTTCATAGAGCACTACCCCAAGCGCCCAGATGTCGGCGCGGCGGTCCGCCGCTTTCCCTCTGGCTTGTTCCGGCGACATATACGCCGCCGTGCCCAGCAGAAATCCCGCATGCGTCGCCATCGCGCTGAGCGTCGGCGAATTCTCAACGCTCGTCGCCGAAGGATCTCCTTCAATCGCTTTCGCCAAACCAAAATCAAGAATCTTCACTTGCCCATCGCGCGTGACTTTCACATTCGACGGCTTCAGATCGCGATGAATAATGCCGCGCTCGTGCGCGTATTCCAGCCCTTCGCAAATTTGCTTCGCAATCGGCAGCGCCTCATCGATGGGAATCGCGCCAGCCTTGATTCGCTCGGCCAGCGTCGGCCCCTCGACCAGCTCCATCACCAGCGCGTGAATATTACCGGAATCTTCGAAGCCGTAAATCACCGCAATGCTGGAATGATTC
>DASYYR010000021.1:0-5172 GCA_035933575.1 Candidatus Acidiferrales bacterium | reverse complement strand
CACTCTGCGGAACCCGCGCCTGCGCCGCGCGCTTCTTATCGCAGGGGCTATTGTCGCGATTATTGCCGTCCTCTTGTGGCTCCACTATCGCAATCGCGAATCCACTGACGACGCGCAAGTCAACGCGCACATCATCCCGATTGCTCCGCGCATTTCCGGCAGCGTCATCGACGTCCTCGTCAAAGACAATCAGACCGTGAAAAAGGGCCAGGTTCTCGTTCGCCTCGACCCGCGCGATTTTCAGGCTAAACTTGACGACGCCAAAGCCGCGCTGGCGCTCGCGGAAAGCCGCGCGCAAGCGGCTACTGTAGATGTCCCACTCACATCCGAAACCACGCAGAGTGGCACAACAAGCGCCGACGCCGTGGTGGCCGCTGCCCAAGCGAATTACGAACAGGCGAATCTGGCCCTGCAAACGGCGCTGACTTCTGGCTTGGCTTACGCGCAGGCTAACGTGCAAGAAAAGGAAGCGAAATACCAAAAGGCCGAATCCGACCTCACACGCATGAAGCCGCTGGCCGCCAAGGCTGAGATTTCCCAGCAGCAGTACGATGCGTATCTTGCCGCCGAGCAAGAGGCCAAGAGTCAACTCGACGCCTCGCGTCAAAATTTCTCCCTGGCACAGCAAACGGTTTCTGTGCGCCGCGCACAGGTTGCCTCCGCGAAGGCTGAACTGGAAAAAGCCCGCGCCGGCTTGACTGAAGCGCAAGCGAATACTAAGCAAGTCAAAATGAGTTCTGCAAACGCCGCATCCGCGCGTGCCGCTGTCGGGCAGGCACAGGCCAACCTCGATGCTGCTCAGCTCAACCTCGACTACACTACGATCGTTGCGCCCGAGGACGGAACGGTTACAAACAAAACCGTCGAGGTCGGCGAAATCGTCCAGCCGGGCCAGGGTCTCCTGCTACTTGTCCCACTGAACGACGTCTGGGTCACCGCGAACTTCAAGGAAACTCAACTTGCGCGCGTGAAGCCGGGTGACCCCGCAGAGATCCACGTCGACATGTATGGGAAAACTTTCCCGGGACATGTGGATTCCATCGCAGGTGCCACCGGCTCGCGCCTCAGCCTCTTGCCGCCGGAAAACGCGACCGGCAACTACGTCAAGGTAGTTGAACGTATTCCTGTGAAAATCCTTCTTGACCCTGACGTGTTGAAGCAAGCGATTCTGCGCCCCGGGATGAACGTCGAGGCCACAATCGTCACGAAGTAAATTCCCTGATGGCGACTTTTGCACTTCCGCGCGAGCGCACACAGGACGTTAATCCGTGGCTGATCGCCATCACCGTGATGCTGGCGACGTTCATGGAAGTTCTCGACACCAGTGTCGCGAACGTCTCCCTGCCGCACATTGCGGGCAGCCTCAGCGCGGGCGTCGACGAAAGCACTTGGGTCCTCACTTCTTACCTTGTCTCAAACGCCATCGTTCTTCCCTTGACGGGCTGGCTCTCGAATGTTTTCGGTCGCAAGCAGTTCTACATGACTTGCGTTGCGGTGTTCACGATCAGCTCTTTTCTCTGCGGCCTCGCGCCAAGTTTGCCCATGCTCGTCTTCTTCCGCGTCATACAGGGCGCCGGAGGCGGCGGGCTTCAACCAATTTCTCAGGCAATTCTCGTCGATAGTTTCCCGCGCGAAAAACAAGGCATGGCCATGGCCGTCTACGGCATGGGCGTCGTCGTTGCACCCACAATCGGTCCTACACTTGGCGGCTGGATTACCGACAGTTTCACCTGGCGCTGGATTTTCTTTATCAACATCCCAGTCGGCATCGTCTCCATCCTGATGACGACAATGTTGATTAAGAATCCGCCCTATATGAAGAAGCTGCGCCTCCGGATCGACTACATAGGCATCGCATTCCTCAGCGTCGGCCTCGGATTTCTTCAAGTCGTCCTCGACAAAGGCCAGCGCGACGATTGGTTTGGCTCACACTTCATCGTCTGGGCCAGCATTATCGGCGCCACGGGGCTCGTCGGCGCGGTCATTTGGGAGTTGCTGCAAAAAGAACCCGTCGTGGATTTACATCTGCTGAAGGAGCGAAATTTCGCTGTTGCTGTATTCACGATGTATATCCTCGGCTTCGTTTTATACGGAACAACGGTCTTGCTCCCCATACTGATGCAGACCCTCATGGGCTACAGCGCCATGCAGAGCGGCCTGGTCTTGCTTCCCGGCGGAGCCATCATGATCGCCATTTTGCCCATCGTGGGCTTCCTGCTCGGAAAATTTGAAGCGCGATGGCTTGTCGTCGTTGGCCTCACGATCACTGCGTCCGGACTCTTCATGATGTCGCATTTCGACCTGCAAATGGGCATGTGGACGCTGGTAACGGTGTGGATCGTTTCACGCGCGGGCGTGGCTTTCCTGTTTGTCCCAATCAACGTGATCGCGTTTTATTTCGTTGCGCCGAAAAAAACGAACGACGCGACGGGCCTCATCAACCTTGCCCGCAATATCGGCGGAAGCATGGGAATCTCATTCGTCACCACCCTGCTCGACCGCGGCGCGCAGAAACATCAAGCTATTCTCTCCGGACATATCACATCACTGACGCCCGGTTTCCAGGCTCAAATGCACGCGCTGGCACAGCGTCTCATCGCTGCCGGTTCCAGCCCGATAGAGGCTGTTCATCAAGCGGAGAAAATGTTCTACGGCGTTATCCAGCAGCAGGCCATGATGCTTTCGTTCATCGACGATTTCCGCATAATGGCTTATATCTGCCTCGCGATGATTCCTGTTATGTTCATCCTGAAGAGAGCCAAGCCAGGCAAGTCGCGCGTCATGGCGCACTGACCTGCCGACGACTGTTACAATCGCATCTGGCTGATCACGTCATCCAGTTAGGAATTGCATGTCGGCAAAAAACTCTGGCCCAGATTCTTTCATGGCTCGCGCGATTGAACTTTCGCTCGAAAATATTCGCTCAAATCAGGGCGGACCCTTCGCAGCGCTTGTCGTAAAAAACGCCAAGATTATTTCCGAAGGAACCAATCGCGTCACCTCGACCAACGATCCCACCGCGCATGCCGAAATCGTCGCCATTCGCGAAGCCTGCCGGAACCTGAGACGATTCGACCTGGCCGGCTGCGAAATCTACGCAACCTGCGAACCGTGTCCCATGTGTCTCGGGGCCATTTACTGGGCGCGCTTGGCAAGAATCTATTTCGCCAACACGGCCGCGGACGCCGCGAAAATCGGCTTCGATGATTCGCTGATTTACGATGAAATCCGTCGCCCGCTGACTGAGCGCCGCATCCCGATGATTCCCCTGATGCGCGACGCTGCAAAGAGAGTTTTTGATGCGTGGGAAGTGATGCCCGACAAGATTTCGTACTGAACGTTATGCCGATCAGGCGCCGTCGCTTCCCGTCCGCTAGAATTCGCGGAGAATTTCGAGGAGCCACGCCATGAACGTAAAGCTGACACACAACAACTACGGCGAATCACGCATTCGACTGCTGCGCGTCATGCGGCGCGGTAGCGTCCATGAACTGAAAGACCTTACGCTCTCAATTCATTTTGAAGGCGATTTCGGTGCCGCTCACACCTCTGGCGACAATCGCAAAATCCTCCCGGCGAATACCATGACAAACACCGTCTACGTCCTCTCTCGGCAATATCCTGCGGAAGCCGTCGAAGAATTTGCGCTCCATATCGTCGAACACTTCCTCACTTATAATCCGCAACTTTCTCGCATTCGAGTCACGGCCAAGGAGCACCCCTGGTCCCGCATCCTCATCGCTGAAAAACCGCACGGCTCCGCATTTGTCTCCAATGCAGGCGAACGGCGAACGACACACATCACCGCCACGCGAGAACATACAATTCTTCAATCCGGCATCGAAAATCTGCTCGTCCTAAAAACAACCGGGAGTGCCTTCGAGGGCTTTCTGCGCGATCCCTATACGACAGCCCAGGAAGCTCCGAATTCTGTTATTTCAGCGGACATCAACGCCACATGGACATACGAAACATCCGAATCGGAAGCGCCCTATTCCGCTGCATGGCACGGCATTCGCAAAATCCTTCTCGAAACATTTGCGAATCACGCAGGCCGTTCCCTGCAGCACACCGTCTACGCCATGGGGCACGCTGTGCTCGATAATTTCGAAGCCGTCGTTGAAATCCGACTCGCTTTAGCGGACAACCTTTACTCTCCTGTTGATCTCAAACCGTTTGGTATGGAAAACGAAAGCGAGGTTTTCATGCCCGCGGAGGAACCGCGCGAATTGATCGAGGCTACATTGCACCGGGAATCCTGATCCTGAAAAAAATCCTAACAGCCAACCAGGAATTTGCGAGAGCCCATTCACTTCCCGGAAAAAAATGAATTCTGTCTTCTATTGCGTACTCCGCTCTGAAATCGTATCCTTTAAGACCCACCCATTATTTGACCGATTCAGGATCAGCAGAATTTCATGAGCGGGAAAATCCTTGTCGTCGACGATGATATTGACGTGCGCAGCGGCCTGCAACTGCTGCTGCGGCGGCAAGAATATGACGTGCGCACGGCCAGCGACGGAAATGGTGCCCTCGACATCTGCGCGTCGTTCGATCCGGACCTGATTCTCCTCGATGTCATGATGCCTGGCCGCGATGGCTTCGAAGTCTGTCACGAAATCAAGTCCCGCCCAGAGACGCGCCTGATTCCGGTCATTCTTGTCACTGGCTTGTCGGACAAGAGCCATCGCATCCGTGGCATTGAAGCCGGAGCCGACGATTTCCTTAACAAGCCGATCGATATGACAGAATTGGATGCCCGCGTTCGTTCCCTGCTTCGCCTGAAATCGTTCACCGACGAACTCGAGAATGCTGAAGCCGTGCTTTTCAGTTTGGCATTGGCCATCGAGGCCCGCGATCCGTATACACACGGTCATTGCGCGCGCTTGTCCGAATTTTCCGCGCATCTCGGCGAACGCCTCGGGCTTCCCGACGACGACATCACCGCTCTGCGCCGCGCCGGCATTGTCCACGATATCGGCAAGGTCGTTGTGCCCGATGCGATTTTGCTTAAGCCCGGACCCCTCACTGCCGAAGAGCGTGCCGCGATCAGACAGCATCCCGCCGTCGGCGAGCGCATCTGCTCACCGCTGAAATCATTCCGCGCCGTTCTCGGCATTATTCGACACCATCATGAACGCTGGGACGGTTCCGGCTATCCGGACGGGTTGC
>DASYYR010000094.1:0-22987 GCA_035933575.1 Candidatus Acidiferrales bacterium | reverse complement strand
GCTGGCGGCGAGAGAAGCGGAAACTTGAGCTTGTCGTTAGAGGCTCTAGAGTGCGTGAAAACCGCATGAAACGGGGCAAAATGAACTTCAACCGCTCAAAATCTCTAGTTTCCGTTGTGACAGAAAAGGGGAGCGGTTCAGACGCGGAGAGAAACGTTATGGCGTGCACGAGTTTCCGGTGCAGGGTCAACCTTACCGGCTTCCCATGTGGCTCATCAATGGAAATCGCGACGCGGGAAACGCCGACGGGCCAACGCTCGTTGTGACGGGCGGCGTACATGCCGCTGAATACGCGAGCATTGCGGCTGCGCTCGAGTTGGGTCGCTCTCTCGAGCCGCGCGATCTGCGCGGTCGAGTCATTATAGTGCCCGTGATGAACATGCACGCGTTCACGGCCCGCTCCATTTATGTCTGCCCGCTCGACGGCCGGAATCTCAACCGCGTGTTTCCCGGCGATGCGCGCGGTACCGCCTCCGAGCAAATTGCCGACTGGGTGTTTCGCAACGTCATCTCGCAGGCCGATTACTACGTCGACTTGCACGGCGGCGATCTGATCGAGGCGCTCGTTCCTTTCACCATTTTTTTTCGCTCCGGCAACGACCGAGTCGATCGGATGTCCCTTGAGATGGCCAAGGTTTTTGGGATTCATTTTCTGGTGTGCAGCGAAACGCCCGGCTCGACATTTTGCGCCGCGTCGCGTGCCGGAATTCCATCCATATTGACCGAGTCAGGCGGTCAGGGAATTTGGACGCCCGAGGACGTCGCATTGCACACGAACGGGCTGAGGCGTCTAATGCGCCACCTCGACATGATCCCCGGCGGTGCACCGGAGCTCACGTCGTTCAAGCTTCTCGAACGCTTTCTCTGGCTGCGCAGCGAGCATGCAGGTTTCTGGTATCCAGCGGTTGCTGTGAACGCAGCAGTGAAGGCCGGTCAAAATCTGGGGTGCGTGAAGGACTGCGAAGGGCGCGTGTTGCAAACAGCCGTCAGTCCCGCCGATGGCGTGGTCCTCTTCATTGTCACGTCGTTGGCAATTAACGAAACGGATCCTCTCTTGGCCGTTGGTGCGTGACGGCGCGAATCCTTGGCATGGACACCGTTCTGAAGACGCTTGCTGAGAATGAACGCCGATACCTACGCGAACTCGCCGAGTTTGTTGCCATTCCGTCGGTGAGCACCGACCCCAGCCATGCTAACGATGTGCGCCGAGCAGCCGATTGGGTGGCGGCGCGGTTGCGCAAGGCTGGTCCGATCGAGGTCGAAACGAGTTAATCCTCTAATATTTGGTTTTCTCTCGAATTGTTGACGTCAAAAATGAACGGTTCCCCGCCGACCGTAGTATAAGCTGTCACTGTTCCAACTGGATTCAGCTGGAATTAGTGACAGTCGCCCTTTCCCGAATCGCGGAAGGATTTGTCGGCCTCGGGGATAAATTCCCAGTCGTAGCCGTGCGCATGCAGAGTTAGCTTCAGAACGCCGAACGCGCCCGTCATGCGTACTTCGCTGTTCTGGTCCGGCAAGACAGCGAAAGTCCGCTCATGGTTCCCGCCGGTTCCGACGACAAACTCGCGGATGCCGCGCGCGGGATCGGCTTTGCCGTCTGGATCCTGCGGCGCGAATCGTTCGTAATCGTGGTCGTGGCCGTTGAGCACAATCGTGGCGTTCGCGTTGTATAAGTCCCGCCAAAACGCGATGAAATCCGTGTCGTTGCCGTGCGCGGCGCCCGAACTGAAGAGCGGTTTATGCCAGTACGCCAACGTGCACGCCGCCGGGTGGGACTGCAAGTCTTGCCTCAACCATTTCTCTTCTGACGAACCCACTTGGCACCCACCGATGTCCTGGCATTCGTCGTTAAGCACGATGACATGCCACGCACCGAGATCGTAACTGTAGTAACCCTTCTTAGGATCTCCCGCGGCCGCGCCGAAATAATCGAAGTATGGAGTCGCGGCCGCCGAATGAAATTCGTGATTCCCTGGCGCCGGCCGCGTTCTGGATTTGAACGCGCCCCACGTCTTGTCGTAGCAGTCGGCGAATTCCTCGGCTGTTCCGTCCGACAGCGCCAGGTCGCCGAGGGCCGCGACAGTGCCGGGAATTGCCTCTATGATTTTCGCCGTGGCTTCCGCCCCGGCTATCATCTTGCAATTTGCGATGTCTCCCGCGGCGAGCAAAATAGGATCTCCGCTTTCCGCCGCGGAAGATTGCGCGCCCTCGGTTGTTGCAGCTGCCGTTCGGCTCGCCAACCTCCCGGACATCGCGAAGAAAATGCCAAGCAGTATTGCGACACACAAGAAATTCTTCATGCAGTACCCTCGCAACGATTGTGACGATTCTTAAAATTTTAGTCGCAGCATGAACTGAAGCTGTCGGGGCAAACCGGTGCCGGTATTGGGCGAAGCAACGTTGTCGTTGTTGGCATTGAAGTTGACCGTGGAAGTGATGATGCCAAAGTTCGGTTTGGGCGTCAGGAAGCCCGTCGCCGAGGCGGTTGGATCATAAGTGAGACTGAGCTGGTTCGGGTCACCGAGCTGTGTGTGATTGAAAACATTGAATGCTTGCACGCCGAATTCGACCGACAAACGCTCCGTGATTGGCGTGTCCTTCATCAGTGCTAAATCGACTTGCCAGGAAGGCAATGCGCGGATAATGCCATTCCCTTCGTTGCCAAAACGAGTGAAATTGCCATTCGCATCGACGGGAGGCGCCGCAAAAGCGGCGGGATTGACCAGCGGCACGCCGTTATGGCCGCCTCCGGGGAGCGTTAAGGGTACACCGGGAACAACGTCGGGCCGCTGATTGGTTTGATCGTTTCCGTCAGGAAGCAGGTACGTTTGCCCGAAGGTGTCGAAGGGCGAACTGGGATTATTGATCGATCCGCCCAGGTCCATACTCACCGTGAGCGGATGGCCAGTATGCCAAGTGCTTACGCTACTTAATTCCCATCCTCCGGCGATTTTGGCCACTGGGCCGGAGTGATTCAGGTAAGTCCTGCCCGGTCCCAAGGGAAGTTGGTAAACAGCGTCCATGACAAAGTTGTGGCGAATATCGAAAACGCTGGGTCCCTTGTCGCAAGCCAGGCAGTTGATGTTTTCCGGTCCGTTGGACTCGCCGCCGCCGACTGACCCATCGTTTATGGAATGCGAGAAGGTGTAGCGTGACTGAAAAGAGAAACCGTTCGCGAAGCGCCGTTCCAGAGACAGGCCCAATGCATTATATGTGCTCGAACCGATGTCGCTTTTGAAGTCGACAGAGCCATAAGGGTCGGGGTTGTTCGGATCCGGGAAGTACTGATCTAGCGGACGAACACAATCAGTGCCGGCACTGTTGAGCGTAACAGGAATGGAGCAAAGATTCACGGCTCCTCGCGAAAACAGCCTCACTCCATGACTCCCCAAGTAAGATGCTGAGAACAGGAAGCCAACCGGAATCGAGCGTTCGACTGTCAGGCCCCATTCCTCGGCGTAGAGATTGCGGCGGTCTTCACGCTGCAAGCCGCGAGGATGGTTGGCCGCTTTAATTGAGTTGCCGAAACCCGAGAGATCCGGAATTTCCTGCTCGTAAGCAGGTATCAGCGGGATGCTCTGGTTGATCGTGGCCCGAAAAGTGTCACTCTCGAGACCGGCGTTCAAGTCGTCATTCTGTGCCGCGCCATGGTAAATACCAAATCCTGCCCGGATTACCGTGCTCCCATTCATCGCAGCAGGAGCCCAGGCGAGACTCACGCGCGGGTCGAGGTCGCGGTAGTCGGTATTGGTCAGAGCCGGATTCGCTGGGCATGGCGGCGTATTGATCGGTGTGGGGAAAGGCGTATTGCCTGAACCCGATCCGAGGCAAGCCCCGTGAAACTGATTGAAGTCGAATACCGTCGTGCGATTGGTGGCCTCGGTAGGAGCGGCATAAATTTCCCAGCGAAGCCCGGCAGTGATGGTAAGAGTGGGAGTCATTTTCCATTCGTCCTGAAAGTAGGGCATAAAGAAATTCCGGCGCAGGCCGTGGCAGCACCAAGGAGCGATAAAATTTATGCCGGAAAGTGTGCCCGATATCATGCTCAGGTCATCGCTGAAATTCAGGTTGTTATTGGCCGTCTGGCCCTGGTTCAGTCGGACGCGGCGATACTCCATTCCCATTTTGAAAGCATGCCGGCCGTGAGTCCATGTCAGGTTATCGATCACACCGAAAGTCGACCCAACTTCGATGTCTGCCGACTCGTTCGGAATGCCGGTAAAATTATTCGTGTTTACGGCAAAGGGGAGAGTGCTCAGCTCAGGATTATGAAAGGGAGAGCGATTGATGTAGAGCTTGGTTTCGTTGAAGACATTCGCTGAAAAAATGTGTTGCAGCGCCACCAGATAATTCGCGGGATGGTTGATTGTCGCGGCATTGTCAAGGCCCACGGTCACTCCGATCTGGGCATTCACCAGACTGATATCGCGCTGGGCGCGGGCATAGAGCGTGGTCTTGTCGCTGAACTTGTGGTCGATGCGCACTAGCCAGCTGTCCTCATGCACTGCAGTCTGAACGGGATGCGTGAAGTTTTCTATATCCGTGGCCAAGTCATTTGGGCCGAGTTGCTCTTGACCCGGTTGGAACGCACTGAACGCGCTGTCCGGGAAAACAATCTTTGCGCTGCAATTGCCGACTGTCCCGGTTGAGGCGCGCCACGGGAATCCCTGAAGTATGGTGCACATTTGCGGAGAAGGTCCCTGACCGTTTCTCCCGTTGACGAGAATGTCGCGAACCAAGCTCGCGCTCGGCACGAAAACGACGCCGCTCGACGTGTCTTGCTGGAGCTGGCGCAGGCCTTCGTAGCTAAGAAAGAAAAACGTGCGGTCCTTCTTGATCGGACCGCCGAAGGTCATACCATACTGGCCCATCCGGAAGGGGAGGATCGCCGGGTTGCCATTCGCGTCGAAATCATTGAAATTGCGCGCGTCGAAGACCGAATTTCTCAAGTAGCCGAAAGCCGTTCCGTGAAAGTCGTTCGTGCCTGATTTTGTGACTACGTTGATCTGTCCGCCGGCTTGCGTACCATATTCGGCGTCATATAGAGCGCTGTTAACCCGGTATTCTTCGACGGCGTCCTCGGAAATCTGCAGACGAACTTGCGATTTCTGGGCCTGCTCCTGAATGCCACCGGCATCGACTCCATCAAAACTGAAATTGTTGTCGTCCCTGGCGCGGCCGGCAAATCGGATGGTGCGCTGATCGCCGCCGCCGTCATCCTGCGCGAACGGTGCAAGGAACGTTAAGCCCGACCAGTCACGCCCATTCACTGGAAGGTTAGCGATCTGGTTGGTGCTTATGACGGTCGCGCTTGCCGCGGAGGTACGCTCGACTGGGCTTGCTTCCGCTTTGACTTCAACTTTTTCATCAACCTCACCGACTGTAAGCCGGACATCTTGCGTATGCGTCTCGCCGACCTGGAGTAACACGTTTTCGACGGTTCTGGTCTTGAAACCAGCGTTTGACACGGTGACGGTGTATTCGCCGACGGCCAAGCCGGGAAAAAGATAATAGCCATGTGAGTTCGTTTTGCGCACTTGGCTGACGCCCGTGGCGAGTTCCGTGACGTTAACGTTCGCACCGCCGATAGTTCCGCCGCTTGGATCAGTGATCGTGCCCTCTAATGTGGCGCGGTCCGTTTGCGCCGCCATAGGATGCATGTTCAAAATCGACAGAGCGACGACGAACAGTGAAATAAACGCGCGCCCAACGTAAACACGAATCGCTTGTGAAGTAGACACGGAGGTCCTCCTTCGTTCTTTCTCGCCCGGCTGTAGGGAATCACTTAGTGGCCAAATAGAAATTCCGCATTAAGGCGGGGACAGTCTTAGGCCTGAAGTGTCAACACTTGATGACTCAGGTTTGAATTCTGCGTTAAAGAAACATGCGCTCGTCACGTGAGGACTTGGGTCCGTTGGAGGAATTCGGGTTTTCAAAGGCTGTTCGTCTTCGCAAACGTTCGGAATTCTCGCGGTTTCACGTGGCTTCGGGAGAGCCCCGAAGCTAGGGTTCATCAGCGAGCAGAATTGCGCGCACTTTGTCGTGCGGTGGGCCATTTTCCCAGGCTCAATTTCTCCCCAGACCTGCACCCGAGCCACCAAATAGGCTGTAGGTATAACACCTGATATTTGCAGGGGAGATCGCCGGATTCACAAGGCCTGTGTTATCTGTAAAATACTCGGCTGAACAGCGGAGGCGTAGGTTTCCTAAAAGACTTAGTAAGGAGAACTCCAATGGAGCAGCAGACGCGCACCATTTCCAATATTTCTTCTCATCATGCTGCGCAATCTACCGCCGAACTTCTACGACAGCTCGTCGCCCACTTGCGCCAGAACCGAACGCAATTAAGGGAAGAATGGGCTCGTCGCATCACGGAAGCCAGATTGCTCACTGCGATGACGAAAGATGAAATCTTCGCTGAAGCGACGTCAGTATATGACAACTACGTCGAAGCGCTCGAGACCGGGACTTTCGAAGCTCTGCAAGCCTACGCGCGAAACCTCTCCGAGCGTATTATTCCGCGCGGCGTCGAGACGCACGAGGTTATCGGAATCGTGCTGCTGTTGCGCGACGTGCTGGCGCGGTCCCTGTTCGCCAAATACCAAAATGATTTTGCACTCCTGAATCGCATCCTCGACGCATACGAGCCTGCCGCAAACCGGATCGCAAACACGGTGGCTGTTGGTTTCGTGCAAGAGCGGGAACGCGTGATTCGCGAACAACAGGAAGCGATTCGAGTGTTGTCAACGCCTGTGCTGCAAGTGCGCGAACGCCTGTTGATTCTGCCAATCATCGGTGTGATTGACCCGCAGCGAGCGCGGCAGCTCACCGAGCAGCTGCTGCGAGGAATTCGCACCAACCGCGCCAAGGTCGTCGTCATCGACATCACCGGCGTGCCCGTGATGGACGCGAACGTGGCGAACAATCTGGTGCAAACCGTCGAAGCGACGCGGCTGCTTGGCGCCACCGTAATCATCACCGGACTGTCGCCTGAAATCGCGCAAACGCTCGTAACCATCGGGGTCGACCTGGGCAAAATGAACACGGTCGGCGACCTACAGGGAGGCATTGAAGAGGCCGAACATCTGCTGGGATACAAAGTGGTACCTTGCGGCGAATCGGCCGACCACAGTTCACAGCTGAGGACGTGACGAGTGGAAGTTCCGATCCTCAAACAAGGTCCTTACCTCATCGCGTCGATTCAATCCGCCCTGTCCGACGCGGACTTGCTCCAGTTGCGCGACGCCATCGTGCAACAGGTGGGAATGTTCCGTTCTCGCGGAGTGATTGTGGACGTGACCGCGCTGGACGTGATGGATTCGTTCGCCACGCGCACCCTCAGAGACATCACGTTCATGATTCGCTTACGCGGAGCAGAAACCGTAATCGTCGGTATACAGCCCGACGTGGCTTTTACGATGGTGCAATTGGGTCTCAAGCTGGAAGGTGTACCTACAGCTTTGGACCTGGAAGAAGGGATCGCGTTCCTCAACAAGAAGGGCCCGACCGCGGGGAAGGAAGCGAGCGCCCGTGGACGGTGAGCACGAGACGCTGGCTCTGCATGCCGGAGCATCCCTTTCGATGACTCACGGCCGGGATGTTGTGGCGGCTGAGGCAGCGGTCCAGATACAAGGGGATACGGACATCGTGGCTGCGCGACAGAAGGGACGGACGCTTGCGGGCACACTCGGATTTTCCTCGAGCGAACTCACGCTAATCGCGACAGCGATTTCGGAGTTGGCGCGGAATATTGTTCAGTACGCCAAACAAGGGGAAATCATTCTTCGATTGGTCGAGCGCGGCGGGCAGCGGGGAATTATGGTTCGTGCAAAGGACCAGGGACCTGGAATTCCGGATATTCGAAGAGCACTGCAAGGCGGTTTTTCAACCTCGCGAAGTCTGGGCCTTGGATTGGCTGGCGTTCGGCGGTTGATGGACGAGTTTGAGATCGAGTCTAGAGTTGGATTTGGCACCACGGTGACGGCGCGCAAATGGAAAAGATAGATGGATTGCCGCTCGACTGCGGCATCGCGGCGCAGACATTGCCCGGCCAAAGTGAAAGCGGCGACAAATACGTGATCATCCAATCATCCCATGGAGCACTGGTGGCAGTGATAGACGGACTGGGTCACGGGGAGGACGCCGCGGCCGCGGCGAGAATCGCCGCGGAAACCTTGCAAGACAGTGACAACCCATCGGTCATCCCGCTGTTCCGGATGTGCCACCAGAAGTTGCGCGGCACGCGCGGCGTGGTGATGAGCATCGCCACGTTTGATCCGATCGAGAGTACGGTCACATGGCTCGGCGTCGGAAATGTTGAAGGCGTGCTGCTTCATAGAGATTCCTACGGTACGGTGAGTCAGGAATCGCTGTCATTGCGTGGGGGAGTCGTTGGTGACCAATTGCCAAATTTAATCGCTAGCATTCTTCCCGTGTCGCGTGGCGACACACTTGTCTTTGCTACGGATGGAGTACGGAACGATTTCCTCAGGGGAATGATGGTCGGCGACCCGGTCCAGCGCACGGCCGAAAATATTTTAGCGCATCACGCGCGAGGGACGGACGACGCGCTGGTTCTTGTGGTCCGGTATTTTGGGCTTCAGAAGGAGGCAGCTCGTGGCTGGGTTACAGAGTGATTACGAGAGGGCACTCGGCGGTTATCTGCGACAGGGCGACGAAACTGCTCTGAAGCAGGCATACGAATTTGGGCGGCGCGCGCTCGCAGAGGGACACGGCATTCTCGACATGGTGGCTTTGCATCAGGGCGCCCTGGAGGCGAAAGTGCGTGAGAATCCGAATCCGGACGTGGTACGGCGCGCGGGTGAGTTTTTTGTCGAGACAATGTCGCCATTTGAGATGACGCACCGCGCCTTCGGCGAGGCGAATGCTACATTGCGACGGCTGAACGAGGCGCTCGAGGGCGAAACTCGCCGGATTGCACGTGCTCTTCATGACGAGTCCGGCCAACTCCTGGCGGCCGTCCACATTCAGTTGCAGGACGCGGCGCGAGATCTTCCTGCGGTGAAGCGCGGACGGATTCGCGAGGTAGAAACGCTCTTGGAGCAAATCGAAGAACAGTTGCGGCACTTCTCACACGAGCTCCGACCGGCGATTCTCGATGATTACGGTCTCGTCCCGGCATTGCAGTCCCTCGCTGAAAAACTCACCAAACGCTTTGGAATACCCGCGACCGTAGACGGCAAACTCGGGCAACGTCTAACGGCCACGCTCGAAGCGGCGATGTACCGCGTAGCGCAAGAAGCATTTAACAACATTGCCAGGCACTCCAAGGCATCGCGCGTGAACATACAGCTCTGGCAAACGGCGGGAGAGTTTCATTGCTGTATTCGTGACGACGGAGTTGGATTTGATCCGGCCTCGTTGCGAACTGGAAATGGAAGCACGCTCGGCCTGCAGGGGATACGCGAAAGGATCCGCGTCCTCGGCGGTACATTGCAAATCAAATCTGCACCACAGAAGGGAACTGAGATACACATATTGGTTCCCTTGGAGGCTTAGGATGCCGATCCAGGTGATACTCGCGGACGATCATCAAATAGTACGGCAATCATTGAAGGTCCTATTAGAACGGGAAGGATTGAAAATTGTTGGAGAGGCATCGAACGGACAAGAAGCGGTCAAAATCGCGGAATCGCTGCATCCAGATGTAGCAGTACTAGACGTCAGCATGTCCGTACTGAACGGAATTGATGCGGCGAAGGAAATTCAAAAGGTGTCACCACAGACAAAGACTGTCTTTCTTACGGTTCATGACGAGGATCCGTATCTCCTGGATGCGCTGCGAGTAGGCGCGAAAGGATACGTCGTAAAAACCCATGCCGCCGAGAATTTGGTGCAGGCAATTCGCGAAGCATCTCGGGGTGGCGTGTATTTAAGCCCTGAAGTTTCTCGCGCTGTCGTGCAGGCGTACCAGAACAAGACGGAGCTATCTTCCGAGCCACTTAGCCCACGAGAGCGACAAGTGCTCCAGTTGATCGCCGAAGGAAAGACTACCAAGGAAGTGGCAGGCGTCCTAAACATCAGCGTGAAGACCGCAGAAACGCACCGCACGCGGATCATGGAGAAACTCGACATCCACGAGACTGCGGGCTTGGTGAGGTATGCCATCCGGCGAGGCCTTGTTCAGGCCTAGATATCGTCGGGTCAGTGGACTCCCTACACGGTTCTAGGGACTTTTCCTGCCGTGAATGCAGCCATGGACCGATGGTGGACTCGCCGGTTTGGGACTAGCTTGTGTGTGGGCCTGAAGAGACTCGCCGTGCAGGCTCGCGGGCGCATGCCACCAGATCGCACGATGTCGAGGTAGTCGCCCTGTTCTCAATCCGAGGAGTTAATAGATGAGTGTTTCGCCCCGCGTAATTTCATTCAAGGAGACAGCTTCAGAAATCCCGTTGACGTTTGCGCCCTCAGAAGAACTGCGATTTACGCTTAGTCCCGCGATGGAAGAATTGCGCCAACAGGTTGACCGTGTTGCTCAAGTAGATGTTCCCGTGCTTCTGCTCGGGGAATCAGGAGTGGGAAAAGAATTCGTAGCCCGGGCGCTGCACGCTCGTTCTCCCAGATCGCAGAACACATTTTTGAAAGTGAATTGCGCGGCATTGCCTTCAGAACTATTGGAGAGTGAGCTTTTCGGATACGAGGCTGGCGCTTTCACAGGTGCGGTGAAATCGAAGCCAGGTCAGTTTGAACTCTGCGAGCATGGGACCATTCTGCTCGACGAGATTGGTGAGATGCCCTCCACGCTCCAAGCCAAGCTTTTGCACGTCCTGCAAGATCAGCAGTTTTCACGGTTGGGCGGACGGCGCACCCTGACTGTGGACGTGCGCATCCTGGCGGCTACGAACATCGATATCCAGAAAGCTTTAACCGAAAAACTATTTCGTCCGGATCTCTATTATCGCTTGAATACCATCACCCTACGAATTCCAGCCCTGCGCGAACGCCGTGAAGATATTCCATTGTTTCTTGACTATTTCATGAAACACCTGTCAGCTCAGCTGCACTGCCCGGAGAGGCGATTTTCGAAACGGCTCATGGACGGGTGCGTGAAGTATTCTTGGCCAGGTAATGTGCGCGAACTCAAAAATTTTGTCTGCAGGTATCTGGTCTTGGCCGACGACGAAGCAGCCCTTGCGGAGCTCCGAGAGCGCAAGTCTGAACGTGCAGAACAGTTGACTGCCGAGCCCGGTTTAAGGCAGCTCGTCTGCTCAGTCCGAGCCGAAGCAGAGCGCCGGATGATTGAGGATTGCCTCGCGAAGTCGCGCTGGAACCGAACCGAAACGGCCAGAGCTTTGCATATCAGCACTAAAACATTATGGAACAAAATGCGACAATACGGCATTCGTGATTCTTCTCGTCAAGGTGAGGTTTCCAATGACAAGTCCGCGCGCGAATTACCAGAGTTGGCTGTGGGGGCCCCGCAATCTGCTGGCCAATGCAGGGAGCCGGCTGAGCCGTGCGCTATTGACCGAATGGGTGCGATTTCGCCGCTCAAGCTGGCCAACGGCCGAGCAGGCTGTGCTCGGGCTGTTGCGCAATAGCGCTGCGTTTCTCACGGCTCCGCTACCGAATTACAGGCCGAGCTTCCAAGCGGGTTCGAGCCTCACGAATGGGTGCGCGCGAATGAACGGCGTGCACAATTCGGGCAAACAGTTGTCAGACGGCCGCTCCTCACCGGAACAGAAATCTCTGCGGACAACAGAACTCGCTCCGGGCGGGCGCAGTTCGCATCTTATGTCGGCTCCTCGCCCTGTTCTGGTGGCAAATGTCCGGGAGTTTACTGTGGACCGCACCGCTAAACAACGCAGTGCAACGGTTCCAACCGCGGACCTGCAGGCAGAACGCGATAAGACCGCGCCCGATGCGCCCTCCACGGATTGCGAAAGCGGGATGGACGCCCGCAGGAGTTTTCAAGCCGCTCTAGCCTCCGCAATTGAGAATGCGATTCAGGTCGAGAGCCGCCAGGTCACTGATCAAAAGCTTGATGCGCAGCTGTGCGATCTCCTTGATCGCAGATGCAAGGAGTTTTGCAGTTATATCGAGGGGAGGCTGAACTTCTTCTACGACCAGACCGCTATGCGGCTCGACGCTCTTTCCGACCAGATTGTAAAGAAATTTTGTGAGTCGTTGAGCGAACAGGCAGCGGCCACGCTAAATGCGGTGGTGGTGGCGTCTGCGCAACAAAGCAAATCCGCGCTGAGCGCGGAGTCCGAGCATGTGCTCCATGAGTTCGACCGGCAAATGAGCGAATTGTCCGAAGCGCATTTGGAGGTCCACCGAAAAGAAGTGCAAGTCCTGTCGTCAAATCTGCAACTCCGGTTGCGACGCGTAGCTTATACTTTGGAGGATGTGGGCACGGCGGAAATGCCGAGAAGCTAAAGCCGCCACTTCAGTCTAGGCGCACTCTGTTTAAGAGCCGCTCAAGCTCGGAACAGTAATGGGAGCCTCGCCGGAGAAGCTTCGTGGGGACCGGGGTGGGGAGTTAAAAGCTCTCAAGTCCCGCGGTGGCAGGGGACCCTCCCAGTCTTCTCTCCGTGAGCGCGAGGCTCCCAGTATTGCGTGGAACACATCTTACGGGGCGCTTAACGCCCGGCAATACGGTCTTTGCTGCATATCGGAATAGGTAAATCCCTGAGCCGGCGCCTGCTACTTCTGCCAATGCACACAGCCCACACTCACTGCGTTGAACCTGTCCAATTCCGTAGTCGGGGCAGGACAGGAATGCGTACAGTTCCTTGCAGTGCTAACAATCCATTACTCTCTGTATTGCACGGGCGTCGGGGCTCGCCTAGCCTTTGGATGGAACACAGAGCTGAAAATGCTTGTAAGCAATCGAGAGCACTGGTGCCGGCAGCGATTATCGTAATCTCGACGATGGTGCTGCGGAGTCCCAAGAAGTGCGTATGCTGAAAATACTTATCGCCGACGAGAGTCGCGAATTTCGCAAATTCATCCGGCGCGTTTCGGAGGCTGAACAGGACCTTGAAGTCGCCGGGGAGGCGACAAGCGGTCCCGAGTTACTGACCCTCGCGCGACAGTTCAAACCTGATGTCGCGTTGGTGGATGTCGCCTTGTCGGGCATGGGCGGTTTGGAAGGGGCAAGACGAATAAAGTTAGAACTGCCGGACACCCGAGTGATCTTGCTTTCTCTAGTGGATGAATCGGCGGTGCGCGACGCAGCAATGCGCTATGGAGCGGATGCGTTCTTGAGCAAGGGTGCTCCGATTTCAGAGATATTGACCCAGATCCGGGGGCGAAGGTCGAGGGCTTTCACAGGAGGCGCATAAAATCTGCGCTGGGCGCACGCTCATTTGGAGACAAGCTAATTCTTTCGTTTTTCCAGACGAAGGTTTGGCGACGCACAAGCATTCGGATGAAAAAAATCGGGAAAATGACGCGAGAGTCCGAGCAAAACATGCCTCCGGGCAACGTGCGCCCGTTTGCCTTGCGGATAAGGGGTGGATCCCCGATGAGTCTCAAATCACGACCAGAAACGCCGAAGCACGCGGAAAACGACGAGGCCGATGTGCGTGGTCAATCTGATTCGCGCGAACGGGACGTCTGGCTCGCACAGGTCGTCGAGTCGTGCGGAGATGGGATTATCGGTGCCACGCTCGACGGAGTGATCGTCAGCTGGAATCGCAGTGCGGCGCGCATTTTCGGATACACGGAAGAAGAAGCCGTCGGCCGCCCTCTGTCACTGGTTCTTCCATCGGTTCACGGAAGTGACTTGGTGCATTTGATTGAGCACGTGGCGATGGATCGGCGAAGCTCGCCCGGCGAAACACTTTGCCTGCGAAAAGATGGAAGGGAAGTCTCGGTGCTGATATCAATCTCGCCGATTCGCAGTCCCGAAGGTAGGATCGCCGGCGTGTCAGCCATTGCTCGCGAAACTCTGGGAGCCGCTGGAGAGGCGGCGGAATTGCGACGGTCTAATGAAGAGCTCGCGCGAATCGTCCGCAGTCTGGAACAGCGCGCCCGAGAAATGAACCTCGTGCAGCAGTTGAGCACTCTTCTGCAAACTTGTCTTACCGCGGAAGAAGCGCACCCGGTTCTGGAGCAATCGCTCGCGAAGTTGTTTCCCGCTGGTTCAGGAGCGCTGTTTGAACGCAACAGTTCCGTGAACTTGCTCGAAGCTAGCATAAAGTGGGGTGAGTCGCGTTTGGCAGAGGCTGTGTTCGAGCCGGAAGAGTGTTGGGCCCTGCGGCGGGGGCAAGTGCATCGCGTTGCTGATCCGTCCACTCCGCTCTTGTGTCCTCATCTGTCTCGTGTTGCGCCAGCGAGTTCGATTTGTGCTCCGTTGGTTGCCTCGGGTGAAACTCTGGGCGTTCTCAGCGTGCAGGGAAGTCCGTATGAACTGACCCAGCCAAAGGAAACGCAGGAACGCATTCTGGCAGCCCGCCAACAGCTGACTGAAACCGTCGCCGGACATATTGCCCTGGCTCTGGCGAATCTGAAGTTGCGCGACAGTTTGCGGGCGCAATCTATTCGTGACGCGGTCACGGGATTATTCAATCGCCGCTATTTGGATGAAACGCTCCCCCGAGAGATCCACCGCGCCAGCCGTGATCAGAGGAACCTCGGGATCATTATGTGCGATCTCGACTCCTTTAAGGCATTCAACGACACGTACGGACATGCGGCGGGCGATTCGTTGCTGAAGGCGTTCGGCGATCTGGTCGGAAAAGTTGTTCGCGCCGGCGACATTGCGTGCCGCTACGGCGGCGACGAATTCGTGTTGATTCTGATGGATGCTTCCCTGGAAACAGCAAAACGCCGCGCGGAATTGCTCGAGCGGGAATTTAGGAGAATCGTGATCCAGCAGGGAGACATGTTCCTGAATCCAGGCTCGATGTCTTTGGGTGTGAGCGCCTACCCTGCGCACGGAGGAGCAGCTGCGGCATTGCTGCGCGTTGCCGACGAGGCCCTATACCGCGCGAAAGCGGCGGGCGGGAATCGCGTTGTTCCCGGACAAGACCCGGAATAGTTCTGGACCCACGCAGTACCGCGATTTCCCATCTCAAAATCCGTAAATAACTTTGCCGTCCGTGTCCGCCGTCGGACCATATACAGAAGGCACGCGCGCGCCTAACAGGCGAAGATACATAATTAACTGGCCACGATGATGTGTGGAATGATTCAGCCGTTTCGTGAAAATCCACGCGCGAGAACGAGAAACATCGAAAAAGGCCGCCGTTTCTCGCCACCAGCTGTCTGGTTTGCTGCGAAGAATTTCCAGACGGCGCGCGGCGTCGGCCTTATATTTTCTAATGCAGGCTTGTTTTGTCTTTTCTCTCGGATTGAAGTCGCCGGTATCGATACCGAGCATCTTGAGTATCCAACCGCCTTCGGACTGGATTTGATGCTCGATCTGTTCAAGCACGGTGCGCGATTTGAGCGCTGGCCGAAAATCCATTGAGTCATCCGGAAACGCAGACCAGATAGTGAGCGTTTTCAGCGTTTCGGTTTCGTAGGTATCGAGAAGGAAGCCGTATGCAGCGCTCGTTTCAAACGGCATTGCACTTTTCCCGCCGGCCCGTTTCAAACTGGCCCGGCATTTCACAATTGACAGCAGGACAGCCCTTCTACAATTCGCCCGACAGCGACGCGCTATCGATTGCCAGTCCAAGACGCTCGCCACCCGAATACACAACGAAGCGCCTGCCGCGCAGAAACCCGACAAGCGTCATGCCAACTTCGCGCGCGAACTGCACCGCGAGACTGGAACAGGCCGAGACTGAAGCCACGAGGGGTAAGCCGGCCATTGCAGCCTTCTGAATAATCTCGAAGCCGCCGCGTCCGCTGACCATCAGTACGCTCTCGGAGAGCGGCACGCGGTTCTCGCGCAGTGCCCAGCCAATAATTTTGTCCACCGCGTTGTGACGCCCGATGTCCTCGCGTTCGGCAAGGAGTTTCCCGCTGGCGTCGAACAGGCCAGCCGCGTGGAGACCGCCCGTACGGCCGAAAATCTGCTGTGCCGAGCGAAGCGCCTCAGGAATCCGGCAAAATACTTCAGCATCAACGCGAAAATGCGGATTCGGCGCACGAATGCCGCGCGCGCGCACTGATTCAATCGACGCTTTGCCGCAAATGCCACAACTCGAAGAAGCAAAAAAATTGCGCTGCGTGTTTTCGAAATCCAACACGACATCATCGGTCAATCCAACCTGGATGATGTTGTCCCGCTCGGTCGGCTTGCCATCACCGGCATGGCCGATCGACGCAATTTGTTCACGACGCTGGACGATGCCTTCGGTGAACAGAAACCCTGCGGCGAGCTCTATGTCATGACCGGGCGTGCGCATGGTAACGCTCAACGGATGCTTGCCGACACGAATCTGCAGCGGTTCTTCACCGGCAAGGTAATCCTGAACGGCCCGCATGCGGCCGTCATTCCATTCCTGAACCAAAGTGACGCCGATGTCGCGCGGTGAGGATGGCATGGATTGAGGTCTTTACACGGTTGCAGCGCGGCGAGAATGAATTCGACCGGGCTCCCAATCTTTTCTATCCCGTTTCCGTTACATGGTCAAGCGAACGGATTATAATTCGCGACTGTAAACGCGAATGAAGAGCGGATTTTATCTTGCCATGGCGGACGGCGTGCTCATCGTGCACCTCGCATTCATTGCTTGGGTAATTTTCGGCGCATTCTTCACGCGAGGACGGCTGTGGCTGGCGTGGATGCATGTGACGACAATTATTTATGGGATCATTGCCGAGACGACGCCGTTGGTTTGTCCATCAACGCTGGCGGAAAACTGGTGCGAAGCGCGCGCGGGTGTCTTGCCATATCACGGACCTTTCCTGCTGCATTGCCTGGACACAACTGTCTATCCTCACGTCCCGGTCACGCTGCTTGTGGCGGTCGCCACGGCCGTGTGCGTGCTCAACTTGGGAATATATGCCCGTCGATTTCTCAAACACGCGTCGCTCGGCTAAACTGGCGCGAGGTACAAATCCGGAGGCGGCGATGGCGGACAGAATCGAGGATTTTGAGAAATTTCGTGCCGAAATGAATGAGGAGATTCTCGGCTGCGGGCATCTGGGGATGAAGCGATTCTTCGCGCTCGATCATCAGGCGTATGAAGACGGAGCCTTGCCAGGCAAGACAAAGGAATTGCTCGGGCTGGTGGCGTCGGCAGTGCTGCGCTGCGACGACTGCATCACATACCACCTGCGGCGATGCGCGGAGGAGGGATGGAAACGCGACGAGGTGATCGACGCATTGAATGTGGCGTTAATCGTGGGAGGGTCGATTACGATTCCGCACGTGCGGCGGGCGTTCGCGAGAATGCGGGAAATTCCCACGCTGAAGGCATGAGCATTTGCCTCGCCGTTCTCATTCCGTTGCCCCGCGAGTCGCAACGCGTGGCAGGCGTCGCGTTTGAAACGAATTTCAGTCGAAAGGAATCGGATTTTCGCTGTCGTCAATGAAGGTGACACCGACCCCGACACGATCTTTTTCACGGCCAACATCGCAGTGAACCACTGACGCGCGCAGAACAATCGGGCTCGGATGTTCCGGAGTTCCACAGTCGACACGAATGTTCATCTGCGACTGCAGTTGGGGCGCATGCGACAGCCACATGTAGCCGCCGCGGAGATTCAATTCCTTTAGAACGGCGTATTCCTGAAACGGCGCGCCATCTTGTGAGTGTCCGCTGACCGTTGCTGAGAAATGCACAGGCCGGCGCTGTCCCACGCGCGATTCGCGGAGTTTGAATCCTACCTTGCGATCCTCAAGTTGAATCCCCATGCCGTCGGTTGCGGCCCAGGTGTTCGGAAATTCCTGGCGCGCTGCGTATAGATACCCGTCGACCACGCGGTCGGAAGAATCCGGATCGTGATGAAACAGGACCAGGTTTTTCGCGCCGCATTCTCGCGCCAACTTTACGCCTTCGAGCCAGCTGGAATGGCCCCATCCTTTGCGCGTCGAAGCCAATTGTTCCGGTGAACACTGCGCGTCGTTGATCAAGACGTCGGCACCGGCGGCGAGCTCGCGCAGATTCTTATCCATCTCAGGAACTCCGGGCTCGTTGTCGGTGGCGTAGACAATCGTGCCAGCCGGTGTTTCCAACCGGTACCCCAGGCATCCCTGGGGATGGTTAAGCCATCGAGCCGTCACCTTGGTGCCGTTAACTTCGAACTGATTGTCTCCGGAAATTTCGGAGAATTCGCGCCCGGCATGCATCAGGGACAAATCAACGGGAAAGTAGGGGCGCGCAAGTTGCGCTTCGAGGACTTGACGGAGGCTGTCCCGCCCCAGATATTTGGATTGGAAGCTGTAAAAGTGAAAATCATTTTGCGGCAAGTAGAATGGACGGAAAAAAGGAATGCCTTGGATATGATCCCAATGATAGTGCGTCACGAAAACGTGCGCTTGCAACGGGCGGTCGCCTTCGGTATTCGCCCAATGATTGCCGAGCATGCGCAGGCCGGTGCCGCAATCGAGCACGAATCGCGTGCCATCGGGCGCGGTCATATCCAGGCAAGGCGTGTTTCCGCCATAGCGCCACATTCCGCGATCTAGAGTCGGAATAGAGCCGCGTACTCCCCAGAAAACCAGTTTGGCGACATTCCGGTGCATCGAACGGGGTCATCGTCGGACAGAACGCGCCCGGAAAAACCCCACCCCCAAACACAATGCGGAAAGTTGAGATCAATTTCATCGTAGGGGCGGCGGTGAGTGAAGTCAAATGCTTGTTCGGCGCTCGTGTCGTGCTGGTGAGCTTCGGCCGCTATTGTTGAATCAAACGATTTGATGCGCGAGGGACTACGCCGCGCGACTTTCTACGAGTAGAATCGCGTCATGCATTCGCACGGCCATCATCACGCAGAAGGGCATTCGCACGGTCACGCGGCCGGCTCGAGCGGCGTGTTGGGGGGTGCGATGGTGGCGACGCTCGCGCTTGTGGTGGCTGAATTCGTCGCAGGCACCATGGGACATTCGATCGCCCTGGTAAGCGATGGTGTGCACAACCTCACGGACCTCCCGACGATCCTCATTTCTTGGATCGCGGTTCGGTTGTCCGAACGGCCGCCCACGGAAGAAAAAACCTACGGATATCATCGCTCGGGAATTCTTGCCGCCTTCGTAAATGCAATCCTGCTGATTTTGGTAGCCGTTTACATTCTGTTTGAATCGTATGAACGTTTGCGGCGGCCGGTCGAGGTTCGGACCACACTGATGCTCTGGGTCGCTGGGTTCGCGCTGTGCGTCAATGGCGGAATCACTCTGGGCCTGGTTAGCGGGCGAAAAGATCTGAACCTGCGCAGCATCCTGATTCACAATTTTGGCGATGCGTTGTCGAACGTCGCTATTTTTGCGGGTGGCCTGGCGATTCGTTGGACGGGCGTGCGCTGGGTGGATCCGGCGATTGGAATGGCCATCGGGCTGATGGTCTTGTGGAGCGCTCTGGGAGTTTTGCGTGAGAGCAGCCATATCTTGCTGGAGGGTTTGCCGAGAAATTTGAAGTTGGATAGCGTGGCGCAAACGATACTGGGCGTCGACAACGTGAAAGAGGTCCACGATATTCACGTTTGGACCATTGGCACAGACCTGCAAGCCATCTCCTGCCATGTGCGGATTCCTGATATGCACATGGAAGAGAGCGAGCGAATTTTGATGGCGATTCGCGAGCGCTTGGCCGAGCATTTCCATATTACGCACACGACGATTCAGTTCGAGCGCGCGGGGCTACCGCACGAGGCAGGCTATTTCATGCCCGCACCGCTCCGCCCATTGGATAAATGACGCTTTTCTTAGCAGGCGAGATTCCTTCTAGAAAGAAAGCCGAAGCGGCGTCCCACGCTCGTCGTTGAGGCGTCGCGTCGCAGCAGTATCCAGGTCGCCGATTGCGATTGACCTGCGTCGTCCATCCGTCGTGATGTAGACAATGCGATTGCTCTGTCGCGTGAACGCCACAGCCTGGATTTGCGTGCCATCATGCAGCACCAGAACAAATTGACCGACATCTGGGAGCGGCGGTTGTTCCACCGCTGTCGGCACGGCGGACGAAGTAGCTTCGGCGGCCGCCTGCTCCGCTGGCGCCTGCGGCTGCTGAACGATGATCACCTGGGGCGGCTGCTGTTCGAGCATTACAACGGGCTCAGAGGCAAAGAACGCGGAACTTATCGGCGCTGTTGGTGTCAATTGCAACAGACGCTCGCTGAGCGCAAGCTCTTGTTGCGTAATCGGGTCAATGATAGCGCGGACTGCAAGGTCATGATTGAGGGCGGCTAGGTTCGAATAGTCAAAACCCAATCCGGGAACAGGATTCAAGATCTGGCCAAGGTTCGCTTGCAACCCCACGAGTTCTTCGGTGCTTGTAGAATTGAACAGCGAACTTGACTGTATTGTCTGCGTCGAGGTCTCTGAAGCGCCTCGTTGAATCACAAGACGCGGAGCGACCGGGCTTGCCGGTAACCGCATAACGACTGGGGTCGCGCCCACGTGCCCAGTGGCGACATGCGCGGATGGTGCGGATATCGACATATGACCAAAACCACGCTGCGCCCTCGCAGCACTGGAAATTGCAAGCCCTACGATGGCCAGGATGGCGACCCTTGTAGTTCGAATTGCCGGACTGATAAACGGTCCCTTCGAGGGTGTAATCATGGTCGCCTCACACTGCTCTGGTGATGCCGCCACGTTGGCGCCGGTTGCTTGTATTCTAGCGCAGCGGGCCCCTTGGGCGTGATAGTTTTTCATGCGGGCAGCCTATGCGTTTGTGAATCTCGTTCGATGCTTTGCCACTCGCACGGGATATGCTATAACCGTTTGGCCGATGAGCACGGAACGACTGGAGATAACTGTAACGAAAGCGCCGCCCAGCGAACCAAGTAAGTTGGGCTCAGGGAATTCGAGCTTCCAGCCAGCGAATTCTTCGATGTATTGTCCCGTGTGCTTTCATCGACTAGAGCAGAGTCGCTGCAAGTTGATTTGTGGCACCTGCGGTTATTATATGTCCTGTTCGGACTATTACTGAGATCATCGGCGGGCCCAGAGTAATACCATCGGAACTTGAATTTGCCAGGAGGCGAAAAACGTGGCACTGAGAATGACGGATCGTGAGGTAAGCGGGGTCACCGTCGTGGATCTGGACGGGCGAATCGTTTTGGGCGAGGAAAGCAATTCTTTCCGCGAACGCGTCAAGGGCCTGCTCGCGAGTAATCACAAGAAGGTCGTCTTGAACATGTCGAATGTGACGTACATCGACAGCGCTGGATTGGGGACACTGGTGGCGACATTCCACAGCGCCCGATCGCAGGGCGGAACCCTCAAGCTTTGCAATCTGGGCGCAAAATTCAAAGAGGTGCTGCAGGTCACCAAGCTCATGACGGTCTTCGACGTATACGACAACGAAGCCGCCGCCGTTCAGAGCTTCAGCAGGTAACTCCTCTTCACCTTTCCTGTGTGGCCCGGCGATGGCGCTCCGGGCCACATTTTGTTACCACCGGGCCACGCATCCCTCTTCGGTCCTTGTTTCGTGGTTGCGCTACGTTCGTAGGAGCAGTATAGTATTGGCATCGTCCCTGTTTCTTTCCTGGCACGGGGTGGCATGTGAGTTTTGTCTGGGACTTGCTGAATCACAGCGAAACACAAGACCCTCAGGGCGCAGCTCCGGGAAGTGCTCCTAAGTCAGAACGGCGCAAGAGCGCCCGCGCCAGCACTTACGTTCCTCTTTTTGTCTACGGCTACGATTCTGCCTCGCAACCCTTCCATCAAGATACACACACGCTCGAGGTGAGCGCCGACGGGGGTCTTCTCAAGCTCGACGCCAACGTTCAACGCGGCCAGAAGCTTCTGTTGATGAACCGTGTGACAAAGCAAGAGCAAGAATGCTACATCGTAGGGCTGAAGAATCACCCGAAGCGTTCTCATCTGCATGTCAGCGTTTCCTTTATGCAACCCGCTCCAGCCTTTTGGAAGACTCGGTCCTGAACTCCCCAGATTGCATTCATTCCAGGATTTCCGATCAACAATTAGTTCTTGACGAGAGGTAGTCGCAGACGCGCTTCGCACCCGTGCCCGGATACGACGTTCTCCAGACTTAAACTTCCTCCATGGGCCTCGGCAATTTGTCGGCTCAGCACCAGACCAATTCCGGAACCCCCGGGCTTAGTGGTGAAGAACGGAACAAACAAATTGGCGGCGTTTGGAATACCGGGCCCTTCGTCGCGCACCCAGACTTCCAGAAAGCCGTCCCGCGTTGCCCAGCCCACCCCCACTCCCCCGCTCGTTTCAGTCGCCGCATCGATCGCGTTCTTGATCAGATTTATGAGCACTTGGTCCAGTTGGTCGGGGTCGGCCTGTATTGTCAGTTCAGGGCCAGTCTTAATAGGAATCTGCATGCGGAGATCGAGGCTCGCCACGCGCTGAATCCATGTGCTCACATTGACAGGGCGAAACTGCGGAGCGGGCAGCCGAGCCAATCGCGCGTACGCATTCATGAAACGCGCCAGCCCGTCCGTGCGGTTCGCAATCACGGCAAGTCCCCTGCTCATGTCGTCCTCCCAGTCGGAGGGTTTCTGTGGCCGCGCCATCATTCCAGCCAGGCTTTCGGCTACTGATTTAATCGGCGCCAGCGAATTATTCAGCTCGTGACCGATCACGCGAATCAGCCTTTGCCATGCCAAACGTTCTTCTTCGCGCAGGGCTTGGCTCAAATCGGAGATCAGAACCAACTGGTGCGGTTTGCCGCCTTCGCGAAAGCTGCCTCGATGGATTTCCCAGCGGGCCATTTTTCCGGGGAAAGCAATTTGTGCCACATGAGGTGTTTCGACCGTCAGGCAGAAATCGATTCCAAGTTCGTCCGCGGTCCTGCCCAATGCACGTTCGGCGGGACGGTTCAAAATGCGCTCGCCGGAGCGGTTGAGCAGGCGCAAACGATCCGTCGAATCAAAGGCAAAAACCGCCACATCTATTTCCTCCATCACTTTGCGCAACAGCGCGGTCGCT
>DASYYR010000089.1:0-58760 GCA_035933575.1 Candidatus Acidiferrales bacterium | reverse complement strand
CGCACAGGACTCCTTCGCTGCTACATTTCGCGGGTTGAGAACGGCCACACCGTTCCAGCCATCGAAACGCTCGAGAAACTGGCAAGGGCGATGGAAATCCCGCTCTACCAGCTATTCTACGACGGCGAAGAGCCACCTGAGCTGCCTAATTTGCCCAAGCGCAAGTCTTCGGACGATATCGCGTGGGGCAGCGCCGGAAAAGAAGCGCGGTTCCTTGGACGCTTCCGCCGAGTACTGGGACGCGTGGACGAAGGTGACCGCCGCCTCTTGCTCTACATGGCCCAGAAGATGGCCCATCGCTAGAGCGGGAGCCGCGATTCGCTCGGTTGGCGTAATTCACTCCCACTCGATGGTGCTGGGTGGCTTTGAGCTGACGTCGTAGACTACCCGTGTAACTCCACGAACCTCGTTTACCACGCGCACGGAAATCCTTTCCAGGATTTCCCACGGCAGGCGCACCCAGTCCGCGGTCATGGCGTCTTCTGATGACACCACACGCACGGCAATCGTGTAGCCGTACGTCCGGAAATCACCCATCACGCCGACGCTGCGTACGGGAAGCAGAACCGCGAACGCCTGCCAAACTTTATCGTAGTAGCCTCCCCGGCGAATCTCCTCGACAACAATAGCGTCAGCGCCACGGAGAATTTCAAGCTTCTCTGGCGTGATTTCGCCAAGCAGGCGCACGGCCAAGCCTGGCCCGGGAAACGGGTGCTTCGACAATATCTCTTCCGGCAGGCCCAGTTCCCTTCCGATCATGCGCACTTCGTCTTTGAAGAGATCGCGTAATGGCTCGATTAATTCGAACGGCAAATCTTTGGGCAGTCCGCCAACATTGTGATGCGTCTTGATTGTCGCGGACGGGCCTTTGACGGACACGGATTCGATCACGTCCGGATACAAAGTTCCTTGAACCAGGAAACGCATGGCCGTTCCGCCAGTTTCGGCGGCCAAGCGTCGCGACTCTTCCGCAAACACGGCGATAAATTCCGCGCCAATGCGTTTGCGTTTGTCTTCGGGATCCGTGACACCTTTCAGGCGGGCCAGGAATCGCTCCGACGCATTCACGCCCGTTACGTTGAGGCCAAGCCTGTCGCGCAGCAACTCCAGCGTTTCGACGAATTCGTTTTGCCGCAGCAAACCTGTGTCGACGAAGACATTTATCAGCCGGTCGCCAATGGCGCGATGCACCAGCGCCGCCGCAACGGCGGAGTCAACACCACCGCTGAGCGCGCATAACGCATGCGCGTTGCCGACGCGTTTGCGAATCGCTTCAACCGTTCCCGAAATAAACGCAGTGCGGTCCCAATTCTTTTTCGCGGTGCATACTTCGAACACGAAATTCCGCAGAATTTCCGTACCGCGCTCGGTGTGCAGCACTTCGGGATGGAATTCGACGCCATAAAGATGCCGCGACCGGTCTTCGATGGCGGCCACGGCGTTGTCGGTGCGTCCGGTGGTTTCGAATCCGTCGGGCAGGCCGGCGACATGATCGCCGTGGCTGTTCCACACTTTCAAATGTTGGGGAAGCCCGCGAAAGAGCGCGGAATCTTTTTCGCGGTCGAGCGTCGCGGGGCCATATTCCCGGCGGTCCGCCTTGACGACGTTTCCGCCGAGCGTTCGCGCCATCCATTGCATGCCATAGCAGATGCCGAGCACGGGAACGCCGAGGCCCAGGACTTTCGCGTCGCACGCAGGCGCGTCGATATCGTAGACAGAGCTTGGGCCGCCGGAGAGGACGATGCCGCTGGGTTGGAGGCGCTCGATTTCGTCGAGGGAAGCGTTGCAGGGCAAAATCGCGGAGAAGATTTCCTGTTCGCGAATTCGCCGCGCGATCAATTGCGTGTACTGACCGCCGAAATCCAAGACGACAATCCCGCCGCGCGTGCTCAATCCAATGCCCTCTCTTTTCGGTATTGGGTCAGTTTGAATTTTGACTCTTTGTGTCACGAACAAGAAAATTCAAACTGACCCGTCACCCGCTTTTTCGCTTCGCTTGTCGCCGATGGCGGCTGCTGTTCCGGGACTGCCGCGGAGTTTGGCATCCGAGCACTCCTTGATTCGCGGAATCTTCCGCGCAAAACGGCTACTGCACGACGATATTCACGAGCTTCCGCGGCACGACAATCGTCTTTATGATTTTCTTCCCCACCAGCAACTGTGCGATGCGCGGATCGTGGATGGCTCGTTCGACGAGTTCTTCTTCGCCGACGCTGTCGTCGACCAAAATCTTGCCGCGGACGCGCCCGTTAATCTGGATTATCACCTCAAACTGTTCTTCCTTGGCAAGATCTTCGCGGAACTTTGGCCACTCGGTTCGCGCGAGTCCGCCTGAATGCCCCAGGATTTCCCACAGCTCTTCGCTGACGTGCGGGGCCATCGGCGCAAGCATCAGAACCAGAAGTTCGATTACATTTTTGGCGACGGCGGGATTCGCGCCTTCGTCGAGCGGCTCTTGCGCTTGCATTTCGTTTACCAGCTCCATGACCAGCGCAATGGAAGAATTGAAGTGCCAGCGCGCCTCGAAATCATTGGTCACGCGGCGGAGCGTTTGATGCGCCTTGCGCAACAGCGCTTTTTCTTTCGGCGTGGCGTGGGCGAGATCGATGGATGCGCCCCCACTAGCTTCGACGCCGCGCAGTTTTTCCGCATAACGGTGAACGAGCCTGTACACTTTGTTCAAGAAGCGCGCGCAGCCTTCGATGCCGTCTTCGTTCCATTCGAGGTCCTTCGCAGGCGGAGCCGCGAAGAGCGTGTACATTCGAGCCGTGTCGCAGCCGTATCGCTGCGCCATTTCATCGGCGCCTACTACGTTGCCGTGCGACTTCGACATCGCGCTGCCGCCCTTTTGCACCATGCCTTGCGAGAAAAGCCGCATCACCGGCTCGTTGATTTCAGTCATGCCCAAATCGCGCATCACCTTGGCGAAAAATCGCGAGTAGATCAGGTGCAGAATGGCGTGTTCGATTCCGCCGATATACTGATCGATGGGAAACCAGTAACGCACCTCGTCGCGGCCATACGGAGCTTTATCATTGTGGGCATCCGTGTAGCGGTAGAAATACCAGGACGAATCGACGAACGTGTCCATCGTGTCCGTCTCGCGCCGCGCGGGACCTCCGCACTTGGGACATTTCGTATTTACAAATTCGGGAACGCCCGCGAGCGGCGATTGCCCTTCTCCAGTCAACGAAACTTTTTCGGGCAGCTTCACGGGCAATTGATCATCTGGAACAGCGACGATTCCGCATTTCGCGCAATAGACCACGGGGATGGGCGTGCCCCAGTAGCGCTGCCGCGAGATGCCCCAATCTTTCAGCCGATACGTCGTCTCCCCGTAGCCAAGGCCTTTCGTCTCGGCATCGGCGGTCATTTTTTCAATGGCTTTTTCGGAAGGCATGCCGGTGTACGGTCCGGAATCCACGGAGCGGCCGTAATCGGTGAAAGCTTCGCTCAACTGGCCTTTCTTGAGCGAAGGGCCTTCGAGCGGCTGCACAACAATTTTCACGGGCAAACGATATTTCTGCGCAAACTCGAAATCGCGCTGGTCGTGTCCGGGCACGCACATCACCGCGCCGGTGCCGTATTCGGTGAGGACGAAATTCGCGACCCAGATGGGCACGAGTTCGCCGGAAAACGGATCCACGGCGAATCGCCCGGTGAAAATTCCTTCCTTCTCCGCCTTGGCCAAATCGGCGGCGCGCATCAGTTTCTGGCGCAGGCGATTCCACTCGGCTTCGATGGTCGCGTGACCCGGCATGCCCTCAAATAATTTCGGCAGCAGGGGATGGCCAGGCGACAGCAGAACAGCGCTTGCGCCGTAGATTGTGTCGATGCGCGTGGTGAAAACTTCGATGGAAGCGCCGTCCATTTTTGCCACTGGGAACTTCACGCGCGCGCCGCGCGATTTGCCAATCCAGTTTTGCTGCATCAGCAGAACGCGCTCGGGCCAGCCCGCGTGAAGCTCGGCCATGTCGTCCAGTAATTCGTCGGAATATTTCGTGATGCGCAAAAACCACTGCTCGATTTCCTTCACTTCCACAGGTGTCGTCTCATGACGCCAGCAGCAGCCGTCGACCACCTGCTCGTTCGCAAGCACTGTCTGGCACTGCGGACACCAGTTCACTTTGCTGCGTTTGCGGTAGGCGAGGTCGCGTTCGAGCATGCGGAGGAAAAACCACTGGTTCCAGCGATAATATTCGGGTTCGCATGTGGAAATTTCGCGCCGCCAGTCGTAGCTGAAGCCAAACCGTTTGCAGACGGCTTTCATCTGCGCGATGTTGGAACGGGTCCATTCGCCGGGAGGAATGTTATTTTTGATGGCGGCGTTTTCGGCGGGCAATCCGAAGGAGTCCCAGCCAATCGGATGCAGCACGTTGAATCCGCGCATTCGTTTGTAACGCGCCACTGCGTCGCCAATGGTGTAGTTGCGCATGTGGCCCATGTGCAGCGTGCCGGAGGGATACGGCAGCATTTCGAGGACGTAGTATTTCGGGCGCTTCGCATCGCGGTCCGCGTGGAACGCGCCCTGCTCTTCCCAAATTTTCTGCCACTTCGCTTCAATCGCTTGTGGCTCGTACTCGCTCAATGGATCAATCACCTCTTGCGTCGTTTCGTTTTTGTGCGTCGCGCGCTTGTTGTGCCGCCGCGTTTTTTTGCTGCTTTGCGTTTCGACCGCCGCACGGGAAAACCATCCGCTACATTGCCCGCGCGCTTCGGTGTTATGCCCACCAAGCGCCAAAGCATGCGCACGTTTCGACGGTCGTCGCCGGGGCGGTCAATCGGCGTCTCCAGAATGAAGGCGCGTCCGGCGAGCAGCGGATGATTCAGAATCCTGCGAAACGCTTCGACGCCGATTTTTCCTTTTCCGATGTGTTCATGGCGATCAAGGCGCGAGCCCATTGCCGCCTTCGAGTCGTTCACGTGCACGACGAACACGCGTTCGAGGCCGACCGTCTGCGCGATTTCCGCGAGCGCGCCGTCGAGTCCGGCGGGACGGGACAAATCGTGTCCCACGGCGAACAGATGAGCCGTGTCCACGCAGACGCCCAGTGGAAGCTCCGGACACAGATCGAAAATGCTTTTTAACTCCGCGAATCGCGAGCCGACAGACGTTCCCTGCCCCGCCGTATTTTCGAGGAGAATGCGCAGGCCGTTGAAATTCACGCCGCGCGCGGCCTGTTTCAATCCATCCGCAATGGCGGAAATAGCGGAACTCATGCGCGCGCCCTTGCCGGAGCCCGGATGGGCGACCAGAAAATCAGCGCCAAGAGCCGCCGCGCGCACCAGTTCGTCATGAAACGCCTGAATGGAACGGACGCGCAGGACGCGCTCCGGCGAAGCGAGATTGATCAGATAGCTGCCGTGAACGACCAGCGGGCCCAGGCCCAATTCGACACGGCGGTCTCGAAAACGCTGCGCGCCTGCATCCGCGACGTTTGAACCGCTTGGCCCACGGCTCCACATTCGCGGGCTGGCCGAAAATATTTGCAGCGCGTTGGCGCCGAGATTGTGCGCGATTTCGAGCGAAGATGTTATATCGCCCGCGATCGATGTGTGGATTCCGATGCGGATGCTGCCGTCCATCCAGGCGGGCAGCAGCGGCTTGGTTACAGGTTCCGGACGGTATTCATCACTGGGGACATACGCCTGAGTTGAACTGTGCTGAGGCTCTTCCATTCCCTCGAAACGCTTCTCAATTTTGCGTGAAGGTGCATTTTACAGGATTCGCTTCGGTTCCGCAAACGATAACGGCGCGCGCACAATAAAACGAAAGATTTCGACATCCCTAGCTCGTGCGACTTTATAGCGTTACTATTTCCCGGTAAGCTCTCTTCGACCCGATCATTTGTGAAACGCCGTGGAGGTTTCTGTATGGTTCACGATAGTCGCATTCGCCTTACGCTAGCTCAATCTGTCGTCGCGACACTATGCGTCTCGTTAGCCACCTACGCTCTTACCCAAACTGGCTCGACGCAGCCGTGGAGGCAAAGCGCCGAGTCATCAATCGACGTACAAAAACGATCAGACGGGCTGTATGTTTCCACAAAGAACCAAAACTTTTCGTTTATCGAGAAGACCTCATCAACGGGCAATCCCGAATGGTTTGCGTTGAAGGAGACGATTGCTCGTACTGATAACACGTATAGCGACGGTCCGGTAAGCCGTGAAGTAACTGTTCAGGCGTGGAGATGGCCCCCAAGCGAGCTGAAGGCGCAGGAGAGCTGGACCTTGCACGAAGAGGGCGACGCAGGAGAATCGGGTGACATGGGTAGCCCATTTTATAAGGTAACTAAATACGGTTGTTGCGGTGAGCGCACAGTCTATTCCTACTTTGCGATGGACTCGGGAAAAAGGACTTACCAATCTACATTGGAACTCGCGGAAGCGTTCGTTCTAAACGCTCAACCGCCGAAGGAGCGATTCGTTTCCTATGATGATTCCATGGGAAACGACAAGGCGTTACTCACTTACGGATCGAGGGACCATGTAATTTCTAAGGTTGAAATTGCGGGCATTGGCTCTATTTACGCTCCGGGCACCAAGATATCTCTTGAATACAAAGGGCAGGTCGGTTCGCCTGTCGAGCTTGACAATGCTAATGCCAAGGCTGGCGAAACCTCACCGTTCAACTTTGTCATCGTTCTTCAATACTTCGGCGGATCTCAAATCCGTTTGGCGGTCCACAACGATGACTTGGACCTCGCTTCATCATCAGTGCCTGACGATTTGGTGATTTCACGCCTTCCAGTCGAATAAGGTCGATGTACAACCGACGCGGTACTCGAACATTTATGATTTTCTGTTGTCTGCCAGAAGAACGAACTCGTAACTCCTGATTAACGCGGTAACCGGAAACCGAGTCACCACACGCCACTGGCGGCAAATGCGCTCCGCTCCGCAAATAACGGTAAGTAGCGATTGACGCGAAAGCCGCGGTATCCTATACTTCCGGCTTGAAAATGAATGCTCTGACGGCAACGCGCTATTCTTATTTTAGCTTTACGTACCGCTATCCTTACGGGGTAGCGGCCACGGTGAAGCGCATGCGCGCGGGAGTTGACTGGATGTAAGAGCAGAGCGCAGAGAAAGTTCACCGAAATCGGCCGCAAACCTCGACAAGGGTTTGCGGCTTTTTTTTTGCGGGTTTTTCGCGAAGTGGGATTGCTTGTGAAAGGCGCGTGTGGCTCTGGCAGTTTGTTGAAAAAAAAGGTTCTTGGTTTCATTTCCACGGGAGGCAGTTTGCAGAAACCCGGGGGAAATAAGGGCGGCGTAAAGCCGCCCCTACAAAAACATGGCGAGAAATGGAGTTTTTCAACAAGCTGCCAGGCCGCAGCGGAGACACAAGAGGGGCGAAAAAGGAGGGTAGTGGGTCAGTTTGAATTTTTGACCGCTGTTGTCACGATTAAGAAAATTCAAGCGGCCCCACCACCAAAAGGAGAAGTGAAATGACACTGAATGACCATCGAAGAAGGATCGACGAGCTCGACCGCGAGCTTGTCCGTTTGCTGAATCGGCGCGCGCAAATGTCGATTCAGCTTGCGCAGATAAAAAAAGAAACAGGACTGCCCATGCGCGATGAGGCTCGCGAGGAGGATATCCTTCGCCACGCGCAGCGCTACAATCCCGGGCCGCTCGACGCGCAAGCAGTCGTCGCGATCTTTCAACGCGTCCTCGAGGAGTCGCGGCGCGTCACCGCGGAATTGCTGCTCGAACCCGCCGGCGACGCGGCTGATCCGCAATAAGGCGCACCATGACGTCAGTTAGCGCGGGGTAAGTGGTTAGTAAGGCCCTGTGCCACGTGCCCAAAGGCAAGAGGGGCAAAAGCCCCACGCTCATAAGACGAGCATGGGGCACCCGTAAAGGCCAAACCTTAAAGCGTGGGCCACCCGCCGAATTTATGGGACACAACACTAGCTCAGGCGCGGATTGCGGCGTTGCCGCGCGATGCAGTACACTCGTTGGTTCAATGAAACTTTGTTCGATGGAACAAGTTCGGCGCACGGGGGCGCGTCAAGCCCACGTGCCAATTATTTTGCAAACCCGGGGAGACTGATTGAATGCTGGTTGTAATGCAATCGCACGCTACTGAGGAACAGGTCCGCGCCGTCTGCGAGCGCATTGAATCGCTGGGCTTGCGCGCTCATCCGATTCCTGGCTCAAACCGGACGGCCATCGGCATCACGGGAAATTCCGGGGCCATTGATATCGGCTCGCTCGAAGCGATGTCGGGAGTTGTTGAGTGCATCCCTGTCAGCAAGCCCTATAAACTTGTGAGCCGCGACGCGAAGGAAGAAAACACGGTTGTGCGCATCCCCACTCCCGCGGGAGAAGTGTGCGTGGGCGGCGCGGCGTTGGCCATCATTGCGGGACCTTGCGCCGTCGAAAATCGCGAGCAGGCGATGGCGGTCGCGCAATGCGTCAAAACTGCTGGCGCGCACCTTTTTCGCGGCGGCGCTTACAAGCCGCGCACGTCGCCCTACAGTTTTCAAGGCTTGGGCGAGCCGGGCCTGAAGATTCTGGCGGAGGTGCGCGAGCGATTCGGTTTGGGCATCGTCACGGAAGCGATTGACAATGAGAGCATCGATCTTGTGGAGAAATACGCGGACGTGATTCAGATTGGCGCGCGCAACATGCAGAATTTTTCGTTGCTGAAAAGGGCGGGCAAGGCGTCAAAGCCTGTGCTGCTGAAGCGCGGCATGTCCGCGACGCTGGACGAATTTCTGATGGCCGCCGAGTACATACTTTCCGAAGGCAACTACCAGCTGATTTTGTGCGAGCGCGGCGTGCGCACTTTCTCCGAGCACACGCGGAACACGCTCGACCTGAGCATCATTCCCGCCGTGCAATCGCGCAGCCATTTGCCGATTTTGGTGGATCCGAGCCACGGGACGGGCCGCCGCAGCAAAGTGCTTCCCCTTTCGCGCGCGGCGATTGCCGTGGGCGCCGATGGTTTGATCGTCGAAGTGCATCACGATCCGGACCACGCGCTTTCCGACGGCGCGCAGTCGATCATTCCCGAAGAGCTCGAACAATTGATGAAAGAAGTCCGCCAAATCGCCTCGGTCGTTCATCGCACGCTCAACTAGCCAGCCCGTGGCCACTCCGTCATCTCTTTTTGCAACGCCCCCGCCGCGTGGACGCAATTCCAAGTGGAATGCCCGGCTCGTCTTCGTTCTGGTGATTCTGCTGGCGATTTCGATTGTCGAAATCGTCCGCGAACATCGGCCGTCGTTCCTCCGCCCGGGCGCGCATTTATACGCATACGTAGCCAACACGGCGGACGGCACGCTGACAGCGATCAACCTGGTGAGCCTGACGGCGGTTGCCACCATTCCGGTAGGCCCCTCGCCCAGCGGGATACGCGCGCACCCGAAACGCAACGAAATCTGGGGCGTGAGCACCGTGGGCGGGTACGCATGGGTGCTTGACACGCGGTCGAGCCAAATCGTCGCGCGCATTCCCGTGGGAGCAAATCCTTACGCGATTGATCTTTCTCCCGATGCGAAACGGGCCTACGTGGCCGCTTCCGGCTCGGACGCCGTGGTGGCAATTGATTGCGCGTCACGCCAGATCGTTGCGCGCGGCCGCGCGGGACGGCGTCCGTGGATTGCGCACGTGACGCCGGATGGCAAATTGGTTGTGGTGACCAATCGGGGCGATTCCACGGTGTCTTTGCTGAATTCGCTGACGCTGGCGCCTGTTGGCGTGGTGCACGTCGCGCCGCAGCCCGAGCAAATTTCGATTCTTGGCGATAGCTCGAAAGCGTTCATCTCTTCGGGCGATTCGGATCAGATTTCCGTGGTCGATCTTCGCAAGCCTGCGTTGATTGCGAACCTGCATCTCGGCGGCTCGGCTGGCAGCTTCGTGCTGAAGAACGATGGCGGCGAACTCTATATTCCTTCGCCCGACGCTCACGGGCTGCTGATCGTCAACACGTGGACCAACGAAGTGAGCGATTACGTTCTTCTGGGCTCCGCGCCGACGCGCGCCGTCCTTTCTCCCGACGATCAGTTTCTTTACGTCGCGGACTCCGCTGCGTCCGAGATTGTCCCCATCCAGATTAATTTCCGGCAGGTGCTGAATCTCGACGTCATCAAGACAGGCCAACGGCCCGAAACGCTGGAATTCACGCCTATCGGCGGCATGTTGCTGGCGGTGGACACTGCTTCCGACGACCTCGCGGTGATCCGTACGGTGGGCTGCTCGCAACCGGGCAGCTCAGCTGGCTGCCTGATCGCGATGATTCCCGTGGGACGCAGCCCTCGCGACCTGGCTATCAAACAGTTTTGAACGGCCCCTACGAAGGCAAAAGCCCCACGCTCAAAATACGAGCATGGGGCACCCGCAAAAGCGTACACGGCAAACCTGGTACCGAGGCTGGACGAGACAAAGCCTGGGAGCCAACGGATTGATGGCAAAGCGGCGTCGAGACGCCGCACTCCAAAAAAGCGAAAGCCGCAGAACTTGGCAAAGACGGCCAAGCTCTGCGCTACAAGAACGCACGGCGGGGGAGCAATGGGGCAGTTTGAATTTTGATTCTTTGTGTCACGATCAAGAAAATTCAAACTGACCCACGACCTAAGCTCGTCTTTCGCGTGATGGCGTCGCGGCGATGCGCACTGCGCGTTTCCAACTGAGTCGCGTTTCGCAATGATGGCGCGCGCTATTGCACTGTGATCGACAGGTTTATCGTGCGGGTGGCGCCAGCTATCGTCGCCGTTACCTGAACGGTGTATGTTCCAGGGGGCGTACCACTTGGCGGAGGCGCGGTGCTGCCGCCACCTCCGCAAGACGACAGCAGAAGAAGGCTCAGCGCCAAAATTGGCCGCGCGAAACGCGATTTCCTGTCACGCGTGTCCGCGAGAAACAGAATCGCGAGTGCCAGCAGCAAAGCAATCGTCATCGGCAATGCCGGAAACCGTCGATCCGGTCCGGGCCGCGCACTGGCGTCACCAAGCTGCGCGCCATCGTTGACACACTCACAGTAAAAGGGACGGGCGTGGCTCCAGAAATCTGCGCGGAACTTGGCGACGCGCTACATCCGCCCGCGGGCGGCGCGTTCGTGCATCCCAGCGTCACCGTTCCAGTGAAACCGTTCACAGGACTCACCTGCAACATTATGGTAGCTGTTTGCCCTGCCGTCACGGTTGCGGAAGTCGTTCCGCCTGCCGGCGGCCCCATCTGGAAATCGGTTGCGCTTCCGGTGAGCGTCACTGGCGGATTCGTGTTCGCATTGTCGCTGAGTGTTAGTGTTGCCGTGCGCGTGCCGGCCGCCAGCGGTAGGAATTCGACGTCGAGCGTGCAATTCGCTCCCACCCCGACACTGACATTGGCACCCTTCGCTCCGACGCAACTCCCGGAAGTTTGGAAATCGCCGGCGTCGGCGCCTGCAAAACTGACGCCGCTGATGACCAACGCGCCGGTACCACTGTTGCTCACTTGAATGGGCTGAGATGCGCTCGCGATTCCCACCAGCGTTGAGCTGAACTGCAGCGATGACGGCGCTACTTGAACGATCGGGACTGTTCCTGTGCCGCTTACAGCGACTGTCTGCGGCGACGGCATCGAATCGTCCGCCACCGAAAGCACAGCCGAGAGCGGTCCTGATGCGGTGGGCTGAAACGTAACCGAAATCGTGCAGATGGCGGCCGCGTTCAGCGTTGCAGATGGCGCCAGGGGACAATTGTTGGTTTGCGCGAAATCACTTGGATTCGCGCCGCCGGGGCTGACGGACGAAATCGTCACGGGCGAGGCGCCTGTGTTCTTGAGCGTCACGCTTTGCGCCGCGCTCGGCGGGCCTTCATTTTGCGTGGGGAAGGTCAAGGTCGCCGGCGTCAGCGACACGCTAGCCGTTGCGCCTGTTCCGCTGAGCGCGATTGTCTGCTGCGGCGGATTGGCGTTGTCGGAAATCAAGACGCTGGCTGTGCGCGGGCCGGCCGCAGTAGGCTGGAACGTCACAGAAATTGTGCAGCTCGCGCCCGCAGCCAAGGTCCCGCTCGACGCCAGGGGACACGTTGACGTCTCCGCGAAATCGCTCGCGTCAGTACCGGTGATTCCGATGCTGGAAATGGACAGCGCCGCGCTGCCCGTATTCTTGAGCATCACGGGAGGCTGGCTTGTCGAGCCGCCGACGTTAACGTTTCCGAAATTAAGCGAAGTGTTTGCCAGACCCACGGCAGGCATCGCGGCGGTCGCTTCGGTTCCTGAAAGCGCAATTGCCGCCGAGCCTGACGACTGATTGCCCGTTTCCGCGAAAGATATCACCGCTTGCGCCGCCAGATTCTGCGGCGGATTTGGTTCGTTGGGAGCGAAGTCCACTGCGATTGTGCAGCTCGCGTCGGGCAAAACTGCCGCGCCCGCGATGCACGTGTTGCTTCCGCCAAATGCAAAATCCGTGGCGTTGACGCCGGAAATCTTTGCATTGGTGATGCTCAGCGTTGCGTTTCCCGTGTTCGTCAAGATCGAGGTGCTTGGCGCGGTCGTCGTGCCCTGCGCCACATTGCCAAAACTCAGCGACGTCTGCGACAACGTGACTTCTCCCGATGCTCCCGTGCCAGTCAGTGCCAAGGTTTGCGGCGTCCCCACTCCGTCGTCACTCATCTGCAACGCTGCCGTTTCGGTTCCAACAATTGCAGGCGTAAACGTGACGGCGAGACCGCAATTCCCTCCCGGCGCGATGGGAGAATTCGACAGGCAAGTATTCATCTGCGAAAAATCGGCGCTATTTGCACCTGTAATTGTTACTCCACTGACGTTCAGATTCGCGTCGCCTCCATTTGTGAGCAAAATGTTCACGGGAGGCGACGGCGTGCCTGTTGGCAACGCTCCGAAATTGACGACCGCCGGGTTGAACGCGGCGCACGCCGCTGGAGCTGTCCCGAGCGCGACCTTCGTCAGTACTGCATCCGCGCTCGGAGTCGTTGTCGCGCAGCTTGTGCATGTCGGCTGAAATCCGTTGTTGGCGTTTGTGGCGAGCGGATAATCGTGCGACAACGTGTCGCCAAAAATAATTGCATCACCGGCGGAGTCTGCCGCCACTGAGTTCGCCTCCGTGGTCACGCTGCCGCCCAAAAAAGTCGCGTAGACGAGCGACGCCGATCCGCCAATTGTGGGATTCAACTCAGTCAGAAACGCGTCCTGAGTGCCGCTGAATCCCTGTAACGAACATAAAATCGGGAAGTCGCCGGAAGTCGCACTCCCCGCGACGTAGACTTGCGTCGGAGACAGCACCGCGATTCCCGAGCCTGTGTCCGCGCCCGTTCCGCCCAGATAAGTCTCATATTGAATCGAGGGCACTCCGCCCGTCGTTTGACTGAGCACGGCGAGAAAGGCGTTGCTGCTTCCCTTCAACGTCGTTTGATAGGCCGCATTCGTGACGCCTGAGCTGGGAATAAAATCGGGCGATTGCGTCGCGCCGGTGATGTAAACGTCCGGCGGAACGGACGCGTCCACAGCAATCGCCATGGCTTGATCCGATTGGCTTCCGCCGAGGAGGCTTGCGTACACCAGACCTTGCGCGGCAAGTTTTGGATTTATTTGCATCACGAATGCGTCGAACGCGCCGCCGCCATACGTCTGCTGAAACGCATTCGTCGCTGGAAAACTTGCGGGCATCGATGTAAAGCCCGCGACATACGCATTGCTGTTCGCGTCAATCGCAACGCTCGAACTTCCCACCGTCGCGTTGACGCCAAAATACGTCGAATACATCAGCGCGCCGGATGCGGATGCAAATTCAGCCAGAAAGCCGTCGGACGCGCCGCCGCCGTAAGTGGTCCTGAATCCATTCAGTGTTGGCGCCATCGGCAAATCGGTTGAAGCCGTGTCCGAGGTAACAAAAATATTTCCGGCCGAATCAGTCGCCACACCCGCGGCATTTTGTGTCGCCTCCGCGCCGCTTCCGCCGAAATATTTCGAATAAATCAACCCATCGCCTGCTCCGTTGAGCTTTGTGACGGTCAAGTCAGACGGCCCATTCAACGCACTGCCATCGGTGACCGGAAAATCCGCCGATGTGCTCCATCCAAGCACCGCAAGTCGCGGCGGCGTGGTGGTTTTATCAACTGCCACCATGCCTCCCAGGTCGTTTTTACTGCCGCCGATGAACGTCAGATAAACAAGAGAAGACGGCCCATTCTGCGTCGTATCAATCTTCGCGACGAACAGATTCGAAGTGCCTCCGAGCGGCCCTTCACTTCCGCTGGCGGTTTCAGGAAATGCTGCGAGCGTTGTAGTTCCGCCGACGTAGATGGCTCCGGCGGAATCGACCGCGACGCTGCTGCCTTTTTCCGCTTCGCTGCCGCCCAAGAAAGTTGTGTAGCTGATTGAAATGGACGGGTCGATTACGATTGGCAGGCCCGGGCGATACCTTCCGATTACAAAACCGATTGTGTTGGCTGGGAGCAGTTTGTAACCGCCGGCAACGTTTATTTTTCTCCCGTGATCGCTCTGATAGATTTTTGGCCGGCGCATCACGATTCGCCGGCCATGCACGCGCAAAATGAGGTTGCCGCCAAGGTCGAGACGCATCGCATCCGCGCCCACAGCGCGTAGCCGCACATTTCGCAGTGAAGTGCCCGGTGACGCCGCCAGGTCGTATTCGAGCCCGCTTTGTCCGCCGTAGAATCGCGCGTCGATACCTGGATATATTCCGCTGTATTCAACCGAAGAATATTGCGGCACGTCCCTCAACCATTTTCGCGGATCGCGGCCTAAGAGGTAATTCGTCTTTCCCCGCAGCATCGCTCGTCCATGCGCTTGAACTCCACGGTCTGAGCTGAGGAATTCCAGGTGCAACATGTCTTGAGGCGCGGGCTTAGCGGCTGCGCTGGCCACATGGGTCGCGCCATTGGCCCGGGCCCAAGACAATTCCAGGCCGCGCTGCGTCAGAAAAACCGTGGCATCGTTTGCGCGCGCAATGAACTTCACTTTGGCGCCCGCCTGGCCGACATTCGGCTCAAACGCCCAGGGGAGATTCGCAAGAGTATTGGCCAGTTGTTGCCTCGGGGGTGTGGAAAGGACGGCTCGGGCGGAGGGGTGTCGCACAACGCCGCCATGCTTCGGCGGAGTCTCCAAAACGGTAATTCCCAAAACGACGAGGGCGCATGCGCCCAAGGCGGCGCCGAGCGGCACGATTCTCCCCGAGCCTTCACAGGCCGACGAAATACGTCGCAGCCGGAAAAACCGCGGTCGCAGGATGGTAGTTTTCGAGCCTCTAGTCCACTGAGAGTGCAGGCGCACTATCGCGCGGGACGTGTAATCATGTCAACTACGTATTTACTTAGTATAATATTATACATGCCGGAGACAGCATGCTATTGCGGAGACCATGCGTAGAAATCGGTGCCAAGCGGCACTTCGATGAAGCCCTCGGGAGGCAAAACATCGACGGGCAATCCGTTACGCCAGAGCGAGACGCTGAAGCGCAGCGTTTTTTGGCCGGCGAGCAAAAACAATTCCTTCGCTAGACTCAGTTCGATGATTTTACCCAACGCCACTGAGATTTTCCGCGGCGCGCCCTCCAGTACAGTTCCCTTTCGTTCAACGGGCAAGCCTGCCACGTTGCCGTTGTGGACGCGCGCTACAAGCTTCATTTCCGACTGATCCTCGAACACAAATCGAAACTCGCAGTCGCCGAGTTGCTCGAAAGGCTCTCGCAGGGAGTCGACGCGGAGATAAAAGCAATCCGCGCTGAAACCGTAGAATATCTCGCCAATGCAATAGACTTGCCCGTGCATCGTGCCGTCTCGCCGCTCGGGCGCGTAATATCCCGCTCCGAGCCACTCAAAATACGAAGTCACGCGGCCATCCACTTCCACCGCGAGCCAGTCCGTCGGCGGCACGGGACGCGAGCGCAATAGAACTCTCTTGATCGGATGCGCCAACGCTTCGGGCGCTTCCCGCCCCAACGCCGAATAAACCTGCACCAAGTGCTTGCGGTACAATTCGTCGAACTCTTGATCGTTTGCCGAACTATGTTCGGGCCCGTACCACCAGCACCAATCGCTTCCCTCAGCGGCGAGCAACGCCTCATACGCGGCGGGAAGATCGTCGGCGCGCGCGGCGTTTGGCGTGCCTTCCTTGGAGGACGCCTGAACTTTTGCATACAGTTCGCGCGCGTCGCGCAGCAGTTCCCACGCGCGAATGTCCTCCGCGTCTCCAATCCAAATGTTGAAATTCGCATCGATCCACGAACCGGGAAAAATCCCTTCGAGCGCGCCGATTTCGCCGGCTTCCGCAATTGCTTCTGTTGCCGTCAACGCGCGAATGTCCGGATCATCAGCAATGCGTCTGTAGAGCTGCCGCAAGAATTCCCTTCCGCTGCCGGGATAATATTCCCAGGCATTTTCGCCATCCAGAATCACGGCCACGGTGGCGGGTTTCGTGCCGACCGTTCGTTCGCCAATCAAGCGCAACCGCCGGTGAAAGTCATCCGCAGCGGCCGCGGCATCCATGCGTGAATAAACGAACCCGATTAAGTCGGATAAATAGTGATCGCGAAAGAATCCATGAATTTCCCTGCCGCGAACCTTGAATTTCCACGGCGAATACAACTCGTGCGCGTTCTCCGGAAAGCCTGCGCCATCGCGCCAGAATCCGATGTTCCGCGTCCGCCCAAGAATGCCTTCGTCGGTGGCGAACCAGCGGAAGCCTAGCTCCGCGGCGATGTCCAGAGTTTCGTCGGAAACCGAACCTTCCGAAGGCCACAGCCCCGATGGATGTTGCCCGAAGATTTTCTGGTGATACCGGCGCGCGCGAACCAGTTGTTCCTGCGCGTCTTCGGCAAACCGAAATGGGGGTACGAGCGGCGGCGTATATGGATTCGCGACGCGCGCGATTTGCGAGTCGCACAGCAGCGGAAGTATCGGATGGTAGAACGGCGTAGTCGAGATTTCGATTTGCCCGCGTTCAGCGGCGGCGCGATACTCCGGCAATACACGCGCGACCAACTCTGCCTGTTTTTCGCGCAGCGCATCCTTGTCCGCCTCTGTGTAATCCGTGCCCTTTCGTGCCAGCGCGGAAACAACCGGGTCGCGCGCCAAATATTCTTCATCCATCCACGCGAGCTGCGACAGCAGTTGCAGATCCCGCCAATCCCGCAGGCCGAATTGCGCCGCGACGCGCTCGCCCGATTTTTGAGTCCACTCAAATAGCTCAACGAATCGCGGCCATCGGTTCATCAAGTGCTCGTGATTCAACTGAAACGCGCGCTGCAGAATTTCGCGTTTGTCGGCCGGCGTGAGTTCATCAGCGGCCTTGAACGCCGTGTGGAACCACGGATCATCGAAAGTTCCACTCGCGTACTCTTCGATTTGCTGGGCGAGCGAAGGAACTACATTGAATGTGGCGTGCACGCGCGGAAACTCGGCGAGCGTCCGCACCATTCCCCAATAATCCTTCAACGCATGCAGACGCGTCCACGGCAGGATGTACCTCTTTGTTGCGGGGTCCCGGTATTGCGGCTGGTGCATGTGCCACAAAAGAACCAAATGCACACGGCTCATGCTGCACGACTCTCCGACGACTCCTGCGCCATCGTGCTAGAATGGCACCGCGCTACCATGCGCATCCTCGACCGATACGTCTGCCGCGAAGTCGCTTCCCACGCGTTGCTGGGCCTTGCCGTTTTTACTTTTGTTTTTTTCGTGCCGCAGCTTGTACAGCTCATGGCGTTGATCGTCCAGCATGCCGGAACAGCCGGCGAAACGGCGCTGCTGTTCCTTTCCTCGCTGCCGCCGGTTCTGATTTTTACGCTGCCCATGTCCATGCTGGTAGGAGTGCTCATCGGCCTGGGCCGTTTGTCGGCGGACAGCGAAATCGTCGCACTCAATGCGAGCGGCGTCAGCCTTCGCCGCTTGCTGGTCCCGATCGGGGCTATCGCGCTGACGGCCACCATTCTTGCTTTCGCCATCACTCTCTGGCTCGGCCCGCGTTCTCTGCGAACGCTGCGGTCCCTTGAGACTCGCCTTCGCGCTTCGCAGGCTTCCTTCGCCGTGCAGCCGCGAATCTTCGACGAACGATTCCCGCACGTTGTTCTTTACGTACAAGACGTGGGCGCTTCCGGCACACGCTGGCGCGGCGTTTTTCTGGCGGACTCGAGTTCCTCTGCGGGCTCGAAGGTAACCTTCGCAAAGGACGCCATTGTAGCCGCCGATGCGCAGCAGGACAAGCTCACACTGCACTTCGACGATCTTTCGACTCACGAGTTCAACCCAAAAGACCCAGAGCGCTACAATCTTTCCACCTCCGCGGCTCAGTCCATGGACATCTCGCTTGAGAATGCCGAGGCTGCTTCCCAGAGTCCGCGAAAACTTTCCGACAAAGAGCGGACAGTCCGCGAATTGCTCAATATCAAAGGACCCGGCTGGCTGGACGCGCGGATCGAACTGCAGGAACGTTTCGCTTTTCCCAGTGCGTGCCTGCTATTTGCTCTTCTTGGAGTGCCGGTGGGAGTCCGCCCGCGTCGCGGCGGCCGCGCCGCAGGCTTCGTGCTTACCGTGCTGTTAATTTGCGCCTACTATTTGTTGTTCGTGACTGGCGTCCATCTTGCCGAGCAAGGTTCTGTTACGCCGGCTCTCGGCGTCTGGACCGCAAATATCGCAACGTTGCTGGTGGGGTTAATTCTGCTGCGCCGCATCGAGCAGATACGCCCCGAGGCGCGTTGGCTCGACCACCTGCGCGACGTATTCCTCCGCAATATCGGGGGCAAAAGCCGTCCCGCGACAGCCACTGGAGCGCCCGCTCCGTTGCCGAATGGCCGCGCACCGCTATATGTCGGCGAAACGCGCCCCGCCAGTTATAAAACAAGCGCGTTTCCTTTGATCTTCGATGTCTATCTTCTGCGCACTTTTATTTATTGGCTTGTGCTGATGCTGGTCGGATTCATGATTCTGTTCGACGCGTTCACGCTTTTTGATTTGCTCGGCGACATTTCCCGAAACCACATTTCTGTTTTTACGGTCGCGAGTTACTTCCTTCACCTACTTCCCATGATGGTTTACCAACTTCTTCCGTTGGCGGCACTGGTTGCCACACTGATTACGCTGGGTATTCTGTCGAAGAATAACGAAGTAACCGCATTCAAAGCTTGCGGCATCAGCCTGTTTCGGCTGGCGCTCCCGCTAATCCTCGCCGGCATAGTGCTCGCGGGCGCCATGTTTTTTCTCGACGACACCTTCCTTCCCTACGCCAATCAGCGCCAGGATGCGATCCACGACCAGATCAAAGGGCGCCCGGCGCAAACTTATTACGAACCTGCTCACCAGTGGATCTTCGGAGAAAGCGGCAAGATTTATAATTACCAGCTTTTCGATCCCGATCACAATTTGTTCGGCGGGTTGAATGTTTTCGAACTCAATCCCGCGAATTTTCAAGTTCGACGCCGCGTCTACGCGAGCCGCGCTTCGTGGGAGCCGAGCTTGAACGCCTGGGTCCTCGAAAACGGCTGGGTCCGGGATTTCAGCGGCTCTTCCATCACGCATTACGCGCCATTTCGCGTGGCTTCGCTTCAGGATATCTCCGAGCCGCCGTCCTATTTCAAGCGTGAGGTGTTCCAGTACTACCAGATGAATTGGTGGCAGCTGGGGAATTACATTCGCGGCCTGCAGAAGGCCGGGTTTGATACTTCGCGGCTCTCCGTGGAATGGCACAAGAAATTCGCGTTTCCGCTGATCACCGCCATCATCATGTTCCTCGCCATGCCATTTGCTTTTTTGGTTGGCGCGAGGGGAGCAATGGGAGGATTGGCTCTTGCGGTGGGAATCGGAATCGTTTACTGGGCGACCGCCGCGCTCTTCGAAGCGATGGGCGCCGTGGGACAATTGCCGCCATTTCTCGCGGCATGGGCGCCCGACGGGATCTTCGCTTTCGCGGGACTTTACTTCTTTTTGAAAATGCGCACGTAGCGGACAGTTAAAGTAGTTCCTGAACTCTCAATCGACCTGTTTCTTTGGTTATGAATCAGTTTGAATTTTAACTCCTTGTGTCACGACCAAGAAAATTCAGACTGACCCCCCACCGTTTCTTTGAGTCGCCGTCTATTTCGAAATCAGGGATCGCACTTTTTGAAGGACCAAATCAATCCCTACTTCGTTGTGGCCGCCTTCCGGAATTATAATGTCGGCATACCTTTTGCTGGGTTCGACGAACTCAAGATGCATCGGCCTCACCGTTTTCTGATACTGCTCGACAACGGATTCAAGGGTACGCCCGCGGTCGCGTATATCTCGCACGAGTCGCCTGATGAATCGCAGGTCAGCATCCGTGTCAACGAATATCTTGATGTCCATCAGATTGCGCAGCGCCTCGTTCTCGAAAATCAGTATTCCCTCCACCAGAATCGCAGGCTGCGATTCCAGCCGCGCCGTTTCCGGAACCCTCCGATGCTGCGTGAAATCGTAAACGGGCCGGTCGATGGCGCGGCCGTCTTTCAGCTGCCTAACGTGCTCGATAAACAGCTCGGTATCGAGCGCGTCTGGATGATCGAAATTATGCTGCGAACGCTCCTCGAGGGGCAAATGCGACAAATCTTTGTAATAGTGATCCTGCTGAAGGACAAGGACGCCGCTGTCGGCAAGCTCCCGCGACAGCCGGTTCGTGATCGTCGTTTTTCCCGATCCCGTTCCGCCGCAGATGCCAATTACAAAGGCTGAAGAGCTCATCGCGCTCCGCGTTTTCCGTTCTTCTTCGCGGCCTTCTCTTCGATCACCGCTTGCGCCGCGGCCAGTCTCGAAATCGGCACGCGGAACGGAGACGCGCTTACGTAATTCATCCCCACCTTATGGCAGAATTTTACGCTCGGCGCGTCTCCGCCGTGCTCTCCGCATATTCCGACTTTCAATTTCGGCCGCGTTTCTCTGCCGCGCGCAATTGCCCACTCGATCAACATCCCGACGCCCGATTGATCGAGCGTCTGGAACGGGTCCGCCGCGAAAATTCCTGCTTTCTTTTCGTCGACATACTCGGGCAGGAATCGCCCCGCGTCGTCGCGCGACAGGCCCATTGTCGTCTGCGTCAGATCATTTGTGCCAAAGGAAAAGAACTCCGCGACTTCTGCGATCTGGCCCGCGAGCAACGCCGCGCGCGGCAACTCGATCATCGTCCCCACTAGATAGTTAAGCTTTACTTTATGTTTTGCGATGAGCGCGTCGGCAACCCGCCGCGTCTCGACTTCCAAAATCTTCAGCTCCTTCTTGTCCATCACAAGCGGATGCATGATCTCAGGAAACACTTTAACGCCGCGCTTCTGGCATTCAATCGCCGCTTCGATAATCGCGCGCACCTGCATCTCGAGAATTTCGGGATACGTGATGCACAGCCGGCAGCCGCGATGACCCAGCATGGGGTTCGACTCGTGCAATTGCTCGACGCGGCGAATCACCGTTTCGACCGGTATGCCTATTTTCTTCGCCAACTCTTCCTGCTTGGCGCGTTCGTGCGGCACAAACTCGTGCAATGGCGGATCGACCAAACGAATCGTCACCGGCAGTCCGTTCATGGCTTCAAAAATGCCGATGAAATCCCGCCGCTGGAAAGGCAGCAGCTTATCGAGGGCACGCTGCCGTGCTGCCTTGTCATCGGCCACGATCATTTCCTGAATGGCCAACTGCCTCTCGATGCTTTTCTCCGGCTGCTCAAAATCCTTGAAAAACATATGCTCCGTGCGGCACAGGCCGATGCCTTCCGCGCCCATTTCGCGGGCGCGCCGCGCGTCAACGGGAGTATCGGCGTTGGTGCGCACACCAAGCTTGCGGATTTTGTCCGCCCATCCCAGCACCACGGAATAAGCCTTGGGCGCTTCGGGTCGCGCCAGCGGAATCTCACCTTCGTACACAAAGCCTTCGTTTCCATCGATGGTAAGGAAATCGCCTTGATGAATCAGCCGCCCGTTCACGTGCATTTCCTTCTTGGCATAGTTAATGTCCAAGGCTTCACAGCCCACGATGCAGCACTTTCCCCATCCGCGCGCGACCACGGCCGCATGACTCGTCTTGCCTCCCGTGGCCGTCAAAATTCCTTGCGCCGCGTTCATTCCGCCCACGTCCTCGGGACTGGTTTCGCGCCGCACAAGAATCACCTTTTCACCGCGCAGCGCCCACTCTTCGGCTTCATGCGCGGTGAACACAGCTTTTCCTGTGGCCGCTCCCGGTACAGCATTCACGCCCGTGGCTATTTTGCGTTTCGCTAATTCGTCTTTTGTCGCCGTCGGTGCAATCACGGGATAAAACAATCGTTCGACGTCTTCGGGTTGAATTCTTTGCAGCGCCTCTTCGCGCGAGATTAATCCTTCATTCGCCATGTCCATGGCCACTTGGAACGTAGCTGCCGGCGAACGCTTTCCGGTGCGCGTTTGCAGCATGTACAACTTCCCGTCTTCCACCGTGAATTCCAGGTCCTGCATATCGCGATAATGGTGTTCAAGCTTCTGCCGCACACCTTCAAGTTGTTTATAAACTTTCGGCATGCGCTTGGCCATTTCGCTCAGATGCATCGGCGTGCGGATTCCCGCCACGACGTCCTCGCCCTGCGCGTCGATCAGGAAGTCGCCGAAGAAGATTTTCTCGCCGGTCGAAGGGTCGCGCGTAAAGCAAACGCCCGTGCCGGAGTTTTCGCCTCGGTTTCCGAAGACCATCTGCACGACGTTTACGGCCGTGCCCAGCAGGCCCGTAATTTTCTCCACGCGTCTGTATGTCACCGCTTTCTCGCCCATCCACGATTCGAACACGGCACCAATCGCGCCCCACAGCTGCTCCTGCGGATCTTCCGGAAAATCCTTGCCCGTCTTGCTGCGGAAATATTTCTTGTACTCGCCCACCAGCTCCCGCCAGCCTTCAGCCGGAATTTGAGTGTCGTCTTTCACCTTAAAGCGAGACTTTAAGTCTCGCAGCTTCTCCTCCAGTTCATCCTTCGGCAGTCCAATCACCACGGATGAGTACATCTGAACGAATCGCCGGAACGCGTCATAGGCAAACCGCTCATTGCCCGTGATCTTCGCCAGGCCTTCCACGGAGCGCGAATTCAGGCCCAAGTTCAGAATCGTTTCCATCATTCCCGGCATGGAGCGGGCCGAACCCGACCGGACGCTCACGAGCAGCGGATCTTTCGCGTCGCCCAATTTCTTGCCTGTCGTTTTTTCCAGGCGTGCGAGATTCGCCTTTACCTGCCCTGCTAGTTCCTTCGGATATTTTCGCCCGTGCTTCAGGTAGTAGTCGCAAGTCTCCGTGGAAATCGTAAATCCCGCCGGGACCGGCAAACCGATACGCGTCATCTCCGCAAGACCGGCGCCCTTGCCGCCGAGAATGTCTTTCATTTGACCGTTGCCTTCTGCTTTACCTGCTCCAAAGTAATAAACGTATTTCACCGGTCCTCACCTTTTACTCGAAGTTTTGTTTTGCTGAAAATCTCAGAAAAAATGTCGGCGCGTCGACAGAAATTTCGAACAACACACGACTCAGGAAATTAAATCTCTACTTTAACAACTGGTATTCAATAATTGCTGTTCACTTCTCTTCCGCAACCATTTCCGAGAAATCCGCTATCGTCGAAAATTCCCGCAACAATCCTGCGAGCAATGCCAATCGATTTTTGCGTACCGCAGCATCCTCGTCCATCACCATCACGTCATCGAAGAATCGATCCACTGTCGGCCGCAATTCTGAAATGGATTCCAACGCTTCTTTGTACCGCCCGCCCCGTTTGTGCGCCGCCGCGCGCTCCGCCAGCACCAGCGCCTCGCGATGAAGCTGTTTCTCCGCCTCCTCGCGAAACAGTTCCGTCTTTACCGAGCCGCCATCGCCACCACCCGGGCCGGCTTTCTCGACTATCTTTCTGATGCGTTTGAACGCTATCGCCAGCGGCGCGAAATTCTTCGAATGGCGTATGCTCTTCAACGCCATGATCCTGCTTCGCACGTCCAGCAAATCATCCGAGGTCGCCGCCATCGCCGCATTTACTTCGTCATACGCGAATCCCTGTTTCTCTCGCAGCAAATACTTCGCGCGCTCGCCGATGAACTCCAGCACCTTCTTCTCCAGCTCTGGCGCAACCGTAATTCCCCGTTTATGCGCGGCCAGACCCTTTGAGCTTGCTGAAATCGCCGCGGACAGTGACAGCGGCAATTTGCGTTCAAGCAGAATCTGAACTACTCCCGAGGCCGCGCGACGCAATGCGAAAGCATCACTTGAACCCGACGGAATAATTCCCACGGCAAAACACGCCACCAGCGAATCCAGCTTGTCCGCAAGCGACACCGCGCATCCCGTCAGATTTCGCGGAATGGAATCCTCCACGCCCACGGGCTTATACTGATCATAAATCGCCCAGGAGACTGCTTCGTCTTCTCCCTGCGCGCGCGCGTATAGCCCACCAACAATTCCCTGCAGTTCCGTAAACTCTCGCACCATCCCTGTTGCGAGGTCGCACTTCGCCAGTTCCGCAGCACGGTCGGCCGCGCTCACATCCGCGCCATGAATTCCTGAGTCGAACCATTGACCTGAAATCCAACGCGCCAGATCGCGGACGCGATCCGTCTTGTCGCGGTAGCTTCCCAATCTTGATTCGAACGTGACGTGCGCGAGCTTTTCGAGATAATCGCCCAAGCGCCGCTTCTGGTCCGATTCCCAGAAGAATTGCGCGTCTGCAAGCCGCGCACGCAGCACGCGCTCGTGGCCGGCCCGAACCAGTCCCGCGCGATCCTTATCCAGGTTAATAACGGCGAGGAATTGCGGCTCGAGTTCCCCGTCGCGTCCCTCAACGGCAAAATATTTCTGATGGTCGCGCATCACGGTGATTAAGATCTCGGAAGGTATATCCAGATATGCAGGGTCAAATCCTCCGGCGATCACCGAAGGGTACTCGTTCAAGTAGACAACGAGATCCAAAAGCCCTGTGTCTTCGTGCGTGCGCCATTTCTTTTTCGTGGTGAGGGCGCGAATTTCCTTTTCAATCTTTTTGCGGCGTTCCGCGGGATCAACAATCACGAAATTGCGCCGCAGTTTGGTGTCATAATCTTTTTTGCCCGTCACCCTAATTTTCGACTTCCCCAGGAAGCGATGTCCTTCCGTCGCATCCCCGGCTACGATTCCTTCATACTCCACTTTAACAACCTGCCCAGCCAGCAACGCAACAATCCATCGCACGGGCCGGCTGAATCGCGCACCCTTCTTGCCAGTCCAATACATCGAACGCGGAAACGAAAGCTCGCGGATAGCCTGTGGCAAAATCTCCGCGAGAATGTCTTTCGCATTGCGTCCGTGAATAATTTGTTTCGCGGTCAGATATTCCCCGCGCGGAGTTTGCGCAAGATAAAGTTTTGCTAGAGGTATTCCCTGCTTCTCTGAAAAACTTTCTGCGGCACGTGTCGGCTGGCCGACATTGTCAAACGCCACCGATTTCGGCGGACCAAGAATTTCCTTCTCTTGATCCGGTTGACGGAGCAGCACTGCATCCGCACTCGCGCCCAATCTTCGCGGCGCTCCCCACGTTCGAATCGCGCCCATTAGAATTCCATTCGCGATAAAATGCTTCTCAAGTATTTGTTGAAGTTCAATGCAGGCCTTCGGAATCAGTCCGGCCGGGATTTCTTCGCATCCGATTTCAAGCAAAAATTCGCCGCGCTCTTTCATCGCCGCCCCTGCCCTGTTGTCTGCGGCAAACCGCCAACGGGCTGCGCCGCTTCGTTCCATCCGTTCATCGCGCAGTACTCTGCTGCGACGCGGCAACACAGCGCGCGCACTCGCCCGATGAGCGCCGCGCGTTCCGTGGTGGAAATGGCGCCGCGCGAATCCAACACGTTGAATAAGTGCGAGCACTTCAAACAGAAATCATACGCCGCCAAAATAGGCGCGGATCTCTTGCCGCTGTCTTCAGCGTGTATGCCGCCATGCGTGCTCTTGGTCCCAAGAATCGCTTTGGCTTCCCTCTCGAACAAATCAAACATCTCGCGCGTGCGTCCTGGATCCGCCCATTCGAAACTGTACGCAGAAAATTGTTGCTCCTCCGCCAAGCGTATATCGCCATAGGTGACGTCGTCGGACCATCGCAGCTTGAATACGCTGTCAACGTTCTGCAAAAATGCGGCGATTCTCTCCAACCCATACGTGAGTTCGCACGATACGGGATCGAGATCCAGTCCGCCGGCCTGTTGGAAATACGTGAACTGCGTTATCTCCAACCCATCAAGTAACACCTGCCATCCCACTCCCCAAGCTCCCAGCGTGGGCGACTCCCAATTGTCTTCCTCGAAGCGGACATCGTGATGACGCAAATCAATTCCAATCGCGCGCAAGCTATCCAAATAAATGTTCTGCACATCCGCAGGAGGGGGCTTAAGTATCACTTGAAGCTGCGTGTGCTTGTACAGGCGGTTCGGATTTTCGCCGTAACGTCCATCGGCAGGACGCCGGCTCGGCTGGATGTATGCGACGCGATACGGCAGCGGCCCGAGCACGCGAAAGAAAGTTTCGGGATGCATCGTTCCGGCGCCCACTTCCACATCGTACGGTTGTTGAAGTACGCAGCCGCGCTTCGACCAGTAAGTCTCCAACTGCAGAACGAGCTCCTGAAACGTAGGACCCACGGGCTTCCCTGCTCCAGCGTTACTTGAAGTTTTGCGTTTTACGATCTTTGCTCTTGAGGTCAAAGCGCCGTCTCCAGCATTTCTCGCGACACCAGTTTGCGTTCAATTTGATGCTCGATCAAATCCAATGAATATCGCGACAGTTCGCGCAACATTGCTTTCGGGATACTGCTTGCTTCGATTTTGTCCAGGCGGTCCGCCAACATTCTAATACCTGCCTTCAATGCATCCGGTGAAATCGCCTTCATTCCAATTCCCCGGCAATTGCCGCAGAAAATTCCCGAAACAGTTCGGCTTGCGTACGCTGGGATTCCCGCGAGCTCCTTGTTGCAACGCGCGCACCGCTCGAGAGATCCGAGCCATCCGCCCAATCGCACAGTCCACAGCGCGAAATACGCGAGGGGCAAATCGATTTCCTTGTGCTGCTTGATCGCTTGCGCCGAAAGCAACAGGAGCCGGAACGACGGGTCAGCCGCTTCCCTATCCGGCAGTACTGCCTCGATGATTTCCGCCATCACCGCAAGCGCGACGCCCGCCGCATAGTCCTTGAAAACGTCGACGAACGATTCTATCAACTCGCACTGATTGATGCGCACGAGTTCGCGAGTTTCGCGTTCGAAAAACCAGATGCGCACATACGACATGCGCTCGAGCGTTGAACCGAAGCGACTCTTCGTTCTGCGCGCGCCCGCCGCAACACCGCGCACGCGCCCCATGGAGCGGCTCAGAAAACTCACCAATCGATCTGCTTCGCCGAGCGGATAACTTTGCAGCACGATTGCTTCTGTTTCGTGAAGTGGCATCGGCGTCGGTGTGTCGGCGCGCCGACTTGTATGCGCGCCTCAGCACGCTTGCGCCGCGCGCAGCGAAACTAAACTTCTTACCATAGCCGTGCGCACTCCGCAAATCAATCCCGCGATTTTTCTGCGATGTAAAAATTCGAATTCGCACATTTCTCTTCTCGCGATTCGCATCCTCATTCCATCTGGCTTGCCTTAAAGTAAATCTTTACGTGGGCGCGCGCGATGAAAACTTCTGTGATTCAGATCGTGGTTTCCAACTTGGCTCAATCAAGACCAACAAACCGCCTGTTGATGTAATCCTTTAACTGTATCGACCTGGAAATATTTTTGATGGCATACACGTGAGACTCTGGGCCGCCTTCAAAATAATCTTCCCGATGAAGGCGAAAGCTGAAATTCTTCGCCTGAAATCTGTCCACGCCCTTTTCGCTTGACGAACTACTCCACCATAGTTCTAACTAATCCGGTCGCTCCATGATTCCCTTAAAAAATCTTCGCCCTCGCACGCACTTCCCTACCGTCACACTCGCGCTCATCGTCATCAACTTTATCGTTTTCTTCTACCAGCTGACGCTCGACCCTCGCGCCCTGCAATCCTTCATCATGACTTACTCGATGATCCCCGCGCGCGCGCAATTAGCTCTCGCTCATTCGCACTACACCCTCACGCAAGGATTCCTCCCCTTATTTACGTCCATGTTTCTGCATGCGGGTTGGCTGCACATCATCGGCAACATGTGGTTTCTCTGGCTCTTTGGCCCGAATGTGGAAGACCGTCTCGGCCATCTGCCTTACCTCGGCTTCTATCTCGTATGTGGATTGGGCGCGGGCATCGCGCAGACTCTTTTCAGCTTGGGTTCCACGATTCCCGGACTCGGCGCGAGCGGCGCCATCGCGGGAGTCCTCGGCGCATACGTGGTGTTCTTCCCTTCTTCGCGCATTCTCACGCTGGTCACGCTTTTCTTCTGGTGGTTTTTCGCGCGCCTGCCCGCCGTGCTTTTTATCGGACTCTGGTTCGCCGTGCAGTTTTTAAGCGGCATCGGTTCGCTCGGCAGCGCGCAAGCGGGAGGCGTCGCGTGGTGGGCTCACGTCGGAGGTTTCCTGTTGGGGATGTTGCTCGTCTCGGGAATGCGCCGCAACCAGCCCGAGATTTACTACAATTCCTAAGCGCCCGCGCCAGCCAAGCCCTGCTTTGAAATCCTCTCGGCCAGCCAATCGCCCAACTCTCTGGTGCCAAATATCCCGCCCAAATCCGGCGTGGTTTTTCCTTCGCGAATCGCGCCGCGAACGGCCGCGTCAATCGACTTCGCCTCGCGTTCCCATCCGAGATATTCGAGCATCATCGCGCCCGCCAGCGCCGAGCCGAATGGATTCGCCAGATTTTTCCCCGCGATATTCGGCGCCGAGCCGTGCACCGGCTCGAACAGCGACACTTGCCCCGGATGAATATTTCCCGAAGGCGCCAGCCCCAACCCTCCTGAAAGCTGCGCGCCCAAATCGCTGGCAATGTCGCCAAACAAATTGCAGGTCACAATCACGTCGAACTGCGAAGGGTCGCGCACCATCTCCATCGTCAGCGTGTCGAAATACAGGTGCCGCGATTCGATTTCCACGTATTCCTTGCGCACCTCGGCCCACACACGCTGCCACAGGCCGTGCCCGTACGTCATCGCGTTCGATTTGTCGCTCATGCAAACGCGCTTCAACTTTTTCCGCCGCGCATATTCGAAGGCGTAGCGAATAATTCTCTCGACTCCCTTGCGCGTATTCACATCTTCCTGCACGGCGACTTCATCCGGCGTCCCGCGCTTGAAATTCCCGCCAATTCCTGCGTACGCGCCCTCGGTGTTTTCGCGGAGCACAATGAAGTTGACGTCCTTTTCGTCGCGGTCGCGCAAAGGCGTCAGGCGTTTGTCGAACAGTACGCAGGGCCGCGCATTCACATAAAGGTCCAGCTTGAAACGCAGACCGAGCAGAATGTCCGCCGCGTGCTGGTTCGAGGGAACGCGAGGGTCGCCGAGCGCTCCAAAGAGAATCGCGTCGAAGTCGCGTCGCAGCATTTCGGGCGCGTCATGCGGCAACGTCGTCCCATCACGGAGAAATCGGTCAGCGCCCCAGTCAAAGTGGGTGAACGCCAGTTTCTTCCCGCCGACGGCGCACGCCGCTTCGAGCACCTTCACCGTCGCCGGCGTCACTTCCTTGCCGACCCCATCCCCAGCAATTACGGCGATTCGTTTAGTGTTCGTCATTATGCTCCGTTAAAGTATTACATGAACTTTAGCTTCGCGCATTCGGCCTTCACCTGTTTGAGCACAGGAATGTCCGGATCGGCATTCTTCCACAACGCAAGGAAATCCTGATACGCAGCGCGGGCTTTCGCGCGTGCCGCATCCGCATCTGTTCCCTGCTCCGATGCAGCCTCCATCGCATAAGCGCGGGCGATTTGCAAATGCGCCAGCGCGCCGATGGGTTCCATCAGGACAATTCCAGGATGGTCGAGAATTTTCTGGAATTCGGCAGCGGCTTTGCTTCCCTGACGCGCGCCAAGATATGCGTCGCCACGCACGAATGCCGGATACAAGCAATCCCAGCCGTATGCGCTATCCGTAGTTCCTCCGAGTTCATACGGCTCGGCTGGTTCGAGCGCAGTAATCGCTTCGGAAGCTCTTCGGCCAGAAAGGGCGAATTTCGCGCGGAGCGCGGGCAGGTAGTTGAACTGCACGATCGTATCTTCAGGGAATCTCTTGGCCAAATTATCGGCCAGCGTTTGCGCCTTGCTGTCGTCTCCGGCATAAGCGAATGTGAGCGCCGCGGCATACTGCACGTCGCGGCCTCTTGACTGCGCCAGCGCCAGCGTTGCACGCCGTCGCGCTTCGGCTGCATTGCCGAACAGGGCTTCGCGCAGACCAGACGTGGCCAAATAGGTTGCGGCCGCTTCTTTTTCTCCCGCTTGTTCGGCGGAATCCACGGCGCGGCGGGAAAGCTCCCGGGCATTCCTAAGCCGTCCGGAATAAGCGGCTGTATCGGCTTCCATGTCCAGCAGCTCGTCCTCTACTCCCCGCACACCCCGTGACTGTGCAACTTGCTGCGCCATGCCCGCCGCATCGTTCTGCAAGAAGGCAATCTGGTACAGGCCCAGAGGGAAAAGTGAGTAATGCATTTTGCGTTGGAGAGCCCGGGCAAAGGTAGTTTTCGCCTCGTCTACGCGATTCAAGGAAATGTAGTCGAAAGCGAGGAGGACGTAATGAACGGCAGAGTTCGGATCCAAACGGACTGCCTCTCTGCCTTCTTCAGCCCCTTTCTCATATTGTCCAACGACGGGATAGATTGCGCCGGCCAAGTTATCACGGGGATCCACAGCGCGCGGATAAGCCTGTATCCAAAGCTCGCAGAATTGTTCGGCTTTTTCAATGTTGCCAGTGACTTTGTTATGGTAGCGATCTGAGATGAAATACCGCTCGGGCTCGCTGGTGCGCTCGCGCAACTCGTAAGCTTTACGCGTGTAATCGGCACCGATGCTGGGTTCCCCGATGTCGTTATAGGCTATGCCCAAAAATGCGTCGGCGAGCGCAAACTTCGGATCAAGTTCGAGGGCATTCTTAAAAAACGGGATTGCTTCCGCGTCTCCCCTTGAATACATGGCCTTTCGGCCCGCGCTGAAGGCTTTGAGCGCTTCGAGCGATGGAGTCGTGGCCTGCTCGAGAGGCGCATCAAACTTCTTCACAGTGCTGAGCGACTCGCCCAGTTTGCTTCGAATGTCCGAAGCTGTCTTTCCCAGTGCATCGAGCACATGATTTTTGTCGCTGGCCTGTACTTCCGTGCTCGCGAGCGTTTCCCCGTTTGAGCAGTTGACCGCTTTGACAGTGAGAAGGTAAGGCGCGCCAATCTGCGCTATCGAGCCTTCGAGGTCTGCCGCGCTGCCCGTCCGTTGGCACAGTTCCCGCGCAATCTCCGGCGTGAGCTTCGCGTCCGGCTTCTGGCCCATCAACTGTAGCGTCTGCTGGATTTGGTCGTCGGAGATAATGCTCAAAAAGGGGGATTGTTCCAGTTGTACGGAAAGCCCCTGCCGCAGTGTGCCGTCGAATACAGGGTCGCCCGTTGTGTTCGTAAAATCAGCGAGCACGATGGTGTCTTTATCCGTCAAGGCGTGCGCATGTATGAAAAGCTCATCCCGCATTCCGCCTAGATTGAAAGCAACGGCGGCGAGGAAACCTACGATTACGAAAATTGCCGTAGCCACGCCCCAGCGCGCGGATGGAGGAAACGCGGAGCGCGCCGCCGGGGCATGTTTTTCAAGGGCAGCGATCTGTCTGGCGCGCGCAGCCACCCGACGCGCCGAGATCATAGCGTTGCGTTCGCCGCGGCTTGTGGCGGCGTCAACGGCAAAGCGGTTCGCATCCGAGGCTTGTTCGGTCGTTCCTCCCGAAGCACTCAAGTCGCGCTTCAGTCGCTGCAAATCCGTGCGAATTTCTGCGGCAGACTGGCAGCGCAGCTTCCTGTCTTTCTCCAGCGCCTTGTTGATGATCTCTTCGAGCTTCGGTGAAATGTCGGGATTCAGCCGGACCGGCGCCACTGGCGAGCGATTCAGAATCGCCTCCGCAATCACGCTAGAGGTCTCGCCACGGAAGGGCATGACCCCAGTCACCATCTCATACAGCACTGCGCCAAACGAAAACAGATCCGTGCGTGCATCCAGCTCTTCGCCCCGTACCTGCTCCGGCGACATGTACGTGATGGTGCCAATCGTCGCGCCCAGTCGAGTGAGTTGGTCCAGCTCGCTCGCTGTGGGCATCGCCGAAAGATTCAAGGCGCCGCCCGCAGGCACCAGCTTCGCCAGTCCAAAATCCAAAATCTTGGCATGCCCGCGCTTGGTGACGAAGAGGTTCGCAGGCTTGATATCCCGATGGACTATGCCTCCCGCGTGGGCGGCCTCGAGTCCATCCGCAATCTCAATCGCCAATTCCAGCGATTGTTCGAGCGGCAAGGGCTTCCCGTCGATGCGATGTTTCAGAGTCTGGCCGTCGAGAAACTCCATCGCGATGAATCGCCGGCCGTCATGTTCGCCGGTTTCATAAATGGTGCGAATGTTCGGGTGATTTAGCGCGGAAGCCGCCTGGGCCTCGCGCTCGAAGCGTTCGAGCGCCTGGGCATCCTCGGCGATTCCGTCAGGAAGGAATTTGAGAGCCACGAAGCGGCGGAGATTGGTATCCTCGGCCTTGTAGACGATGCCCATGCCGCCGAAACCAAGCTTCTCGATGATGCGGAAATGCGTGATCGTCCGGCCAATCAGGGGCTGCGAATCGGGCATTTGCCGCCAATCTTAGGTTTCCGCCGCATTCGAAGTCAAGGCGCTGCTCCGCCGCGAGCGCTTCAAGAATCTCCCTTACGCGCCCGCGGTCTCTACCGTCGCTTCTTCGGCGCCGGGCCAGAACTCGGCGATGTAAACTCCGGCCAAAATCAGCGCTCCTCCCACGAGCAGCGTGCTTGTCAATTTTTCCCCGAGAAAAATCACCGCCAACAGCATCGCCAGCGGAGGTTCCACATAGGTGAAGACCGCCAATCGCGACGCCGTCATGTGCCGCAGCGCCCAGAAGAAAATCAAGTACGCAAACACGGACGACACCAACACGGTGTACGCCAGCCCAATCCAACCAATCCAGCCCACGCCGCTCCAATTCAGGCGCGCGGCGTCCTCGATTCCCAAGGGCAGCAGCATGATGGCTCCGGCCATATTGCAAAACATATTCATCGAAATCGTGTCGTATTGCCGCGCGACTTTCTTGGCCAATACCGTGTATACCGCGAACCCAATCGTGCCGCCTATGGCGACTAGGTCTCCCGCGCCGGTGCCGCCATGGAAATGCAGCGCGTCTCCGCCGACAAGCACCGTGATTCCCGCCAGACACAGGGCCATCCCGATAATCTTCCCGCGCGTGACTTGCTCGAGCTTGTACGCGCGCGCAAGGACCAGCACGAAAATCGGGCCCGTGGCCACGATCAGCGCCGAACGCGCCGCCGTCGTGTAATCCAGCCCCACGATAAAAAATCCGCGGTTGATCACCACGCCGAAAAATCCCAGCACGACAAAATTCCACAGGTCTTTGCGATTGAAACGAGAGCGCCTTGGCATCGCAAAATAAATTGGCAGCATGAAAACGCCCGAAAAAATAATGCGAAAAGAAGTCAGCGTGTAGGGATCAAAATGCCGGAGGGTGACCTTGGCAATCACGAAGTTGAATGACCAGCCCACCACCATCAGCAGGATCAGCGAATACAGCAGCACAGGATGGCGCGCGCGTTCCACCGCTTACGCCAGCACTTCGCGCCGCACCGTCAGTTTTTCGATGCGGTCGAGCTTCGGCACAAACCCAATGCCCGGACGCGACGGAACTTTGATCGTCCCTTTGGGGGTCACCTCCACTTCGGGCTCGATGACGTCCTCCGCCCAGTAACGCCTGCTCGCCGACACGTCGCCGGGCAGCGCGAAATTCTCCAGCGTCGACAGCGCGATATTCTGCGCCCGCCCGATTCCCGACTCCAGCATTCCGCCGCACCACACGGGAATTCCGTTCTTCTGGCACAAATCGTGAATGCGCCGCGCCGGCGTATGGCCTCCCACGCGCCCCAGTTTCATATTGATAATTTTGCAGGCGCCAATCTCAATCGCCGCCACAGCGTGTGAATAATCGTGGATGCATTCGTCGAGGCAAATCGGCGTCTCGAGCTGCTTCTGCAATTTCGCGTGGCTGTAAATATCGTCCCAACCCAGCGGCTGCTCGATCATCATCAGCGCGAACGGGTCAAGCTGCCTCAGCAGCGGCGCGTCCTCCAGACGGTACGCCGAATTTGCGTCGACCATCAAACGGATGCGCGGCCAGCGTTTCCGCAGCGCTTCCACCGGCTTCAACTCGAGTCCCGGCTTCACCTTAATCTTGATCCTCTGGTATCCCGCCGCCAATTCCTTTTCAACGTTCGCGATTAATTGCTCCACGCTCGGCTGAATTCCAATCGAAACGCCGCACGAAATCTCGTCGCGCACTCCCCCAAGCAGCTTCCACAGCGGCTGGCCTTTCTGTCGTGCTTCCGCGTCCCAAATCGCTGACTCCAATCCACCCTTCGCCATATTGTGGCCGCGCGTGTGCGCCAGCATTTCCCAAACGTCGCGCGCCGCGGCGAATTCCCTGCCTCGAATCTCCGGCCACAAGAAATCGCGCAGAATATGCCATGCCGTCTCAACCGTCTCCGGCGAATAATGTGGCGCCTCACCTGCCACGCATTCTCCCCAACCGCTGACGCCATCGGATTCCACCTGCACCAACAAGATCCGCCGGTCCGTTGTCTCGCCGAAACTCGTCTCGAATCGCATCACCATCGGCATGCGAAGTTCCCGCAAAGTCACTTTTTGTACGCGCATCCTCCTACTTCACCCCCGAACTCGCAAAAGCCTTCATTTCGTGGCAATCTCTGCTGCGACGCTTTCGGCGCTTTCGAAAATGTAGCTCGCTTCCTTGGGCCCAATCTCGAGCCCCGTTACAATAAACCCTTTCCCAATCTTGTCTAAAAATTGCTCGCGCATCTCGGTCTGCACGCGCGCACCCTCCGCCGCATCGATCTGTTTTCGTTCGCTGATGTCCGCCGGAATCGAAATCTTTTCGGCGCGGTTCGACGCGCGGGCCGGCTTTCCGCCAAGGATGTCGATCACGCGCTTCGAATCCAAATACCATTCGGCCATCAATCGGTCCGTCGGCAGCCCCGCATGGAGTGGACTCTCCGTGATTCCGTAACAATTCGGAATATACCGTTTCACGACCGCGCCCAACCGGTTGATGTTGAAATGCGCGTTTTTCAGCTCCAGCGGGTCGAACGTCCACGCCACCAGGTGAATCCCTCGCGCCAGCGCATCATTCCTCTGCGCAAGTTTCAGCATTCGACCAATGCCGCAGTCGCGAAAATCCGAAAGCACGGCCGTCATGTGCGAATGAATAATCGGCTTGCCGTCATGAAATCCCGCCAGTCCCAGCGTAAACCCAACCATTTTGTCTCCGGCAAAGGCACCCAGCGTCTGTCCGCCCGTCTCCCGCGCCACAACGAACAGCCCCGAAGGTGTAGCCAGATCCTCGCCCCACGTGACGAGCTGCATCCGCACGCACTCTTCGTATTCTGCGAGCGTCGAAACGTGCCGCACGGTAATCGGAGCTTCCGCTACCCGTTGGCTTTTGCCTGGACTTTTGCCTGGTCCCATAATTTTTCCATTTCATCGCGCGGCACTTCAGCGAATCGCCTGCCCCGTTGCCGCGCCTTGCTCTCCATCCATTGGAATCGCGCCGTGAATTTTACGTTTGCGTGCTTCAATGCCAGCTCCGGGTCCGCGTTCACGAACCGCGCCACATTCACCACTGCGAAAAGTAAGTCACCCAGCTCCTCTTCAATCTTTGCTTGAGGTCTGTTGTTCGCCGGCTGATGCAGAGCCTCGCGCAACTCGGAAATCTCTTCCTTCAACTTTTCGAATACGCCGTCAATATTTTCCCAGTCGAATCCGATATTCGCCGCTCGCCGAGTCAATTGATAGGCTTCAAGTAACGCTGGAAGTCCTCGTGGCACTCTTGCCAAGATAGAATCCCCCGGATCTTTTGCATCTTTTGCGGCTCGCGATTCCCCGGCCCGCTCCTCCGCCTTGATCTGCTCCCAATTTTTGAGCACCTCCGCCGACGTCCTCGCCTTCACTTTTCCGAAGACGTGCGGATGCCGCCGGACCATCTTTGTATGCACCGCCAGAATCACGTCGCCGATGTCGAACCGACCCGCCTCGCGCGCCAGTTCCGCATGGAACACGATTTGCAGCAGCAGGTCGCCCAACTCCCCCGCGAATTTCTCCGCGTCGCCCTTCTCCATCGCGTCGAGGACCTCATACGCTTCCTCGACCAAAAAGGGCCGCAAACTCTCGTGCGTCTGCTCGCGGTCCCATGGACACCCGTTCGCCGCCCGCAACCGCTTCTGGAGAGCGACCAGCCCCTTGAACAAACGCCCGGCATCACGCTCGCGCTTGGCCGCCGCTCGCGGCTTGGCTCTCGACGGTTTGGCTTTCGACCGGCCTCTCGCCTTCTTCAGATGTCTCGAATGGAGCGCCGCAGGAATTTTATTTTCTCTCCGCGCAATCCGACACTGTACGGCACAGGCGCGCCCGCTGACAAGATGCAATTTGCAGTTTGGGTGAGTTTGAATTTCGACCTCTTTGTGTCGCGATCAAGAAAATTTAAACGGAACGACTACCCAATTTGCTCCCATCGTGACGCCTGCTTGCGGTAATGGTAGACTGAACCTACCGTGCGATTCTTCGCGCGGCGAAATGTGCAAAGGAGCATCTTGTGGCTGATCCGAAACATGACGAGAAACGCGACGAAAAACAGGACGATTCGTTTCGCGTCGTGGACCGCCGCCTCTTCACTTCCGAAGGCGAATTGCGCCCCGAAGCCGCCGAGGAGCAGCGGCGCGAAAAGGCCAGGCCTCCACAACCCGCCGCCAAAACGGAAAAGGCCGCAACTCCGGCCGCGCCTGCCGCTGAGGAACCGAAACCCGCTCCCAAGGCCGATAAGAACTTTCAGTTGCTGATCGACCTTCTCGCGCGAAACGCGGCGGCGCTGATGGGCGGCATACCCGATCCTGCCACCGGACAGGCTTATCTCGATCTGGAAGGCGCGCACGAAATGATTGATATGCTCGACATGTTGCGCGACAAAACGCGCGGCAACCTGGCGCCCGAAGAAGAAAGTCTGCTCTCGGAGGTCGTCGGTAGCCTCAAGCTATCTTACTTGGAAGTCTCGAAAGCCGCCGCCAAGGCGATGCGCGAAGGGGCCAAGGGCGCGCGCTAGTTCGATGTCCCCCGGCGACAGCGACACTCTGGCACCTTCCTCTCGGCAGCGTGTCCGCCTCACCGTTCTCGGCTCTGGCACATCCATGGGCGTTCCGACGCTCGCGTGTCACTGTGCCGTTTGCAGGTCGAACGACCCGCGCGACCGCCGCACGCGTCCCTCCGTCCTGTTTTCGTATCATGGCCGCAACGTGGTCATCGACACGACGCCCGATTTCCGCTCCCAAGCTTTGCAAGCCGGCCTCGACCGTCTCGACGCCATTCTTTACACGCACGCGCACGCCGACCACATACTCGGTCTGGACGACATTCGGCCATTCAATCTAAAGCAAAACTCGGCCATCCCTATTTTCGCTTCCGAAGACACGCTGGCGATTCTCCGCCGAACTTTCGCGTACATTTTCACGCCGTCATCCGCCGAGAGTTCCATTCCCCAGGTTGAATTGCACGCCATCGAGGCTGCATTCGATCTTTTTGGCGCGCAAATCATTCCCTTCCCCGCGCGTCACGGCTCCGTCACCGTGTACGGCTTCCGCATCGGGTCCATTGCCTATCTCACCGATTTCAACGCGGTGCCTCAAGCCTCGAAAGACCTTCTGCGCGGCCTTGACCACCTGATTCTCGACGCGCTGCGTTACACTCCTCATCCCATGCACTCCACGGTTGAGCAATCCCTCGCGCTCGTTGGCGAACTCGCGCCGCGCCACGCGTGGTTCACGCATATTTGCCACGATCTGGGCCACGCAGCCACCAACGCCCAGCTTCCCGAAAACGTGCGCCTCGCCTATGATGGCCTCGCCTTCGAGGTAGATCTCTGATGTCCTTCGCCGTTCTTCATTCGCCGGAGGAGTGGGGCTCCCGATTCGACTCGAATTCGCGCGCCGTGCTCTCCATCGGCAATTTCGACGGGGTGCACCTGGGCCACCAGAAAATTCTTCGAAGCGTTGTCGAACGCGCCCGGCGCACGGGGACGCTCGCCGCGGTGATTACGTTCTCTCCGCATCCCGTAAGTGTTTTGCGCCCTGAACGCGCGCCCACACAGCTCGAAACATTCGACCAGCGCCTCGCGCGTCTCGAAGCGCTCGGCCTCGACGCCGTGCTGGTTCTCCATTTCGATCTCGCGATGGCCGCGCTTTCTCCCGAACAGTTTGTCCGCCGCATTCTTATCGACAGCCTCCGCACATCCGCCGTGCTCGTCGGCGAAAATTTCCGTTTTGGCCATCGCCAATCGGGCGATGTGCGTATTCTCACCGAACTTGGCCGCCAACTCGATTTTGCGGTCGAATCCATTCCTCCCGTCGTGATTCGCGGGACAATTGTTTCAAGCTCGACTATTCGTGACGCACTCCGCGCCGGCCGCGTCGCGCAGGCCGCCCGATTTCTCGGGCGACCCTTCGCGCTTACCGGCGAAATCGGTCCTGGCACCGGTACGGGCCGCCGTTTCGTTTTCCCCACGCTCAATCTGGCCACTAAGCAGGAATGTTTGCCTGCCCATGGCGTCTACGCCACGGAAACGCTGCTTCATGACCGCATCTATCGCTCGGCCACGAACGTGGGCGTGCGTCCAACGTTCGACGGCACGCACCTCACCATCGAAAGCCATCTCTTCAATTTTTCAGAGGAAATAACTTCAGGCCCGCTGGAGGTCCGGTTCTGGCATCGTCTGCGCGACGAACAAAAATTCTCCGGCCCCGACGCCCTGCGCGGTCAAATTCAGCGCGACCTGGCCCGTGCCCGCTCCTTCTTCGCTCGCCTCGACTCCGCTCGCCTGAACTCCGCCCGTCGCGCCGCCTTGTAACCGAGAAGTTACGGCAAGAAAGCGAAGCGAAGAAGACCCAGCGTGGAGGACGGAGTCAGAAAGCTTTTGACGGTTCGAAAATTTGACGCCAACAATGCTTCTGCATTTCTATAGGGCTGGTAGTTGACCTTCGATAACCGGAAGGCTACCATCCTGCTCAAATCTAGGCCCGGTCAAAGGCGGACCCAGCGATGTCGAGCGGCCCGACGTATGCGATCAGAAAGCCAGTTGCCGTTGTTCTGTTTGCGGGAGCCCTCGCAATGGCGTCTCTAATCCTGATCGCAGCCGCGCAGACGCTGTCCCCGGGCGAAGTGCGCATCAGGGACCGGATCTTATCGGCCTGAATCCCAGATTCTTCGCGCGAGGAGCCGTTTGGTTCAGGTTGAGGTGGTGGTACGCGACAGTCGGGGCCACGCCGTCGCGGGCCTGACAAAGGACGATTTCCTACTTTACGATTCAGGCCATCCGCGAGATATCTCCGAGTTTACCGCCGAAAAATCTGACGTGGCCAGCCCCGCCGCCGAAGCCCCAACCGCCCCGCCTGGGGCCTCGGGCAAGCCGGACATAACTAAACAAGTCCCCGGCCCCTCCCGATGGATCGAACTGTTCTTCGACGACATCAATACTCCTTCTGGCGACCTGACGCGCGCGAAAATCGCGGCCAGGCGCTTTATCAGCGAAGCGACTCAGAGCGGCGAGCGGATTGGCGTGTTCACCACGTCGCAGGGACAAATCCTCCAGTTCACCACCGACACCAGTGCTGTCCTCAAGTCCATGACCACGGTGCAGCCCCATCAGCGGATGAGCGCAGCAGGGTTGAGCGCATGCCCGAGAATCACGCCCTACGAGGCGTATCTAATCGTAAGCAACGATCCCGCCACAACGTCGGCAAAGCTTGACGAAGCGTGTAACTGCTCCGAGGACAACAATTTTACGGGATGCGTGGTAAGCGGCGGATTCGTCACCAGCGTCAGTATTACGGAACTGCCACCTGGTCTCAGAAGACTGCTCAGCCAGGTGGTAGCGCAGGCTCAAGCCACTTGGAACCAAGCCCGCCTGGTCACACAGACAACCCTGGACGCGGTCCGAGGCGCTATCCGCCAACTGGCGCAGGCCAAGGGTAACCGTATACTACTATTTGCATCGTCCGGATTTCTGTCGGGAGATTTGGGACCGGAAGAACACGAAATCATGGACGAGGCGTTGAGGGCGGATGTGACGATCGATTCTCTCGATTCTAAGGGCCTGTATGCCGAGCAGCCCGGTGGACCACAGGGTGAACCATCGTACTACCCCGGCTCCGAGTTGGCCATGGTGCATGATATGGAGTCGCTTGGCGACCAGCTCGAGAACGAGGATTACGCCATGGCCGACTTCGCTGAAGGCACGGGCGGCCTCCTGTTTCGCAACAACAACGACCTCGACTTTGGGTTCCGCGAACTCGGTCTTGCCCCTGCTTATGCCTATGAATTTGGTTTCCCGCCGGACGAGGATGGCAAATACCACAAGATCAAGGTGAAGCTGAAGAACAGGAGCCACGACTTCATCCAGGCACGACCCGGGTATTTTGCGTCAACAAAAGAGGAGATGGAATCAAAGGGACCAAGCGCGGGTGAGAAGATTGACGCGGAAGTGCGCGGCTCGGACGAACGGAGCGATTTTCCGCTGCGCGTCAACGAGAGGCCCGCAACTGCCAGCAATGGGAGCCGAGAACTTAGCGTTCAAACCAGCATAGACATTCAGAAACTTCCGTTTGCGGTACAGAAAGACCGGCACGTCGACATGCTGACGTTTGTAGCCGCGCTCTTCGATGCACAGGGAAAAATGATCACCGGCAAGGAAGCGCAGATGCAATTCGCGTTGAAGCCGGAGAGTTTCGAACGTTTTTCCAAGAGCGGCATAAACGGCGACATGTCGCTGGAAGCGCCTCCCGGCGCATATCGTTTGCGTGTGGTGGTAGAAGAGGCGACGCACGGCGAGATGAGCGCGACCACCCAGAACGTCCAAATGCAATGATGCCAGCGTCCTGGCGTTTCAGCTTTTGCAGTTTTTGCAGTAGCCGCCGACTTCGGTGCGCGACACCGTGATTTTCATTCCGCAGTCCTGCTCGATCTGCTGCTTGAGCTGCTCGTACAGCTCGCTCTCGAACTCGCGCACTTTGCCACACCGCAAACATGCCACGTGAATGTGATCGCGGGGTCCGTGACTTTCGTAAAAATGCCGGTGGCCCCGCAGATGCAGCAAGTCCAGCTCGTCAATCAGGCCATGATGCTTCAGCAAATCGAGCGTCCGGTACACCGTCACGCGCGTAATTCGCGGATCGATCTTCTGCGCCCGCGCCAGAATTTCTCCGGCATCCAAATGGTGCGGAGCGGTATCCATCACCTGCAAAACCACGCGCCGCTGCCGCGTCAGCCGAATCGACCGCGCAGCAAGCTGCTTCTGCAATTGGCCTGGTTTTTCCTGGACGTTGATTCGTTCGCCGGTGGAGACCCGGCGTGCCGCGGTAGGAGCCATCTTAGTGGCCAGGCAACAGTCTGACCACGTCATAGTACATCACGAAGCCGAAGACGGCGAGCAGGAACACTAGCCCCACCGTCACGAAACGCTCTTTCACGGTGACGCTCAAATCGCGCCGCAACGAGCCTTCAATCGCCAGCATCAGCACGTGCCCGCCATCGAGAATCGGAATCGGAAGCAAATTCAAAATGCCCAGGTTCACGCTCAAGAACGCCATGAAAATAATGTATTCCGCGAACCCCAGCTTCGCCGCTTGCACCGACACGCTCACGATTCCCACCGGCCCGGCTAAATCCTTAATCGAAACGCGCCCTGAGAACAGACCGCCTAGCACCGACAAAATATCTTTCATAATCGTGACGTTCTTACTCCATGATTCTTCCGCCGCCTTGAAGAACGGATACGACTCACGAACCGTTTCGCCGGGACCAAAACTGGCGCCAATCACCCACCGTTTTCCGTGACCATCGCCCAGATCCGCATATATGGGAGTGACCGATACCGTGAACTCTTGTGCTCTCCGCTTCACGCCGAGGCGCACCGGCTTGCCGCCCGATTGCGTAATGGTGCCCATCAAAATATCGCGATTCGCCAACGGTTCGCCGTTCAGCGAGACGAGTTCGTCGCCAGGCTTCAATCCTGACTTCACCGCCGGATCCGCCGGCGTCAGCGAATCTATCTGCACGCGCTGCTGCGGACACCCTAAGATGTTGAAGCCGTCCGTCAGATTCTGTGGAACCACTTCCTTCAACGTAACTGTACTGCTCCCGCGTTCCACGTCGATTGAAACTTGACGTCCGGGCAAAATCGAAGGAACCGAAAGAGCTTCATCCCAGTTCGAAACCTTCGTGCCGTCAATCGCCACTACTTTGTCGCCGGGCTTGATTCCCGCTTGCTCCGCTGGCGACTTGGGAATTACGCCCGCTACTTGCACCGGCTGGTGGATATACGCCGGCGTCGGCACTCCCAACTTATAGAGGCCCCACAGCAGCACGAACGCCAGCACAAAATTCATGAACGGCCCGGCAAGTATGATAAACAGCCGCCGCCATCGCGACTTCGCCAGAAATTCATCCGGCGCGCCGGAACGCTCTTCCGCCGGATTATCGCCCGCCATTTTCACGTACCCGCCCAGCGGAAACACGCTAATGCGGTAATCCGTTGCCCCGCGCTTCCAGCCGAAAATCCGGTTCCCGTACCCAAGCGAGAACACATCCACGCGCACGCCGCAAATCCGCGCCGCGACGAAGTGGCCCCACTCGTGGACAAACACCATGACTCCCAGGCCAACCACTGCGGCGAGTATTCCCACCCATGTATGCGACATCGCGTTAATTCTTCCTTTTCTCGATTTCTTCGCGCGCGATCCGGCGCGCTTCCTTGTCCGCTTGGAGCACGTCATCCATCGACTGAAACGTCACGCGTGGCATTCGTTCCAGCACGCGTTCAATCACTTTCGGTATTCCCGTGAAACCCAGCCTACCTTCCAAAAACGCCGACACGCTTTCTTCATCCGCGGCATTCAACGCGCACGGCAACGCGCCTCCGCGCTCCATCGCTTCCCGCGCCAGCCGCAAACACGGGAATTTCCTGATCGGCACCGGTTCAAAATCGAGTTTCTTCAGACTTTTCCAATCGAGCGCCACTCCATTCGATGCCACGCGCTCCGGATAGGTTAGCGCATATTGAATCGGCATGCGCATATCGGTTGGGCCAAGCTGTGCCAGAATTGAACCATCCACGAATTCCACCATCGAGTGAATCGTCGACTGGGGATGAATCACCACCTCAATTTGGTCGGGCCGCACGCCGAATAGCCATCGCGCCTCGATAATCTCAAAGCCTTTATTCATCAACGTCGCCGAATCCGTCGTGATTCTTTTCCCCATCTTCCAATTCGGATGCGCCAGCGCCTGCTCCGGCGTCACATCCTTGAATCTCGAGGCGGGCATCTTGCGAAACGGCCCGCCCGATGCCGTCAGCACCAGTTTCTTCACTTCGCGCCGCTCGCCCGCCCGCAAGCACTGATGAATCGCGTTATGTTCGCTGTCGACGGGCAACACGGCCTTGCCCTGCTTCTCCGCCGCGGCCATCACCAACTCTCCCGCCGCCACCAACACTTCCTTGTTCGCCAGCGCCAGATTCTTGCCCTGCTGCACCGCTTTGTACGTCGCCGGCAGTCCCACCACGCCGACAGCTGCGGAAAGAAGCGTATCCGCGTCTGGATGCGTCGCCACCCGCTCCATTCCATCCACGCCGCAAAGTATCTCCGGCAAGGGCTCGACTTTCAACGCCGTCAAACGCTCGCGAAGCTCCTTCGCTCCCTCGCACGTCGCAACGGAAACGATCTTCGGCCGGTGCTTCGCGGTTTGCTCGGCGGCCAGTTCCACATTAGCGCCTGCGGCTATCGCCACCACCTCGAATTTTCCCGGGAGCGAATCCACCACATTCAGGCATTGCCGCCCGATGGAGCCCGTGGATCCGAGAATGGAAATGCGTTTCATTCAGAAATGCGCTGGTGAGAGGTCAACTGGTCCACTTTTGATAATCAAGGGCTTGAAGCAGGCGGCGTGACAAAACCACACTTGCCATTTCCCTGAACTCGTTTCCACGTTCAGTCGGCATGGGTCGGTATCGTTGTTCTCTATTTCACGCCCGCAGAAACAACACGGGCCCCATCCGACCTGTTTATCCATTTTCACACGCAGACTCGCTTCACTGCCGGCCTTGCAGGAGCCATCCTGCGGCGAGCCACACCACCGGAGCGGCCAAAATCAGGCTGTCAATGCGATCCAACATTCCTCCGTGTCCGGGAAGCAGCGCGCCGGAGTCTTTCGCTCCGGCACCGCGCTTATATGCTGATTCTACCAGATCGCCGACCTGCCCCGCGACATTCGCCAGCGCCGCCGTCACCAGCCATGGCAGTGGACTAAACCCCAGCCCTCGCGCAAAACAATATCCAACGATCAACGACCCAAATAAATTTCCCGCCGCGCCTTCCCACGTCTTCTTCGGAGAAAGAGCCGGCGCCATCTTCGTTCGCCCAAGGGATTTCCCCACAAAATACGCCAGCGTGTCGCCCGCCCAAACAATCGCCAGCGTAAAAAGCACCAACGTCGGGCCTCGACTTTCCTGCCCCTCCAACCGCACCAAATAGCTGAACGGCAACGCCACAAAAATCAGCCCCGCCGCGCTCGACCCGATTCCCGGCAACACGTCGGCGAGCGGCACGCGGCTCATGACCCCGATGCACGCGCATCCCAGCACAAACAGTAGAATAATCACCTCGGGGGACTCATAAGATCCCGTCAGCCCGCGAATCATTTCGATATTTGGACCCAGCCAACGCACCTGGGTAATTCCCAGCAGCCATTGCACCGCGAATAATCCCACGATGCAGACCATCGACCATTTGCGAAACGCGCGCAATCCCATCTGCGCCGTCAACTTGAAGAACTCCATTGTCGCCAGCAGCGCCACTGCCACCGCAACAATCGCAACCACCCACGACGGCGCCCAGTACACCACCAGCACCACGATGGGTATCAGGATTGCCCCAGTCACAATGCGCTTCAGCATTTAGTCAGCGCGCACCATTTCCCGTCTCGTGAGGTGAGCTCAACCCGCCGTACCGCCGTTCTCTCTGCTGAAAATTCACAAACGCCTCGAGCAATCTTTCCCGCGTAAAATCCGGCCACAACGTGTCCGTTATGTAGAGTTCTGCATACGCAATCTGCCACAACAGAAAATTGCTGACGCGCATCTCCCCGCTCGTGCGAATCAGCAAATCCGGGTCGGGCAGGCCGGCGGTATATAAATGATCCGAAATGGTCTCCTCATCCGCCTCAAACGCCGCGAGACCATTCAGCCGCACGCGATCCAGAATCGAGTTAAACGCATCCACCAATTCCGCGCGCCCGCCATAGTTCAACGCCACAATCAGCTTCATTCCCGTATTCTGCGCGGTCAAACGCATCGCCTTCTCGATGTCTCGCTGCACTGCCTCGGCCAATTGCGCCGCGCGCCCTATCACCAGCAGGCGGATGTTATTTCGATGAATGGATGGCAGCTCTTTCTTCAGATACTCCCGCAGCAGGCGCATCAAAAAATCAATTTCCGCCTTCGGCCTCCGCCAATTCTCCAGCGAAAAAGCGTACAGAGTCAGCGCCGGCACTTTCAGCCGCGCGCACGTTTCGATCACTTCGCGTGCGATCTTCACGCCCGCGCGATGCCCCGCGATTCTCGGCAAATGACGCCGCTGCGCCCACCGCCCGTTGCCGTCCATAATGATCGCCACGTGCTTCGGCAGGCGTTTCAAATCAATTTGTTCAAGGAGCGCCGCTTCTGCGCGGCTCGTAAACTTCAGAAGTTCAGTAGCTGTCACCAAATTTTACTCGAGGAAATGCCGCTGAAAACGTAGCACAGCAGTGCGTGGCGAAGCAACCGCGCACGAGACCGCGTTGCAGCGTCATAATCAGCCCAGTCCCGCAGCGCTGGGATTGAAAATCGCCTCATAGGCCAGCAACACGGTCAGCACGATCATGGCGATGCTGATCGACCACGCGATCACGTTCAGCACCCGCCCGTTCACATGATCCCCCATCAAACTCCGACGGTTCACCAGCAGCAGCATGAAGACCAACACAATCGGCAGCCATATTCCGTTGCCCACCTGCGACAATATCAAAATCTTCAGCAACGGCGCCCTCGGTAGCAGAATGATTCCCGCGCCGGCCACGATCAGCGCCGTGTACAGTCCGTAAAAAATCCGCGCGTCGCGAAACTTGTGATCGATTCCCGCTTCAAATCCCAATCCTTCGCAAATCACGTGCGCCGTCGAAAGCGGCAAAATCGACGCCGCGAAGAGCGAAGCATTCAGCAATCCAAACGCAAATAGATACGCCGCAAACTTGCCCGCCAGGGGAGCCAGCGCCTTCGCCGCATCCGCCGCGTCCGTGATATTCGTGTGCCCCGAAGCGTGCAGTGTCGCTGCCGTGCACACAATGATGAAAAACACGATGGCCATGCAGCTGATGCTTCCCACCAGCACATCCAGGCGCGCCTGCTTGTATTGCCGCGGACCCACGCGCTTTTCCACATACCCCGCCTGCAAATAAAAAAATTGCCACGGCGCGATACTCGTCCCAATCAATCCTGTCAACATCAACAGATACGCAGCGTTCGTGTGAATATCCGGAATCACCAGCGAACGTCCCGCCAACAACCAGTCGGGCTTCGCCAGAAATGCCGACGCCACGTACGACACATAAAACACGCACGCCACCAAGAATATCTTCTCGACCTGGCGGTAAGTTCCGCGTATCACCATCACCCACACCAGAATCGCGGCAACCGGCACGGCGATGTACTTGCTCACTCCGAAGATCTGCATCGAGGCAGCCACGCCGGCGAATTCCGCCACCGTATTCGCCAAGTCCACGGCCAGCCCCGCCACCATCACGAAAAACGTCGAACGAAATCCAAACTCCTCCCGGATCAGATCCGAGAGTCCCTTCCCCGTCACCACGCCCATCCGCGCGCAAATCTCTTCGCTGACGTACAGGGCAATCGCTATCGGAATCAGCGACCACAGCATCGCGTAACCGAACTGCGCTCCCACCACCGAATACGTCGCGATTCCGCCCGCATCATTATCAACGTTCGACGTAATCAGTCCCGGCCCCACCACTGCCAAAAAGAGCGCCAGCCTCTTCTGCCAATGGCGACTCTGACGGCGCACGTGTGCGCCCCGGCTGCGCCAGGCTTCCAGTCTTCCGCTGATGTCGGTCCAGTTCATTTATCCCAGCTTCGCGTGCATGCGGCTCACGATGTCATCCACCGTAATCGCGCCAATCGGTTGCTGCTCCGTATTCACGACGGTCAGACTTCGCAGATTGTACTTGTCGAAAAGCTCGAAGACTTCTTTTTCGTCCGTTTCCGGCGCCACCGATACTAGCGGGTCGTTCACCAGAGCCGCCATGCGCTGGTCCTTTTCCGCAAGCATCAACCTGGTCACCGAAACGGTCCCGACAAAAACGGCGTGCGTGTTGATCAAAATCACCGTGTCAAGCTGATCGAGCGGCACATCATGGAACCGTATGTAATCCACCACTTCGCCGCGCGTCGCGTCTTCGCCTACCTGCACTACTTCCGTCGTCATCATCCCGCCCGCCGTGTGCCCCTCGAATTGCAACAAGCCTTTGACTTCCTCGGCCTCGCGCTTCGGCATTTCCCGCAGCAGTTCGCGAGATCGCTCTGGCGGCAAGTCCGCCAGCAAATCAGCCGCATCGTCCGGGGGCATTTCCTCCAGAATATCCGCCGCCCTGCCCGGTTCGAGCGTCTCCACCAACTGCGTTTTGAGCCGCTTATCCAATTCCGCAATCACTTCCGCAGCCGTCGTTTCGTCGAGCGTAGCAATCACCGAGCTTCTCTCATCCGGCGACAGTTCTTCCATCAATTCCGCCAAATCCGCCGGATGCATATGCGCCAGCTTCGAGCTCGTCAATCGCAGCTTCACCCGCCGCAAGGGGTCCGGCTCGATCAGATTGACGAACTCCCACGGGATCATCCGCGGCGGCAGCTTGTCCTGAATTCGCCGGATCAAAGCTGGCGAAGCCACGCCTTGCAGCAATCGTCCCACAGCCCCGGGCAGCCCCACATCCACCCGTGTGACGCGCAGTTCCACGTTCCCGTTCATCCGCTGCTCCGCCATGTCCACATCGTTGACCCGCACCACTTTCCGTCCGTGCGTGTCGATGATTTGCTGGTCGAGCAGATCTTTCCTCACGGCCAGCCACGATTCGTTTGGCCGGTAATGTTCCAGGTCCTTTTCTTCGACGGTCAACCGCATCGTCCCGGGCGCCACAAACCCAATCTGATCGTGCCGCGCCAGCAACGGCTGATACTTCCCGCGCGTCAGCAGCACTCGGCTCACACGGTTCCCTTGCTCCGCCGGTTCGAGGTAGAACTCCTTCACCCGCCCGACGAAATTCCCCTGCGCGTCATAGGCTTCAGACCCCAATAGCTCAGTTGCGTGCAGCATCGCTCACTCCCTCTTCAGCCGCGCAGGCAAAAAAATACCCGCGGCCGGACTCGCTTCCGACCACGGGCGGAAATTTCGGCTTCCCGCGGAAATTACCCCTGGTCGGCTTCCGCCTCCTTGGCCTCAAGCCACGTCACCGGCCATTCGCCGGACACGCCACGCTTGGCGACCCCCGCCCAAGCCTTCCTTCTTGGCTCAGGCAGGCATCGACTCCCTGGATCCTGATTGGACGAACGCTCCAACTCGGTGCGCTTCATCTCGATTCCTTGTTAAATTCACTTGCAGACTTTGTCAAGCGAAGACTGCTCTAACTCTCAATTATTTTTCCTTTTGAACACCATGTTCCCCGGTTTCACGCCTCGACGCTCGCAATTTTCGAAATACAGCTCCAGATACGAAACCGCAATGTAGTCCTTTTCCGAGTATCCAAGCGCCCGCGCCACGCCGTCAATCGCGCGTCGCGAGCCTTCCAACTCCAAAAACGTCCCTATCGGCGTCTCATCCAAATCCACGTCCAGCCCCGGAAACGCCGCCAGTTCGTATTTCGTCCGGTACTTTTCATAGCGGAACCCCCGCCGCAGCCCCAGCCGCGCAAACAGCCTCTCGATCCGCCGCGCATTCTTCACCCGGTACTCGATTTCCTCCCTCACCTTGTATTTCCCGCTCGCCGCCCCGCGCTTCCCGCTCACCATCCCTTTGTAAGTAATCAGCCCTCCCGCGCCCTTGGTACGTTTCCCCCTCCTTCGAGCTTTGCCCGGCAGGCGCGCCGCCCTCTCTCGACGTATCCGCAAAATCGCTTGCATCCGCTGAAAATCCCGCGTGCTCGTGTCGTACAGCGTATTCTCCTCATGCACCGAGCCTTCGCATTTAGCGCCAAGCTCCCGCAGCCGCCCGAGCAGCCCCGCCAAATCTTCCACCCTCAGCTTTATTTCCACTTCCCTCTTCGTCGTCATTGGCCCCACAATATATCGCTTCACGGGAGCGAACCTCCCGTAAAATCTGTTCGTGCGACCACCGATATGAAACTCAGACAATCTGCTCACGAGTCCGATATGGAATTAGGCCGTAAATACTTTTGCGGCATTCGGACAAGGACCAATTACCGGAGAGCATTCCCCTTGCTTCTCAGCGCCGCGCGACGGGGATTTGTCCACGCCCAGTTCATGGTTGGGTGTGCCTTCCGGGACGGCCTGGGAACCAAACAAAACCTTTCTCAATCCCGGCGATGGTGGAGTGCAGCCGCCAAACGAGACCACCCTGGTGCATTATTCAATCTTGCGTTGGACTACGACTACGGGCGAGGGATCCGACCCAACCCACGAAAGGCATTTCGATTGTACAAACGCGGAGCTGAATTGGGCGATCGAGAAGCACAATGCAATCTTGCTGTCGCTTATCTAGATGGACGTGGAACATCACACAGTCCCCAAAAGGGCATCCGCTGGATGAAGCGCGCCGCGATTCAACGCGATGCTGTGGCTCAATACAATTTGGGACGGGCTTACCTCGACGGCGTAGAAGTGAAGCAAGACAAGCAAATGGGACAATCATGGCTGTCAAAGGCCGCGCGACAAGGTCACGGCAGGGCGCGGAATCTATTGAGATCCCTGAAAAAGGGCAGCCGACGCCATAAGTCGTAGAACAATCGAGTTCAGAAAGTTCGAAACCTCTCGGAAACCGACGACTCCTGCTCTCGCTGTTGCCAAACCCCTTCTCACCCGCGATAATCGTTTCGTTTCCAGCCGCGAATGAACCGAAAAATGATCCGAAAGATGGCCGAAAAAACGGCCCGCGCATGACCGAACCAACCACTCCGCTGATGCAGCAGTATCACGCCATCAAGCGCCAGCATCCCCACGCCCTGCTTCTTTTCCGCCTGGGCGATTTCTACGAACTTTTCTTCGACGACGCCGTCACCGCGTCGCGCGAACTGCAAATCACTCTCACCTCGCGCAATCGCGAGAAGGGGCAGGCCGTGCCCATGTGCGGCGTCCCCTATCACGCTGCCGAAAATTATATCGCGCGCCTGATTCGCGCCGGCCACAAAGTTGCCATCTGCGAACAGATGGAAGATCCGTCGCGCACCAAAAAACTTGTCCGCCGCGAAGTCATTCGCGTTCTCACGCCGGGCACCGCGACCGGTTCGCCGCTCCTCGAAACACGCGAGAACAATTACCTCGCCGCCGTCGCGCGCAACAGCAACGGCCGCAGCCCGGCCGTCGGCCTCGCCTTCGTCGATTTCTCCACGGGAGAATTTCGCGCCACCGAATTCACCGGGCCCACCGCCGAGACTCGCCTTCGCGACGAACTCGAAATCCTCCGCCCCCGCGAAGTCCTGTTGCCGCAGCCCACCACTCTTTTCCCACGCGCCGCTGCTCCTGAACTCGACGGCCTCGGCGCCACCGAAACGCGCCTCGACGAATGGGTCTTCGAGTCGTCCTACTCCGAGCGCCTCCTCACCGAGCAATTCCAGGTCGCCACGCTCGACGGCTTCGGTCTGTCCGGCCACGCGCAAGCCATTTCCGCCGCCGGAGGCCTCCTCCACTACTTGCGCGAAACCTCCGCCATCGCCGCCACGGATTCCGGCAACGGCACCGCGTCCATGCAGCTTCGCCCCGCTGGACGCGGCCTTGAGCATCTCGACCGCATCGTTTTTTACGAGCAGCAGGACGCGCTCGTTCTCGACCACGTCACCGTGCGCAATCTCGAACTCATCGCGCCCAGTGTGGGCGACGATGATTCCGCCACGCTTCTCGCCTCGCTTGACGGCACTGCCACGGGCATGGGCGCGCGCCTTCTTCGCTCCTGGATTCTGCGCCCTTCCATCGCCCTCGAAGAAATCTCCGCGCGCCTCGACGCCGTCGCCGAACTGAAATCCGCCACGGTCGTGCGCGAGGAAATTCGCCGCGACCTCGACCAGATTTTCGATCTCGAACGCCTCACAAGCCGCGCCACTCTCGGCAACGCCACGCCGCGCGATTTGCAAGCTCTTCGCCGCTCTCTCGTCGCAATTCCTTTGCTGCGTGGATTTTTGACGCGTTTCACTTGCGCGCGCCTCGCCACTCTTCACGAGCAGCTCGACGAGCTCGCCGACGTTCGCGACATGATCGCGAATGCCATCGCCGAAGATCCCCCCGCTCAACCTACCGAGCCCGGCATCATTCGCGCCGGATACAACGCCGAACTCGACGAGCTTCGCACTCTCAGCAAGTCGTCGAAGCAAATCATCGCCTCAATGGAAGAACGCGAGCGCAAACGCACAAGTATTGGTTCGCTCAAAATTCGCTTCAACTCCGTCTTCGGTTATTACATCGAAATCTCGAAGGCCAATCTCCATCTCGCGCCGCCCGATTACGAACGCAAGCAAACGCTCGTCAACGCCGAGCGTTTCACTTCGCCCGAGTTGAAAGATTACGAACGCAGAGTTCTCGACGCCGACGAGCGCATCCTCGAAATCGAGCGCCGCCTCTATCGCGAAATTCGCGAATCCATCGCCGCGCAAGCCTCGCGCCTTCGCCAAACGTCTTCCGCCATCGCGCAACTCGACGTGCTCGCAAATTTCGCCCGCCTCGCCGCCGAGCGCAATTATTCACGTCCGGCATTCACAGAATCCGAGCCGGGCCGCGCGTGCGATGGCGCTGGGGCCGCTCACCAAAAAACCCGCGGCGAATTGCTCATCGCCGCCGGACGCCATCCCGTCATCGAAACGCTTCTCGAAACGCGCGGCGAGCGCTTCGTCCCCAACGATCTTTATCTCGACGACGCCACACAGCCCATCCTCATCATCACCGGCCCCAACATGGGCGGCAAATCCACATACCTTCGCCAAGCCGCGCTCATCGTCATCATGGCGCAAATCGGCTGCTTCGTTCCCGCCGCTGAAGCGCGCCTCCCGCTCGTCGACCGCATCTTCACGCGCATCGGCGCTTCCGACAATCTCGCGCGCGGCCGCTCCACATTTCTGGTCGAGATGAGCGAAGTTGCCGCCATCCTCAACACCGCGACCGCCGCCAGCCTCGTCTTGCTCGATGAAGTCGGCCGCGGCACGGCCACATTCGATGGCCTCTCCATCGCTTGGGCCGTCGTCGAATATCTCCACGAGAATGCGCGCCCGCGCACGCTTTTCGCCACGCATTATCACGAACTCACCGAACTCGAACGCTTGCTGCCCGGCGTGAAGAACGTTCACGTTTCGGTCCGCGAAGCCGGGAACGAAATCATTTTTCTTCGCCGCGTCGAGCCCGGCACCGCCGACAAGAGTTACGGCATCGAAGTCGCGCGCCTCGCTGGCCTGCCCGCTCCAGTCATCGAACGCGCGCGCGAAGTTTTGGCCGAGCACGAAAAAAGTGAGCATAAGCTCACCGAGGAGCTTTCTCCCGGCGCCGCACCTCCGCCTCAACCTGTGATGTTCGCCGCTGTTGACAAGGAAGTTCTTGACGCGCTTCGCCGCGCCGATCTCGACAATTTGAAACCCCTCGAAGCGCTCAATCTTCTCGACGCGCTCAAGAAGCAGCTCTCGTGACGCGCTCGATTCGCGGTATGCTCGTCCTCGGCCTTATGTCCGGCACTTCCGCCGATGGCATTGACGTGGCTCTCGTCCGCATTTCAGGTTTTCCTCCCTCTCCGCGCACTCATCTCGAAAATTTCGCCGCCTTCTCGTATCCGCCTGCCGTTCGCGAAGCTGTTCTTCGCCTTGCCAATGGCGACGCGACCTCCACGCGCGAAATCAGCCAGCTCAATTTTCGCCTCGGTGAATTATTCGCCGACGCCGCTCTGCGCGCCTGCCGCAAATTTGGCGTTTCGCCGCATCGTATTTCGCTGATCGGCTCACACGGCCAGACGCTCTACCATCAAGGCGCGGCCAGCCCGTTTCTCGGCGCGCGCGTCGCCTCCACTCTTCAACTCGCCGAGCCCGCCATCATCGCCGAACGCACTGGCATCACAACTTTCGCCGATTTTCGTCCCGCCGACATCGCTGCCGGAGGCCAGGGCGCGCCGCTGGTTCCTTTCGTCGACTATCTTCTTTATCGCGATTCTCGCCGCGGCCGCGTCGCGCTCAATATCGGAGGCATCGCCAACCTCACCGTGCTCCCTGCCGCCGCGCAACCGGAAAACGTCTTCGCTTTCGACACGGGTCCCGGCAACATGATCATCGACGCGCTCGCTGCGCATTTCACTCGCGGCCGCATGCGCTACGATCGCGACGCGCAACTCGCTCGCCGCGGCCATCTCCTTCCCGAATTATTGAACGAATTGCTGGCGCATCCTTTTTTTCGCAAAGCGCCGCCGAAAACAGCGGGCCGCGAGGAATTCGGCGCGTCCTACTCCGCGCACCTCCTCGCCGTGGCCAAGCGTCGTCACATCCGTACCGCCGACCTAATTCACACGGTCACTGCATTCACCTCCGTCTCCATCGCTCGCGCCTTCAGAGATTTCGTCTTCCCTCGCGCGCGCGTGAACGATCTCATCATTTCCGGCGGAGGAGCGCGGAATCCGTTGCTCGTTGGCTATCTCGTGGCGTTGTTGTCTTCGCTCAAGATTATTTCCGCCGACGAGTTCGGCGTTCCTGGCGACGCTAAAGAAGCCTTCGCCTTCGCCGTCCTCGCCTATGAAGCCTGGCATCACCGCACCAACAATCTGCCGAGCGCTACCGGCGCGCGCCACTCCGCCGTCATGGGAAAAATCTCCTATGCCCGCCCACGCTGACCGTCCGGTGCCAGGCGCGCTCCCTGCTTCCGCAACAATTATCCCTCGCAGAAATCAAATGGCCTGTCATTCCGAGCGAATGCGACCAGCATTCAGCGAGGAATCCGCTGCTGTCTTGTTCTCAAAGTTCGCTGCCATTGCTCTGGTAATCTCTTGTCTTCTCATATTTGGCTGCTCCTCGCGCAAATCAACAAACGATTCCAACACTTTGAATTTCCTCCTTGAATCCATGCCCACCAACCTCGACCCGCGCATCGGCACCGACGCATTTTCCGAGCATCTCGACTTCCTCATTTTCGACAGCCTCCTCCAGCGCGATGATCATCTCGATCTCGCGCCCGACCTCGCCGAAAAATGGGAAATGCCGGACGCGCAGACCTACGTCTTCCATCTTCGCCACGATGTGAAATTCTCGAACGGCCAGCCGCTCACCTCCGCCGACGTGAAATTCACATTCGACTCGATCATCTCCGGCGCAATCCGCACGCCCAAGCGCGGCGCGTTTCAACTGGTCGACTCCATCACCGCGCCCGATCCCTGGACAGTTATTTTTCATCTTCGCGCGCCTTACGCTTCATTTCCGTTGAACCTCATAAGACAAGCTGTCGGCATCGTCCCGCGAAATGCCGGCCCCGATTTCGCGCAACATCCCATCGGCACCGGCCCGTTTCGTTTCGTCAGCATGACGACGGACGAGCAAATCGTCGTCGAGCGCAATCCAAATTATTTCGCGGGCGCGCCATCGCTCGAACGCATTCGCTTCCGCATCGTTCCAGACGCACTCGTCCGCGCGCTCGAACTTCGCAAAGGCTCCGGCGACATCGAAGTGAATTCCCTGCCGCCGGACACGGTCGCGGCGCTCGCTCGCGATCCCAATCTCGAAGTTACGCGCTCGCCCGGCACGGCGCTCGCCTACATCTCATTTAATTTTGACGATCCCATTCTCGCGCATCGGCGCGTTCGCCAAGCCCTCGCCTACGCCACGGATCGCCAATCGCTGATTACTTATCTTTTGCGAGGTTACGCGCGTCCCGCCGACAGCCTTCTGCCTCCGAATCACTGGGCCTACGACGGAAACATCGCCCACTATGATTTCGATCCCTCGCGCGCCGATTCCCTTCTCGACGACGCCGGTTTCCCTCGCGGTGCCGACGGCATTCGCTTCCATCTCGAACTGAAAACCTCCACCGATGAATCCACGCGCCTTCTCGCCGCCGCTCTGCAAGACCAGTGGCATCGCGTCGGCGTGCAACTCGATCTCCGCTCGCTCGAATTCGCCACGTTTTACTCCGACATCACGCGCGGCAGCTTTCAGCTCTACACGCTGCGCTGGCTCGGCGCGAATCTCGACCCTGACATTTTCGAATATGTTTTCAGCAGCAAGAAAATGCCGCCCGCGGGCGCGAATCGCGGCCACTACCGCAATCCGCAATTGGACATTTTACTCGACGAGGCGCGCGTCACGACCGACCGCGCGAAACGGAAGGAAATTCTCTCGCAGATTCAGCAGCTCATCGCCATCGACGAGCCGTACATCAACCTCTGGTATTACGACAACATCTCCGTCCACAGCCGCCGCATCACCAGCATTCAACTTTCCCCCGGCGGCGACTTCGACTTCCTCCAGCACGCCATCCTTGCGCGTGCGCCTTAATGCCGGACTCCTTTTTTTCTAAACGGATGCACTAGTGCAATCTTTAACGTACGCACGAGTACAAAGAAGAAGATATAGACAAGAGCAAAGCCTTGGACGATTTTTTGAATGTACTTTGGAGACCCTCGCACCGAACGGGTGATACGACAGCCGATGGATGCGGTTTGCAGTTTACCGTAAGCAGGATGCCCTTCGAGCAAGTTGTCCGCAAGTTTAGGATTCGTTTCCCGTAGAGCATTCGACAGTTGTGCCGTCTCCCACAGGCTTTGCTGTTCTTCCGGCGTTAAAACCTTGCTTGCCAAGGAATCGAATTCATCTTGTGGCAATCCCTTTGTCATATGCTCCAATCATGGTCCTTACTCGTCGTGTCTCCTTTTCTCTCTCCTGCTGCCTAACAACTGCCGCACTTCTCGTACGCTTGAATGGTTTTCTTTCCGAGGTGTCGCGCAGCCAGCAGCCTATGAGCGCCATCGTCAATATCCATTTCCGACATCGGCTTTTTCATGCGGATGGGGTCGTCATCTCGCCAATTCTTAACGAAGTAAGCAATCCGTTCGACGTGCCAATCCCGATCTCCCAGGTGCTGGTTGCAATCGTTTCTCTCCGATTGTATGCGCCCCTCACATACTGCTTTTTGAATTTCTTCCCGTTCAGGGGGCATACACTTGCACTTCCACCACGGACATGGGTCAGAGTTTGTTTGCCTTTCATAGTACTTCTCCCAGACTTTACAAACTTCTACTTCTTCTATCATTTCTTACCTCCAAGACGTCGGGAAGCGCCTTCCGGCCGGGCGAAGAATCCCGCCGTGAAGCCCCGGTCCTGAATTATCGTCACCCGTCAACTATTTTTCGAATCTCCGCCTCTGGCACGGCGCCTTCGCGAATGATCGACCAATCCGCGCCGCGCAGCGCCACAATCGTCGACGCCAACGCCGCTCCCGTCGCACCGCCATCCAGAATCAGCGGCAGCCGATCGCCAAGCTGCTTCATCAGCGACCCAGCATCGCTGCACGCCGGAAAGCCGGAAAGGTTCGCGCTCGTCCCCGTGATCGGCCCGCCGGCCGCTTCAATCAACGCGCACGCCACGGCCGACTTCGGCCAGCGCAGCGCGACGCGCCCGCTGTTCCCCGTCACTTTCAACGGCAACCCGTGCGTCGCCTCCACCACAATCGTCAACGCGCCCGGCCAGAATCTCCGCGCCAGTTTCAGGAAGCTGTCCGGCAAATCCCGCGCAAGAGTCGTCGCCTGCTCAATCGAATTGACGAGAATCGGCAGCGCCTTCGTCTCCGCGCGCCCTTTCACGCGAAACACGCGCTCAAGCGCCGCCAAATTGTAGGGATCGGCCGAAAGCCCGTAAAACGTGTCGGTAGGAATGCCTACCACGCGCCCGCGCTGGATCAGGCTCGCGGCGTAGTGGATAGCGTACGGCTCGGGAGCTTCTGTTGAAACTTTCAGGACTTCCGCTGGCAATGGGGTCACTCGTGCGGCGCCGCGCTCGTCCGCATTCTGCTGCAAACTACCATACCCGCCCAAACCCGCGCAAGCATCCGTCGATGTGTGGTCAGGATACGAAGGTTGCAAACGGCTACGGTCTGCTCGCGTGAATGCGGGATCGCAGAGCGCGAAACGCGCTCGCAATCAACCTACCCAGCATTCTGAGATGCGGATACGCTCCAAAGGTTGGGCCAGAGAAGAACGCGGATCGGCGTGCGCTCGTCGGCGCTGGTGTCATGCTTTCCTCCCCGAGTTGAGCCTCAATGTAGACTACCACATCTTCCATAAAAGGCAGCGCAGCCCCAGCATCAAACTAAAGAAGTCCAGTTTGCATAATGGACTGCCCCATCTCCAACGGGTTGTCATTCCGAGGAGCCACGCGACGAGGAATCTGCTTTTTCTCTGCCGGTGTGAGGGCTTCCTTCGACCACTCTTTCTTGCGTTGCCATCTCCATCGTGTAAATGCCGCAAACTCCTCGAACATCGCTTGCCTTTTGTCTCCAAAACCGGAAAAATACATTCTCATGCTCCCAGAACAGAATTGCCCCAAGTGCGGACGCCGCATGTTGCTCTACCACTGCTCTCACGACAACTGCCCAACTGAACGCCGCCTCTGCGTCGTCTGCGAATATGGCGGGATTCGTCCGCCGATCCCCTTCAAGCAGACAAGCGTCTTCCCGCAATGCCACTCCGACGGCATGCTCCTCGCCGACGAAAACCGCAACTACGTCTGATTCATTCCCCGCAAGGAGTCCGAGTAATGCGCGGTTCTTTCAGTTCGTGGACGACCCCGTTCTCGAGTGGCGCCCAGTTTGCGTCATAGCAGGCCTCGCGCCAGTATCTACCACGCGCATAACGATACAGCTTGAGTTCGGAGTCGGTAGCCGAGCCTTGCATTTGCACAAGCAGATCCCTGAAGCCCTTTGTGCGTGTCTTCTCTATCGTAAAACTTTGCCCCACCGAATCGACCAGCAGCTTGTAGCCTTGCGGCGTTCGCCTGAAAAACCAAAAATCGCAATTGCCAGTCGGACTACACCAAGCGGGCAAATCCGCCACAATCTCGTGAGTACCGGTATCGCTCAAGTGAACGGTTTTGACGGCAGCATTCAGGGCCATGCTTGCCAGCTGATTTTCCGACTGGGGATCTAACTCAGGCTTGATTTGAGCCTCGATAGCCTTCTGGATCGCCGCCTTTTCCTTCGCAGGTATCATGGCACTTCGCAGCGACAAGGCCGGACTCACCCAATCGGACTCCTTCCAGTTCCAGTCAAGCTTCTCAGAAAGTTTCCGTGGTG
>DASYYR010000075.1:0-40604 GCA_035933575.1 Candidatus Acidiferrales bacterium | reverse complement strand
ACGCGGACGAAAGTGACGGCGACTTTGTCGTTGCTGGCGGTATAAGTGAAGACGAGCTGTCCCCAGGCTTGCACTGCTTGAGGGCTTTGGATACGGATTCGAGCGTACTGCGTCTCATCATAGGAGCCGTCATTCTGAAAGACAAAAGAGGTGTGCATTTGTTCGATGACGGAGCTTTCTTTGGAGTAATCGGCGGGGACAGGAACTTTTACAGTGACGGCCTGTTGGTGAGAGGCGGCGGGATTCGAGCTTTGTAGCCGTGGGGAATTCTGTCGGCCTCGCGCGGAGGAAGCGACAAGCGCGCAAACACAAGAAAAGGCCGCTATTCTTACTGATGCATATCGCACGGTAGCGGGAGAGTAACGCAGCGGGAGAGGCTTGGCAAGGTTACACCTGTATTATTTGCAGTTAATTGAGAGAACTGCAACGTGGGGAGCGGGTCGTGGATTTTACGGCATGGCTGTACGGGGGAACAGGTGACGCGGAGGGGACGCGGCGCGGAGAATGAATGATAGAGGACAGGCAACTGGGAAAGCGGGTGCTATAATCCAACCCAGGGAATCAGGAACCCAGGGGTGGTCCCAAGCGCTACAGGCGAGCGAGCCAACCGGTAAACCCTTAGGCGAAAAGCGTGTGAAGGGAGTGGGACGATGGGCGTTCAGTTTCGGGAATTGGTGAGTTGGGTGCGGCATCGCAAGATTTTTGCGACGGTGCTGGTGGCGCTGACCTTGGGAATCGGCATCATGATAGGCACGCTGATTCCGGGGAAAGTGGCCGCGCGGCGTCCGGCGGCAGAGAAGAATGGAGTGGCGCTGCTTTCGATTCCCGATCCGGTGAGCTTGTCGAATGGGTTTTCGAATATCGTGGGGAGCGTTGAGCCCGCGGTGGTGAATATCTCGACGACGGAAGTTTTTCAGGCGCAGAAGCAAGCGCCGGGCCGCAAAGGGCAGGATTCCTTCCAGGATTTCTTCAACAAATTTTTCCGGCAGAACCCGGATGCGCAAGGGCAGGATTCGGAGAAGAGCCTCGGCTCGGGCGTGATTGTGGATAAAAAAGGATACGTGCTGACGAACGATCACGTGATCGACGGCGCGACGAGGATTCAAGTGGCGGTGGATGGAGATTCGACGGAGTACACGGCGCACGTCATAGGAATTGATAAGCAGACGGATCTGGCGGTCATCAAGATTGATACGGACCATCCGCTGCCGACAGCGAAGCTGGGAAATTCAGACGGAGTGAAAGTGGGAGATTGGGTGCTGGCGTTTGGCAGCCCGTTTTCGCTGAATGGGACGGTGACGGCGGGAATTGTGAGCACAAAAGATCGCACGGGAACGAGCATCGGGTCATCGCAGTTTCAGGATTTCATTCAGACGGATGCGGCGATCAATCCGGGAAATTCGGGCGGCCCGCTGGTGAACCTGGCCGGCGAGGTGATTGGGATCAACACAGCGATTTATACGGGTAGCCGCGGGTTTGAAGGAGTGGGATTCGCGCTGCCGTCGAATACGGCGATCAACATTTACAACCAGCTGGTGACGCAAGGACATGTGACACGCGGGTCGATCGGAATTAAGTTCCAGGATGACCAGACGAGCGATGTGCTGTTGCACAAGGAACTGGGCGCGGCGAATGGCGTGGTAGTGCAATACGTCGCGCCGAGCGGTCCGGCGTCGAGGGCAGGGATTCAGCCGGGCGATGTGATTACGCAGATAAACGGGCATGCGGTGCGGGCAGGGTCGGATCTGATTAATCCCGTCATTGGAACACCGGTGGGTCATGCGGTGGCGCTGAGTTATGTGCGGAACGGAAAAACGAGGAATGTGTCGGTGAACGTCGCGGACATGTCCAAGATTTTCCCAGACGACAGTTCGGCGGGCGCGGATCCAGTGTCGGGTGATGTGGAAACAGGGCCGACGTCGTTTGGTCTGCACGTTGAAGAGCTGACGCCGGAAATCTCGCGGCACCTGGGATGGAGCGCGAGCCAGCCGGGCGTGATTGTGAGCGATGTGGAACCGGCCAGTTTCGCGGACGATATTAAGTTCCTGCGCGGCGACGTTATTGTCGAAATCAACCACGTGGCGATAACGAATCTGCAGGATTACAAGCGGGAGATTGCGAAGCTGAAGCCGGGCGAGGACGTGTTGTTCAAGGTCCTGCATTCGGATGTACCGGGACAACAGTACACCGTGTTCCGCGCGGGGACGATTCCGCGAGCTGGAGAGTAGAATTTGCAGGTTAGTAAAAAGGGCCAGATGAGAGAGCGTTTGCAGTTGCGGTCATTGCCGAGAATGGCTCCGAGAATGGCGCTGAAAATGGCGAGACGTGGGCTGGTAGGAGTCGCGTTGCTAGCCGTCGGGTTTTGGTTTGCGCCGTTGCGCGCGAGCGCAGCTCCGCGTGAGGCACACGCCAAGACTCATGCGGCGCCGCACAAGGCCACGACCGCGAAATCGGCTAAGGCTGGTTTGCGAACCGTTTCTTACAAGAAAATTGTGAGGCGCAAACGGCGTATTCGGTACCGCAGAAGGCGCCATCATGTCACGCTGCCGAAGCAGCCGGCCGCTGATCGAACCGAGGAAATCCAGTCAGCGCTCGAGCGCGGGGGATTTTATTCCGGCAACCCGAACGGAAGATGGGACGGCGGCACGCAGGAGGCGTTGCGGCGTTTCCAGACAGCTAACGGGCTTCCGCCGACGGGCAAGCTCGACGCGTTGAGCCTGCAAAAACTCGGATTAGGCTCTGACGTCGCAGGGTTGAGCGCGCCGCGGCCAGTTACATCGGGCAATCAATCGTCGAGCCAGTCATCCAGCCAGAATCCTTCTTCACCTGCACCGAAGACACCTGGTCGATAATCGGCAGTTTTTGATAGCGGTTTTCGCGACGCATTTGGCTTCCTGCATCTACGTAATTCATGCTTTACATCTGGTAACCTAGGCGGTAGCTTTCAGGTGATCAGAACCGCGTTATCGTTTCATGCCGTGAGGCTCGGATGATTCGTGCCTGCAAGGCGACCGCCCTGGCTCTTATTCTATCGTTTTTTTTCGCGGGACGAGCACGGGCTGTTACAGACAAGAATTCTGCCTCCACGGACGCGCATCCGATTGCGACTGCGCAGTTCGGTTATTTCGTGCTGCCGGAGCAGAAGGGCACGCAAGTCCACTCCACATTGGCGTTCATTTCCGATGACGCTCTCGCGCTGCTGTTGTGCCCACCCAACTTGGCCTCAAATTGCCAGCTAGTTGTTCTTCAATTGTCTGGCGGGCATATTGAAGTGCTTGCGCACAAGGCTGACGTTTATTCTGGGACAGTTTTGTTCGGTTCAAGCGAAGGATTGGTCCTTGACCCACATCTTTACGGGCAGCCAACGCGATTGTACTCTCGTGATTTGAGCACAGACGACCAGTTTCCCGATCCGGGGAGCATTTCCCTCAGAATTTCCCTCTCCGGCGGCACGATTGCCGTTTGGACGAAGCCTTCCCGGTCAAGACAAGACAGTCGCTGGACAATCTATCGCGTCCGTTCATTACCTTCGCCCGCCGTGGAGAAGATCAAGGACGTTGTGGGCGATCTTCAGGCCGTGGGAGACGACGAATTAGTTATGCGCGTGGGCGACACGATCCAGACGGAGACGACGGAGGGCAAAGTGGTGGGTTCGTTCCAGGTGAAACCGAGGAGCAAGGACGAAACCAACGTTGAATTTGCGGGCAAGGATAGGCTATACGTCGCAACGTGGCATCACGACAGGATTGTTGATCTCAATGGTAAGGAATTGGTGAAATTGCGAGCTCCAGACGGATGGGGATTTCGCCACGGATGGAGCGCGGATGGCAGCCGACTGCTTTTCGACCATTACACTCGGAAGGTGCCGCTCCTTCAGAGTGTCGGAGAGGACATCCTGGCGGTGGGCACACTGGGCGTGGGTGCTGTGGACCAAGACGACAATGGAGAGGCAATCCGTGTGCTGGACACGGTCACCGGGAAGACTTGCTTCGATTGGAAGGATCCGAAACACTTGATTGACGCTGGCCGTTACCATGCCGACATCTCTCCGGACGGGAGACTTCTTGCCGTAGTCGTGGGAGGCACGCTGACCATGTATGCCTTGCCGGACAGTTGCGGCAAGAATTAGCGTTGCCAAAATCCTACACGATACCTTCAGCCGAGCCAGCGGAGGCGGGGCCACATTTGCGGCAGCGGGTTTTTGGGTTTGCGGCAGACATAGATGGGGAGATTCGATTCTTCAGGGATGGCGTAGGGCGGTGAAATGCGCGCCGCGAGCGTTACTTCGCCGAAAAAGTTCCGCAATTGATTTTTCGTGTAGCCAATTGTGACGACGACGTCGCCTGTATATCCGCGCGGCCCCCAAAGTCCATATTGATTGTGGCCGCTGATGGCGGGCGGCAAGTGATACGCGGGACCGAAGTAATCCACGGCTGAAGCCTCGCCATAATTCAGCGCGAGGATGGCGCATTGCGAGCGGTCGGCGGCAGGCAATGCGTCGAATATTTTCGCGATGGCCTGTACTTGATGACGCCAGCCGTACATGTCGCCAAAAAGCTGTGGAAGTTTGCCGAGAGGGACATTTTCCGGGTGAATTGCATCCACGTCCCAGAAGCGGGAATACTTTACCGCGGCATTTACGGGAAGAATCGGCATGGCGAGGGGAGCGGCAATCAAGCCGCCTACGACGAGAGGCACAATGATCGCTGGCTTCAGCCATTTTTCTGTATGCGTCGGCAATTGCGCCTCGATCCACACGGCTCCGGCGGCAAGGAGCATAGGATAGGCCGGCGCGAGATAATAAATCTTGCCATGCAATGCGATCATTTCCACCAGCACGACGACATAGGCCCAGGCCAGCGGGGCGTAAATTCCCTGCGCGGATTGCTGACCAAGCGCGAGAATGCGGGCGCGTGCGACGCCATAGGCGTTCTTATACTCGACGCCATGCGAGGCGGCGGAGGCAGCATCGCGAGTCAAATTCCAGAACAAGAACCAAAGGCCGGCGAGCCATATCGGCGTTGAGAGAGGCAGCGTCAGCAGCGTTTGCTGCCAGATGAACTGCCAGGGAGTCAGCGTGGCGTATTTCGTGCCGATCACGGCGTGAAGCAGGGCGATCGTCGGAAAGCCGTTGCGAATTTCCCAAATCAGATTTGGCAGAAAAATCAGAAATGCGATGGCGCCGCCGAGCCAGATCCACTTCTTTGCGTATTCGCGGCGTGCCGAGGTGAGCCAAAGTCCAATGAATATGCCACTACCGAAAAAGAGCATGGAATGCTTGTTCAAAATGCCGACGCCCGCCACCACGCCGAATAGCAGCCACAACTTTTGCGAGCCGCCGTTCAGAATGCGCATCAGAATCGCCGCGCAGGCCATCCAGAAGAGGGGCTCGAAGGAATTCATGGAGAGAAAACTGTCGAATGTGAGGTAGATGGGCGCCACAAGCACCGCGACCGCTGCGAGAGATTGAGCGAAACGGCGGCCGCCGAGCTCGCGCGCCATCCAGCCTGCGAGAATCACCTTGGCGGCGGCCGCGAGCGCCGGGAAAAATCGCAGCGCGAAGAGCGAGTTGCCGAGGCGGGATCGCGAGAGGCGCGCGAGCCAGGCGATCAACGGAGCGTGATCGACATAGCCCCAAGCCAGATGCTGTCCGCAGGCGGCGTAATAAAGTTCGTCGCGGAAGTAGCCGTATCGCCCCGAAAACGTGAAATGGAAGAACGTCGCGAAAATCGCCAGGGCGTAGACGGTCGTGGCGAGGTGGATGTCACGTGCAGGAGGATAATCGAGAGGGGAACGCGACTGCACGCGTAGCGGCGAATCAACGATCGCTGCCGCTGGTGGCTGGACCCCTCCGGGCAAATTGCCTCCTAAGAGACTGCGCGAGAGCTGCAAAACCGGAGACTCGTAATTGAGTGCTGCGCGGCGAGGAACATGTTCGCGTCATATGCTACGAGCACAGCACGGGCGAAGTGTAGCGGAAACTGAATGTGCATGTAAGATAAGTTTTTTCGCGCGGCAAGAAGCGCTGGCGCGAGACGCTTGGGCGATTTGTACATCTAAATTGGTGGGCTGAAAATGGCTTGGCGGGATTTTCACAGGGGCACTAAATCGCATGGATGAGCTTTTGCAAATACGGCGCGCGCATCCGGAAGAGAGCGGATTGCTGACGGATCTGGCGATGCGGTCGAAGGCCCACTGGGCGTATGACAGCGCCTTTCTCGAAGACATCAAGCCGGAGCTGACATTTCGCCCCGAGAAATTCATGCCGGACTTTCACGTGTACATCCTGGAAGCGGCAGGGAAGCCGGTGGGATTTTGCAGCCTGGTGCGGATTGATCCGGGAACGGTGGAGCTGGACGACCTATTCATCGAGCCGGACGATATCGGCAAGGGATACGGGCAACGATTGTGGGATTACGCGGTGGGCGTGGCTCGCGATTTGGGTTTCCGGAGAATTGTGCTGGTATCCGATCCTTACGCGGAGCCTTTTTACGCGCGTCAAGGCGCGGTGCGGATCGGGGAGAAGACGTCGTCAATCCGCGAAGGCCGGGTGCTGCCTATCATGGAATACGAACTCGGGAGATGATCGAGTAGCCCAGGGGTATCTCAGGAGAGGGAGACTGTGGAAGCAGGGGAGCTTCGCTGGCTTTACAACCATTACGAAGCGCCTCTGCTCCCGAACAGCTCAATGCCAAATCTACGCGCCGAGCTTCCGGCGAATTAAACCGCCCATCGTCAGCAAGCCCGTGCCAAGCAAAAGCAAGGATGCCGGTTCAGGTGTGGGACCGCCAATTACAATACCCTGGGACGTTATGCCAAGGTTGTTCTTGTTTGTGTTAACTAGAGTTGCGTTAAAGTCAATTCTGATGTCAGAACTGGCGGTCAATGCATCGCCGTTCGGCATGGTTACAGCAAATTCGAATGTGTATGTGCCGCCAGCGGGTACTGGATCACTAGCACTCACGTTCTGGAAACAAACGTATCCTCCAGCTCCCCCCTTGCCATTGCAACCGCTGGCGTCGACACCGCCGACCTTATCGAGAGCCCACGCGCCGGGCCCTCCGGGTGCCATCAAGAGAGTCACGGAGCTTGCGATGTCGCTTCCGGTCTTGAACTGCATGGAGACGGCTGTGAGGAAGCCGCTGCCAGCGCTAAAGCCAGTAGCATCCACGGTGAGGAAAACGTCGTAGACATTGCCGGGTCCCGGAACAAACGTCGATGTCGCAGTGTACGTCACATTTAAAGTGGTGTCGGTCACAGAGCCAGCCTTCGCTGACGATGCGAACCCAAGGACAAGGAGAAGTAAGCTCCCTGCCAAAATTCCCTTCAAAACCTTCATAGCCTATCCTCCCAAGATTGTACCTATCCCAGCGAATAGACATGGAGCAATTCGACGTCCAAACGATGGCGCGAGCGAGCCTTTTGCGTAACTCTTTGATAGGTAGTGAATTACTATGGGAAAACAGCCATCGCAGGAACTAGCGTCTACGGTTCGAGTCGCAGATGTTTGCAGTTTATGTGAACTCGTCGAATAGCCGAAATCTGTCATGACACAAATAGCGGATTAGTTGCATCATTTATCCGGGCGACATTCGATTTGAGGGTAGGGGAGAATATGAAAATAAAATCGACAGTATTTCTAGTTGTTCTTGTGTTGTTGTGCCCGAGCCTGTTTGCGGACCAGGTCACGTTGAAAAATGGGGATCGGTTGACAGGCACGATTGAGAAATCAGACGCAAAGACGCTGGTGATAAAGACCGAATTCGCCGGTGAAGTCACGGTTCAATGGGCCGCGATTGACAGCATCACGTCGACGGAGCCGCTCCACGTGGGCTTGAACGGAGGACAGATGGTCGTGGGGCCTGTGACTACGACGAGCGACGGGAAAATCCAGATTTCGACAGAAGCAACGGGGATGGTGACGGCTTCCAAGGATTCGATTGTAGTGATCCGATCCGATTCGGAAGAGGCCGCCTATGATGCGGCGATGGAGCGATTGCAGCATCCGCATTTGAGCGATTATTGGAGCGGAATGCTCGACACAGGCCTGAGCTTAACCCGAGGCAATTCGGCGACGTTGTCGTACACGCTATCGGGGAAGGCGATTCGCCAGACGGATCGAGACAAGATCACGGCGTACACAACCATCGTGTACGGAAGGAATGACAATACGTCTCCGAGCCAGACGATTGCGCACCAAATCCAGGGCGGAGTGCGCGGGGATATCGATTTTGGAGCGAGAATGTTTGCCTTTGCGTCCACTGATTTCAACTCGAACCAACTGCAGCATCTGGATCTGCAGAACGTGATTGCTGGCGGCATTGGATACCATCTGATCAAGACCAAAAACACGACGTTCGATGTTTTTGGCGGAGCCGGGTACAATCAGGAGTATTTCTCGTCCTACTCGTTGGTGAATCCAGCGCCGCCACCGCCGCTTTTGGCGTTTGCGGCAGTAACGCAAAGGAATGCCGAGGTTGAACTGGGGGAAGAATTCGATACAAAGGTGAGCGACCGAACGAATTTTAGCGAAAACTTCACTTTTTATCCTAATATCAGCGGGCCGAGTGGGTACCGGTATACCTTCAATTCCACGCTTGCGACAAAGATGAATAACTGGCTGGGTTGGCAGACCACGTTCACCGACAATTATCTGAGCAATCCGCCCGTTGGAATCAAGGGGAATGATTTGTTGCTCTCGACTGGATTGCGGCTAACATTCGGCAAAGCAGCCAAATAGGGCCAGATATGTGCTTCTTTTGAAAAGGAGCCTGATATGACGAAAGGGTTTAGGCAATTTCTGCTGAGAGGCAACGTGGTAGATATGGCAGTGGGTATTGTGATTGGAGCGGCTTTCGGCAGCGTGGTTACGGGCTTTGTGAAGGACCTCCTCACGCCTCTGATCGCCGCGATCGTGAAGCAACCTGATTTTTCGGCGCTAACGTTCACGGTCAACGGCAGCAAGTTTGAGTATGGAAGTTTTGTCAACGCTTTGCTGTCGTTCGTGATTATCGCGGCGGCGGTCTACTTTTTCGTGGTGATTCCAGTCAACGCGTTGGTTGCCAGATCGCGCCGGGAGCCGCCCGCAGATCCGACAACACGCAAATGTCCAGAATGCCTCAGCGAAATCCCGATTGCCGCCCGGCGCTGCGCGTTCTGCACACAGGTCAGCTCTGCGCAGTAGCACGAAAGGGCACGAAGTCCCGCCTCAGCGCGGGGTCTTGGTGGAAATGTAGGCGTCGAGGCTGTTCGTGAGCTGGTCGATGCCAGCGAGCACGTCTTGGCGGAGGGCTTCGACAACCGCCGGGACGGTCTTCTTGTTTACAGGTTCATCGTGGCTGTAGGACTGGCTCCAAACGACGTTGCCGGTCTTGGGCTGAAACAATTCGAGAGCGAGAGAAAAGCGGGCGACGAGGGTGGGCGAGTCGACTTCCTCGAGTGAGTACAAGTGGCCGCGGAGAATGTAATCGCCTCTGGCGCTGCTGCCGAGGCGTCCGACGGAGCGGAATTTGCCTTTGGCGCGCAGGGATTGCGTCAGCATCGTTTCGAGCATTTCCGTGGGCACCTCAGCCCACCGATGACTTGGATATGTTCCCAGTTCCACACCGCTACTGTAAACAATGGGGCTGTCGAGATAGAGATGTGAGGCGGTGATGCGTCCAATGAGGATGGTGACGGGAAGTGGTGCGTCGTTTTCCACGGAAACGGAAGGCTCAGGAACGGGCGCGGGATTCAACGTGTAGTATTTCACGGGCCGCGCCGCGCCACAGTTCGCGATGACGATAATTCCCGCGAACATCAAAAGAGAAACAAGAGAGCTGACGATTCGTTTTTGGTTGAAGTGCATATTCATTTTCGCTCTTGGGGTTTGAGCGGCTTCCCTGGCACGTGCGGCGCGGGTTCGGATGCGCGAATCAACGTATAGGGCCGCGTTTTAATGGTGTCGGTAAATGATTTCAAGTTTTCGGTTATGTTGGTCATGTTGGCGATGATTTCATCGATGTTATCGCTATTGATGTTCAGCGTGCTGTTGATCTGGTCGACGAGCGCGGAGGCGGACGTGAGAGTAGCGCGCATTTGTATGATTGCTTGCCGCAGGTCGGGGCGGTTTTCCACTAATGTGGCGTCCACGTGCGACAGGGCGGTATCCGCCTGATTTATCGTCTTCTTGAAATCGTCCATCAATGGAGTGAGCTTCGCACTGGTGCTGTTCAGATTATTCAGCGTGGAGTGCAGCACGGGGCGATCTTCCGCGAGCATGCCGCGGACGTTCGCGAGGCTCGCCGCAATGTTCGCGCGATTTTGGGCATCGAGAAGCCCGTTGACGCGCTTGATGGTTTCCTGCAACTCGGTGACGCGCGCATTCAGGTTTTGCAACAACTGCGTTGCTTGTGGCGCGAGATCGTTTATCTTCGCGGCGAGTTCGTCAAAACTTGCGTAATTCACGGCGACCAAAACCGCACCTGGGCGGGCGCGTGGAGCGGCCGCGGTTCCCGGCACGATTCCGAGGAAATTTTCACCGAGGGCTCCGAGACTTGAAATTTTCGCTTTACTGTCCGTCTTTATGGGCACTTCGTCGTCCACGCGAAACTTGACTTCCATGCGCGTGGGATCTTGCGGGGCGCTGCGTACGGAGACCACGCGTCCGACGGGAGGGCCGCCGGCGTAACGCACTTCGGAACCGGGTCCGAGACCGCCGGCGTTTTTGAAGTAGGTAAGGTAAATGGGTTCCGCGCGGCCGAAAACTCCGGATAACGAGAAAAGAGTCACCACCAGGAGACCTACCGCGACAAGAACGAAGAGTCCGACGAACGCGCGCTCGCGTTTGGCTTGCACTGACGCCTCTCAAATATCCGCGGAAAAGCTAAATTTGGCGGTGAGCCCGCCAAGCCGGCGGAGTATAACACGACCCACACTCGAAACGTTCAGGCGGCGACTTGCAAGAGCGCCGCGACAGGCCACCGGTGAGAACAGAGCTATAAACGCAAATGCTCGGTGAGGCGGTCGAGGAAGCCCTCGTCTTCGGCAACATCCGGCTCCGGAACACGGTCGAGAAACTGACGCACGCGAGGCTGTTGGCTCGACTTTAGTTCTTCCGCCGTGCCGAGTGCGATCACGTTACCTTTGTCGACCAAGATCATACGATCGGCGATCAGGAAGGCGCTGGCGAGTTCGTGCGTGACGACGACAATGGTCATTCGGAAGGCTTTTTTCAATTTCAGAATCAGATCGTCAATGCCGGCGGCGATGATGGGGTCGAGGCCGGCGGAAGGCTCGTCGAAAAACAGAATTTCGGGATCCATGGCCAGTGCGCGAGCGACTGCGGCACGCTTCTTCATGCCGCCGCTCAGTTGCGCGGGGATGTAATCTTCGTAGCCGGAGAGACCCACTTCTTCGAGTTTCAACCGCACCATGACCTCGATTGTGGAGTCGTCGAGCCGCGTATGCTCGCGAAGCGGAAGGGCGACATTTTCTCCCACAGTCATCGAGCCAAAAAGAGCGCCGCTTTGAAATGAAACGCCGAGCTTCTTGCGCAGTTCGGCCATGTCATGCGCGGAGATGCAGCACAGATTTTTGCCACGAATCCAAATCTCGCCACCAGAGGGTTTTTCAAGGCCCATCAATGTGCGAAGAAGGGTGCTCTTGCCGGAGCCGGATCCACCGAGAATGACCATCGTTTCGCCAGCGTTTATGTCAAAGGTGACGCCGTGGAGAACCTCGCGATCACCATAGCGTACACGCAAATTGCGAACGGAAATAGCGGCGCCCTCGTTGGCCGGCGTGTCCGATTTGTTTTCGCTCGACATAGTCATGAGTGCGGTGCCGTAAGGTAAAAGAGCATGGTGAAAACCAAATCCACCAGCACGACCAGGAAGATGGATTTCACAACCGCCGATGTGGTTGAGCGGCCTACTTGTTCGGCACCCAAACCGGTGGAAAGTCCTTCCTGGCAGCCCACAGCGGTGATCACCATGCCGAACATGACGCTTTTAATCAAGCCGGTAATGATGTCGCGGAACACGAGGGCGCTGAGGGTGGTGTGAATGTATGAGCCGAAAGTGAAGCCCGCGCCAGCGACGCCAAAGGCAGAGCCGCCGAGGACGCCCATGAAGTCGGCCCAGGTGGTGAGGCAGGGCAGCATCAAGGCCATGGCGACGAATTTGGGCGCAACAAGAAAATGAACGGGATCGAGCGCCATGGTTTGAAGCGCGTCAATTTCTTCATTCACTTTCATGGTGCCAATCTCCGCGGCAAAGGCAGAGCCGGAGCGTCCAATGACGACAATGGCAGTCATGAGGGGACCGAGTTCACGCGTCATGGAAACAGCGACAGCGTTGGCGACAAACTCCATGGCGCCGAACCTGCGAAGTTCATAGGCGGACTGAAGGGCAAGGATCGTGCCGATAAAAAAAGAAATAAGGGAAAGAATAGGAATGGCGCCGACGCCGACAGCCATCGCCTGATGGACCGCGCGCTCGACGCGCATGCGCTGACCCTGAAAGGGTGCTATGACGACGGCGTGAAGCGAGCGGCCGGTCAGGATCGTGAGGTCGCCAAGGTAGGCGAGGCCGTCGATCGTTGCTTGACCGACTGTCTCCGTGACGGACACGAGACGAATCTCAGGCCGCGGCGCCAGAAGAGACCGGCTGAACGCCGCGCACCGCCTCTTCTTCCGTGCCATAGACGTCGAAGACTTTGATCAGGCGCGTCAGTTCGAGAACCTCTCTGGCCACGCGGCTGAGACCGAAGAGAGCGAGACCGAGCTTTGATTCCCTGGAAACTTTCAGAGCTTCGACAAGGCAAGCGACGCCCGCGCTGTCGATGTATTTCACGTTGGTCAGGTTCACAACCACGCGAGGAACTTTTTGTATCTTTAGCAATTCCATAAGTGTTTTGCGGAGGTCCGGAGAGTTGTAGAGGGTGATATCACCGGCAACATCCACAATTGTGGCGAGGCCGCTGGGGCGCGTTGTAATGTTCATCAATTTCTCCCACCTAGTGAGGATAGCAGGGACGATACGGGAAGCATACCCTGAGTTGGGCTTGGCGCAAAGCACAGAGATGAGAGGTTACAAGTGGAGAGTGCAAACATCGGGCCCGCCCGACACGGGCTCCGGGCTCTGCGTGAACGTTTTAGAGACGGGCTCAACTAACGCGCAAGGAGCGAATCTTGCGCCAGTCAAGCGAGGCACGGGCTTTGCATTTTCTTCATAACAAACTAACCCGCTTGTTTGAGGCTATCAAAGCGAAAAGGGATGCGTAGTGCGGAAGCGAACAAAGGAGCGCTTGACTTTATTTAGAGCCGACTTAGACTTCGGCGCGCTGGCATTAAGACCTGGTTCCGAGGCTTTTCTGTGTTCTCCCGGTCTCGCTTACATCTAGAGCGGATTTGAGCAACAGATGTGTCCGTGTGAAGAAAAGAGGGCAAAATGCGAGTTCTGAATTTTGGATTTCGAAAAATCCTGTCGGCGCTGGTCGGCGTTGGATTGTGCGCAACTGCTGGCGTTGCACAGCGGCGGAATGTGGCGGCGGAGCAGGATCAATTTCGATTCCGATTTGTTGGGCCGATTGTGGGGAATCGAGTCGCATCGGTGGCGGGCGTGCCAGGGGATGAGAGCACGTACTACGCGGGAGCGGCGTCGGGCGGCGTTTGGAAATCAACGGATGGAGGGAACCGCTGGGTGCCGGTGTTTGATAAAGAACCCGCTGCGGCGATCGGTGCGTTGGCGGTTGCGCCTTCGAATCCGGATGAGGTGTGGGCAGGGACCGGCGAAGCGTGGGCGATACGCGACAGCGACGTAATGGGAAATGGTATTTACAAGTCCACTGACGCAGGAAAGACGTGGACGAACATGGGTCTAAGCGCAACGGGAAGAATCGGGCGCGTGGTTGTGAATCCTACAGATCCGAATACTGTTTTCGTGTGCGCTCTGGGGCGCACAACGGGACCGCAGCAGGAACGCGGCGTTTATCGGACGACGGATGGCGGGAAAACGTGGGAGCGCGTGCTGTTTGTGGACGAAAACACAGGATGCTCCGGCCTGTCGATGGATCCGCACAATTCGAGGACGCTGTTTGCAGGCACATGGCAAGTGGTCATGCATACGTGGGCCGAGCTGGGCGGCGGGCCGGGCAGCGGAGTATACGTGTCACACGATGGCGGCACGAAGTGGACGCGCATTGAAGGCCACGGCTTGCCGAAGCCGCCTGTCGGGAAAATTGACGTCGCGGTGGCGCCGACGAATTCGGATCGCGTGTATACGCTGATTCAGACGAAAGATCAGGGCTCGTTGTGGCGGTCGGATGATGGCGGCGAAAATTGGCATGCGGTGAGCTACGACCGGTCGTTAACCGGGCGCGCGGGATATTACATACGGATAGCGGTTTCGAGCGGAAATGAAGATGAAGTGTACGTGGCGAACAGCGGATTTCACGAGTCGGTGGACGGGGGAGAAACTTTCAAGGATGTTCCGTGGGGCGGCGACAATCACGATATCTGGATCGACCCGAAAAATCCGGATCACTTTGCGTTGACGAACGATGGCGGACTGATGATTACGACGGTGCACGGGCGCGGATTCCATCGCGTGTCGCTGCCGATCGGGCAGATGTATCACGTCACCGTGGATAATCAAATTCCGTATTACGTTTACAGCAACATGCAGGACGATGGAAATATGCGTGGGCCGAGTTTGTCGGAAGGCGGATACGGCTATGGCGGGCCGCAGGAAGTTGGATGGGACCACGGAATGGGCGGGTGCGAATCCGGCTGGACCGTGCCGGATGTTACGGATCCAAATATCGTGTGGGCGACGTGCTATGGGGACGAAGTGACGCGTTGGGATGCGAAAACGAAGATGGCGCGCTCAGTGAGTCCCTGGCTGCATACGCTCGATTCACCGCCGAACGACACAAAATACCGCTGTCACTGGACGCCACCGCTGGCGATTGATCCGTTTGATCACAACACGGTGTATTACGGGTGCCAAGTGATTTTCAAAACCGTGAATGCGGGGCAGAGCTGGACGGTTGCAAGTCCTGATCTCTCCACGCATGACCCGAGCCGAATCGTTCCGTCGGGCGGACTGGAAGGCGATAACCTGGGACAATTCTATGGAGAAGTGGTGTTTGCGATTGCGCCGTCGCAAATTCAGAAGGGGCTGATTTGGGCGGCAACGAATGATGGACAGGTGTGGTACACGAAGGACGGTGGCGGGCACTGGAACAATGTGACGAAGAATATCTCGGGGCTTCCCGCGTGGGGAACCGTTACGAGCATCCAGCCTTCCTATTTCGATGCGGGGACGGCGTACGTCTCCGTGGATTTTCACTTGATGGATAACCGGGATCCCTTCATTTACAAAACGACGGACTTTGGACAAAGTTGGACGAAGATCAGCGACGGATTGCCGAAGGGAGAATTGGCGTATGTGCGCGTGATTGCCGAGGATCCAAACTGCAAGGGGCTTTTGTTCGCGGCCACGGGGAACGCACTGCACTATTCGCTCGACGACGGCGCGCACTGGACGATGTTCGACAAAGGATTACCGCATTCCACAGTTTCGTGGGCAGTGGTGCAGAAGCAATTTCACGATCTGGTGGTATCGACGTACGGGCGGGGACTTTATATTTTGGACGACATCACGCCACTCGAACAGGTGGCGAAAAGCAACTCCGATGAACAGGTCCGATTGTTCGCGCCGCGCGCGGCTTACCGGTTTGTGCGCGGCGGAAGAGTCGGGATCACATACGCGTTGAAGACAGAAGTGAAAGCGAACGCGGAGAGCAAAGAGACAAACAAGAAAGATGCCGTCGAAGATACGGAACAGGGCGAGGCAACGAGCGCGGACAAAGATAAAGGCCCGGTGCAAATTGAGATCCTCGATTCGAATGGCAGGGTGGTCAGGAAATTGAAAGCGCCCGGCAAAGCAGGAATGAATCGGGTGGAGTGGGACCTGCACTACGAACCGCCGCGGCTGGTGGCGTTGCGTACCGACGCTCCTGACAATCCGCATATTTGGGAGGAATGGCGTTTCCGCGGGAAGGACTCACGTCCCATTACGCATTGGGGACTTGATCCTGCGGAAGTGGGGCCGATTGCGGCGCCAGGAAAGTACTCGGTGAGGCTGACAGTGAATGGAAAGAGCTACACGCAGCCGCTGACAATTTTGCGCGACCCCAATGTTCCGAGCAGCGACGCGGAAATTGAATCTTCTGTAAAAACGCTGCTGCGCATACGCGACGACATCACGACTACTTCGGACATGGTGAATCAAATCGAGTGGATGCGCAGACAACTTAGCGACGTGCAGGCGATGCTGACGGATGAAAAGACCAAAGGCGATTTACTGAAGTCCGTGAAAGAGATGGACGAGAAGTTGCAGGGGGTTGAGTTCAAGTTGATCTCGCGCGTGGAGGCCAACAGCGACGACAAATACTTCGTTTCTGCTTATAAAGTGTATCTGAATTTGTTGTGGCTGAATGGCGAAGTGGGTTCCGGCGCGGGAGACGTCGCGGGAGGGGCGGCGTTCGCGCCAACGGATACGGAGATGAGTTTGCTGCAAATGATCGAGAAGGATTTGGTATCAGCGAAGACTGATTATCAGACTTTGATCAGCAAGGATATTCCGGCGTTCAATCGCTCGCTTGCGGAGCATGGAGTGATTCCCGTTACGGCGGTCAGTCCAGCACCGGAGGCGGGCGCAGGCGGAAATCGATAGAGTCGTGGAAGTGAAGCGATCGAGTGCTGCGCTTACGCGTCGCGCATTCAATGAGGCTTGCTTTTTGTGTTGCCCCAGATATCGCCCACGGTGAAACCTTCGGGGAACGGGTCGTCGCTTTCAACAACGTATTGCGAGAAACCGGTGATCCACGCGCGTCCGCTGATCGTCGGAATCACGGCGGGATAAGGGCCGACGCGCGATTCGCCGATGAGGCGGCCGGTGAACGTGGTGCCCAGAATTCCTTCGTGAACAAAGTCCTGGTGGAGCGGCAGCACACCTTTTGCATGCAATGCGGCCATTTTTGCGCAAGTGCCCGTGCCGCAAGGCGAGCGGTCGAGCGCGCCGGTCCACGATGACGGACGATTCCAGTCGAGTTCGCCGGTGGAAACGATCACAGCATTCTTTCGGTGAATTTCTGGATGGGACGAAGGCGCGGAAAGTTGCGCGATAGTGATTCCTGAGATCGCTGGATTTTCAGGATGCGCGACGGGAAGCTGCTCCCTAGCCGCGGCTTTGATCATTTCTCCGACGCGAACGATGTCGCGGGCTTCGTTCGGCTCCAGACGGATTCCCAAAGGTTCGGCATCCGCGATCACGTAAAACATTCCTCCGTAAGCGACATCAACCTTGACGGTGCCCAATCCCTGCACTTCAATCGAAGTGTCCAGATGAACAGCGAAGGCTGGAAGATTTTGAAATGTGACGCGAGTGACTTTTGAATTCTCGATTTCAGCTTCGACTTCGATTAGACCTGCGGGTGTATCCAACTTCAGATGCATGGTGCGGCCAGTTACGGGAACGATGCCGGTTTCGAGCAGCACGGTGACGACGCAAATGGTGTTCGTGCCGGACATAGGAGGATATTCGACCTGCTCCATGATGATGAACCCAGCGTCCGCGTCGGGATGGGTGGGCGGGAGAATCAAATTGCAATTGGACGCAGGGTAGCCGCGGGGCTCGCGGAGCATGAGCTTGCGAAGGCTGTCCGCGTGCGTTTCGAGGTAAACTTTTTTCTCGAACATCGTTTTGCCCGGGACGTCGGGAACTCCGCCGATAATGACGCGTCCCGGCTCGCCGCAAGCGTGAGCGTCGACTGCGGAAATCATGCGAGCGAACTGCACAAACGCCTCCAGTGGTGCGAAGAAGTGAAAGAAGCCCAAACGTCTTGTATATAGTATATTCAACAGGTTATATTTCAATGTTTCAGAGGCTGCGGCGAAGTGTGCGTCCATTCACTCGACTTTGCATGAAACAAAGAGTTTATGAGAGAACAAGTTAGTCGAGTTCGGGTAATCGATTCTCATACCGGCGGCGAGCCAACGCGAGTTGTTGTTGCAGGGGGCCCGGCGCTGGGCGACGGGCCATTGTCCAGCCGGTTGGCGCGATTCCGAAACGAATTCGACTGGTTCCGGTCTGCGGTGGTTAACGAACCTCGCGGGTCGGATGCAGTTGTGGGCGCGTTGCTATGCGAGCCAGAGGACCCGTCGTGCACGGCGGGCGTGATTTTTTTCAATAATGTTGGGTACCTCGGAATGTGCGGTCACGGGACAATTGGGTTGCTTGTAACTTTGAAACACCTCGGGCGGCTCAAGCCCGGCGAGCATCAGATCGAGACTCCTGTGGGAAATGTAACTGCGCGGCTGCACGAAACGGGCGAAGTGTCCGTCGACAATGTTGTGAGTTATCGCACAGGAGCGGGGATTGGGGTGGACGTGCCCGGGCATGGATTGGTGACGGGAGACGTGGCGTGGGGCGGGAACTGGTTTTTTCTGGTGAACGAGCACGGGATGGAAATTTCCTTTGCGAACATCGAAAGACTGACGGAATTCACGTGGCAAATTCGCCAGGCGCTTACGCGCGCAGGTATAAGAGGCAAGAATGGCGCGGAAATCGATCACATTGAGTTGTTTGGTCCTTCAAAGCTTCCTGGAGTGAACAGCAAGAATTTTGTGCTGTGCCCGGGGAAGAGTTATGACCGTTCACCGTGCGGAACAGGCACGTGCGCGAAGATGGCGTGTCTCTACGCGGACAACAAATTGAAAGAAGGCGCGATCTGGCGGCAAGAAAGCATTGTGGGAAGCGTGTTCGAAGGCAGCATCAAGGTTCGGGAAGGGGAGCGAGACGGGCATGTGTACCCAAGCATAAAGGGAACGGCATACATTGATGCAGAGGGCGACCTGATACTCGACGAACACGATCCGTTTCGTTTCGGAATTACGAAATGAAGGCGAGAGCCTATGACGTAGTCATCATCGGCGCCGGGATTGTTGGCGCCGCGTGTGCTTGGGCTTGTGCGAACGAGGGGCTGCGCGTCGCGGTCGTCGAAGCGGACATCATTGGAGGAGGCGCGACCGGGGCGGGAATGGGCCACCTGGTCGTCATGGATGATTCCGAGGCGCAGTTCGCGCTGACTCGACACTCGCGCTCGTTATGGCAGCAGCTTGCGACGGAATTGCCGGACGATGTGGAGTACGAACAGTGCGGAACGATTTGGGTGGCCGCCGACGAAGAGGAGATGGAGGCCGTCAGACTAAAAAAGGAGTTTTACGAGGCACGCGGTGTGCAAGCGGAAGTGCTGGATGCGAAAGCGCTGCGCATGGCGGAGCCGAACCTGCGCGAAGGGTTAGTTGGCGGGTTGCGAGTTCCCAGCGACGCGGTGATTTATGCGCCGTGCGCGGCGCGATTTTTCGTCGAACGAGCGCAGTCACGCGGCGCCGAATTGTATCTTCCGCGCGTGGTGACGCAGATCACAGCGGAAGGCGTGCGGTTAAATGACGGAACCGTCATTGCCGCTCACCGAGTGGTGAACGCAGCAGGAACATGGTCGCCGATGCTGACGCCCGGGCTTGAAGTGAAAAAACGCAAAGGGCACCTGGTGATTACCGAACGATATGCGGGGTTCGTGAAGCATCAACTGGTGGAGCTGGGATATTTGAAGAGCGCGCATTCGATGACGACGGAGTCGGTGGCGTTCAACGTGCAGCCGCGGCGTACGGGTCAGATGTTGATTGGGTCTTCACGGCAGTTCGATGTGGAGGGCAAAGAAGTCGATGCGAATATTTTGAGGCACATGCTGGAGAGAGCAGCGGAGTTTTTGCCGGGAGTGAATCGATTGTCCGCGATTCGTAGTTGGACGGGCTTTCGCGCGGCAACGCCCGATAAATTGCCGCTGATTGGTCCGTGGCTTGGCCGCGAAAATTTATTTCTCGCCACGGGACACGAAGGTTTGGGCATTACGACATCGCTGGGAACGGCAAAGCTGCTTGTGGATCAACTGTTGCGGCGCACGTCCGAAATTCCTATCGAGCCATATTTGCCTTCGCGCGTTCCCGAGGGTGTACATGCCTAAGGCAGTTTCAGTGATTGTGAACGGCGCGCAAGTTGGCGTGACGGAAGAGATGACCGCGCTGGCGGCAATTCTTCTGAGTGGCACGACAACTCTGCGGCGTTCCGTGAGCGGCGAGCCGCGCGGTGCGCTGTGCGGAATGGGTGTGTGCTTTGAATGCCGAGTGACGATTAATGGAGAACGCCATTGCCGGTCATGCCAGATACGATGCACGCAAGCAATGGACATTCGAACGGATGAATAATTCGCGACACAGTTTCGATGTACTTGTGGTGGGCGCTGGACCCGCGGGAATTGCGGCGGCGTGTTGCGCGGCAGAAGCCGGTGCGCGCGTGGGGATCGTCGACAATAATCCGCGTCCCGGAGGGCAGATCTGGCGAGGCGAAACGCAGGATTCAGATGTTGTGGACGCGGCGAGTTGGCTTCGGAAGCTTGCCAGCTCGCGCGCGGAAATTTTGGGTCCGATGGAAGTGTTCGCGCAACCGGAAGCAGGCAGAATCGTCGCGACATCGTCAGACGGCGTGTGCGAGCTGAGTTACAAGAAACTGATTCTGTGCACAGGAGCGCGCGAACGTTTCCTCCCGTTTCCGGGATGGACGTTGCCGAACGTGATGGGAGCGGGCGGATTACAGGCGGTGGTGAAGTCAGGAATGGATATTGCGGGCAAGAAAGTGGTAGTCGCCGGAAGTGGGCCGCTGCTTCTGGCGGTCGCTGCGCATTTGAAGGCGCACGGAGCCGACGTACGAACGATTGCGGAACAGGCGCCGTGGTCGCACCTGATTCGATTCGGCATGGCGCTGGCGTTTCGCGGACAAAAAATCTCTCAAGCGTTTCAGCTCAAGAAGCAGCTTTCGCGGATTGCGTATCGCGTGGGGTGTTGGGTGGCTGCGGCCGAAGGGAATGGCAAAGTTGAAAGCGTCACACTGCGAAGCCACCGTAAAACATGGAAGGAACGCTGCGACTATCTGGCGTGCGGGTTTCATCTGGTTCCGAATACGGAGCTGGCATCGCTCCTTGGTTGCGAGTTGCGTGCGGGATTTGTGCGAACGGATAATTTTCAGGAAAGTTCGATTTCTGGAATTTATTGCGCAGGCGAACCGACGGGGATCGGCGGGCTGGAGTTGTCGATTGCCGAGGGGCAAATCGCCGGGTTCGCGGCAGCGGGTCAGCGCGAAAGAGCACAGAAATATTTCGGCGAGCGCACAAGACAACGCCGCTTTTCGAGGGCGTTGGAGCGCGCTTTCGCGCTTCGAGATGAGTTGAGGGCGCTGCCGAGCGCAGAGACAATCGTCTGCCGCTGCGAAGATGTAAAGTTTGCGCGGTTACGAGAGCAACCGTCCTGGCGCGCGGCGAAATTGCAAACACGGTGCGGGATGGGACCGTGCCAGGGCCGGATTTGCGGACCTGCACTGGAGTTTCTGTTTGGATGGAAAGCGGAGTCCGCGCGTCCACCGATTTTTCCGGTGGTGGTAGAGAGTCTTGCCGCGACCGGATGCGCTGAATGAATTTGCCAACACATAAGGAGCACCAATGAACTGGACAGGCGTGATGCCGGCAATTACGACGTGCTTTGAGCGCGACTACAAGATAGATCACGATTTCGTTGCGAGTCATTGCCGCTGGCTGGTGGAACATGGATGCACGGGAATAGTGCCGCTGGGGTCGCTGGGAGAAGGCGCGGCACTCGAATATGCGGAGAAAGTCGCCGTGATCGAGACTTGCGTTCGTTCCGTCGGCAAGAAAGTGCCTGTCGTAGCGGCGATATCGTCACTGCGAACCGCGGAAGCGGTGGAGTTAGCGAAGGCGGCAGCGGACAAGGGATGTGCTGGCGTGATGATTTTGCCACCGTACGTCTATCGCGGGGACTGGCGAGAAATGAAGGCGCATGTGGTGGCGGTGCTACGCGCGACGAAACTGCCATGCATGCTTTACAACAATCCAGTGTCGTACGGGACGGATTTTTTGCCGGAGCAAATCGCCGAACTGGCGAATGAACACAAGAATCTGGAGTCGGTAAAGGAATCAAGCACCGACGTGCGGCGCGTGACCGCGATTCGCGCGCTGCTTGGAGACCGGCTGGCGGTGTTCATGGGCGTTGATGACGCGATTGTCGAAGGTGTGCAAGCGGGCGCGGTGGGGTGGATTGCCGGGCTCGTCAATGCGCTGCCAGAGGAGTCCGTGGATTTGTTTCGCTTTGCCTCCGAAGGCAAAATCGACGAGGCGTCGGCGATTTATAAATGGTTTCTGCCGCTTTTGCGGATGGACACGGTTCCGAAATTCGTGCAGTTGATCAAACTGGTGCAACAGGAAGCGGGAATGGGGAATGCGCGGGTGCGTCCGCCGAGAATGGAGTTGGAGGGCAAGGAATTGGATGAGGCGAGGACGATCATCCGAGCGGCTCTGAAGACGCGGCCCGGACGGAATGCGGAGCGAGAAGCGACTCGAGCGTAGATATGGCATCGCGGAAAAAGGAGCATTGCAATGGGATTAAACGGCAGATCCATCCTCGGGAATGAATTAGGCAAGACGGGCGGCAAGGTATTCCACGCGATAAATCCCGCCACGGGACAGGAGCTTGAGCCGAATTATTATTCCGCCGATGTGAAAGAGGTGAACTCCGCTGCGCGAATGGCGGCGAGCGCCTTTCCCGAGTACAGCGCAGCATCCGGAAAAACGAAAGGCGCGCTGCTGAGAAAGATTGCGGAGCAAATCGAGGGCCTGGGCGATGATTTGATCACGCGAGCCGTGCAGGAAACGGCGCTGCCGCCAGCGAGGATCAAGAATGAAACGGCGCGAACGTGTTTTCAGCTTCGGCTCTTCGCGGAGGTGGTGGAAGAAGGGTCGTGGGTCAATGCGCGAATTGACCGCGGTGATTCTGGGCGTAAACCAGCGCCGAAGCCTGATGTACGCTCGCTATGGAGAGCACTTGGACCCGTAGCGGTTTTTTGCGCTAGCAATTTTCCGATTGCGTTTTCGGTCGCGGGAGGCGACACAGCGTCGGCGCTCGCCGCGGGGAATCCCGTGGTGGTGCGGGCACACGCAGCGCATCCGGGCACGGCGGAGATGGTCGGGCAGGCGATTCAACGCGCTGTGAAGGAGTCAGGTTTGCCTGAAGGGATCTTTTCACTGCTGTTCGATGCGGGAACGGAAGTGGGGTTGGGGCTCGTCAATCACGCTGCCATCAAGGCGGTTGGATTCACAGGATCAAGGAATGGAGGACGCGCACTGATGGACGCGGCGGCGGCGCGTCCAGAGCCGATTCCGGTGTTCGCCGAAATGAGCAGTACAAATCCTATTTTCATTCTGCCCGCAGCGATGAAAGAAAGAGGCGCTGAAATCGCGAAGGGAGTGCATGCCTCCGTGACGCTGGGGGCTGGACAGTTCTGCACGAAGCCTGGAGTTGTTGTGGTGGGCAATGACGCATCCGCGCGTGAATTTGCCGCGAGTGTGCGCGAGTTGATGAAGACGAGCGGCGAGTTCACCCTGCTGACATCACGAATCCAAGAGGCCTATCGCACTGGGGTCGAGGCCAGGAGCCGCGAAGATAAAGTCCGGCAAGCGCCGCGCGCGGAGGAGAATGCGACGGCAGGCGGTTTTCGGGTGGGTACAGCGCTTTTCGAAACTGACGCGCCTGCGTTTATCGAGAATGAAGATTTGCAGTCCGAGGTTTTCGGACCTTCGACATTGATCGTCCGTCAGAATTCCCGCGACGAACTCCTGGCAATTGCGCGAGGATTGGAAGGACATTTGACGGCCACGCTGCACGGCACCGAGGAGGATCTGCGCGAGTTTGCGGACTTGGTTGCGATACTTGAAACCAAAGTTGGAAGATTGATCTTCAGCGGCTATCCAACCGGCGTGGAAGTTTGCCATGCGATGGTGCATGGAGGGCCGTACCCGGCGACGTCCGACGGACGTTCGACTTCGGTGGGGACGCAGGCAATTTATCGCTTCGCGCGGCCAGTGTGTTATCAGGATTTCCCCAACACAGCACTTCCCGATGAGCTGAAGAATGAAAATTCTCTGGGAATTTGGCGGCTTGTCGACGGGCAAATGACTCGTGACAAATTGACCGCGACGGCGGGAGTAAGATCGGCGTAGGGGCAGAGCGAGCAAGTCTATTCCCTCAGATACTCCGTTTTTCACGTCTCAATCAAAATCGTTAGCGACGCGTTAAGAAACCTGATACATTTCCGCCACTGATTTATCGCGATGGCTGGTTATTTGGCCGGAGATTAATGCGCGCGTGACATTCACACCGCTCGACTGGACCGCGATCCTAGGTTACCTGGCGATAACACTCCTATTGGGACTCTATTTTCGGCGACGTTCGGGGAAAAGCACTGAGGATTATTTCGTCTCGGGACGGAGAGTTTCCTGGTGGCTGGCGGGAACGTCAATGGTGGCGACAACATTTTCCGCGGACACGCCATTGCTCGTTGCAGGAATCGTCTACACGCAGGGAATTGCAGGGAACTGGATCTGGTGGGCGTTTTTGCTTTCTGGAATGATGACGGTGTTCCTGTTCGCGAAATTGTGGCGCCGGTCAGGATTGATGACGGACGTGCAATTCGCGGAGATGCGATACGCGGGCAAGCCGGCGGCGTTTCTGCGGGGATTCCGCGCGGTTTATCTTGGCCTGCTGATGAATTGCCTGATCCTCGGCTGGGTGACGAAAGCAATGATCCTGATCATTGGCACGACCATGGGACCAACGATGCAGGGGTGGCCAGTGTTCACGGGATTCGTAAACTGGCTGAGCCATATTTTTGGTCCGGCGTTTGCAGGCACGAATGGGCAAGCGCTGGCGATTTGTATTTTCTTCCTGATTCCGTTCACGGGGATTTACGTTTCGTTGGGAGGATTGTGGGGAGTGCTGTGGACGGATTTGTTCCAGTTCGTGCTGAAGATGGGAATTGTGATCGTGGTGGCGTATTACGGGGTGATCGCGGCGGGCGGTCTGGGTCCGATGACGGCAAAAATCGAGGCGATGCGCGCATTGAACGGCGGATCGGATCCCTTGGCGTTTTTCCCGGATTTTTCACGCGGATTTTCCAGCGAAGCGCTGTGGACGCTGCCTGTGATTACTTTCGTGGTTTACCTCGGAATTCAGTGGTGGGCGTTCTGGTATCCGGGCGCGGAGCCGGGCGGCGGCGGATACATCGCGCAGCGAATTTTCAGCGCGCGCAACGAGCGCGAGGGGCTGTACTCGGTTTTGTGGTTCAACATCGCGCAGTACGCGGTGCGCCCATGGCCGTGGATTTTCACGGCGCTTGCCGCGATTGTGCTGTATCCGGGGCTCACGCATCCGGAGACGAGCTACATGCTGATTGTCACGAACCATGTGCCGCATGCGCTGCGAGGAATTATCCTGGCGGGATTCCTGGCCGCGTTCATGTCGACGATTGCGACGCAGTTGAACTGGGGCACATCGTATCTGGTGGAAGATGGTTACCGGAGATTCATCAAGCGCACTGGGAGCGAACGCCATTATGTGTATGTTTCGCGCGTTGTAACGCTGCTTTTGGTGGTCGTGACGGGATACGTCTCGGCGCATCTAGCTTCGATTCTTTCCGGCTGGCAGGACGTACTGGAACTGGGCGCGGGAACTGGCAGTGTTTATCTGCTGCGGTGGTATTGGTGGCGAATCAATGCCTGGAGCGAAATTTCGGCGATGGCAACTTCGCTGGTAGTTGTGCTGGGAGTGCGCTCCGAACGATTGTCGCTGTGGCTGCTGCACAGGCCCGAGCTTTTCATGGGCTCTAGTTCCGTGGTCTTCGCAAAGACAGCGCTCGCAGCGACGCTGGCGACTTCGTTTGTGTGGATCATCGTGACGTTGTTGACCAAGCCTGAGCCGGATGCGAAGTTACTGGCGTTCTATCGCAAAGTGCGTCCGCAAATAACGGGCTGGAGGCCAATCGCCGCGCGAGCGCCCGAAATTCCGCAGACTCACGGCCTGGCGCGCAATTTATGGTGTTGGATTCTTGGTTGCGCGATGACGTATGGGGCGCTATTTGGCGTTGGGAAATTGCTTTTGCGCCACTGGGGCTCCGGAACGTTCCTGATTCTGCTTGCGCTCGTGACCGCGTGGTTGATCTACCGTGAACTGAGCCGCAGCTTTGCGGATACGCCAAGCGTCACTTAACACGGGTCAATTTGATTTGCCGAAATCGGCGACGCCAATGCGAACAATCGTTCGATGATTGTCGATTTCTTCTGGCGGAGCTTGCGACTTCCGGTTCCGAGTTCTTACATTTGCATTCGATGCCGAACCCGCTTCTTCCGCCCAGATTCCGTAGACGCGGCCACTAAAGGCCGCCAGGCCCGTGTAATCACCGATGAAATCATCGCGTGATTCGAAAGGCTTGCGCGTCCATGCATAGTTTTGGAAATTGTCGCCGCCGTCAGTCGAGCGGGCGAGCACGACCGTCGTGTTTTTGTTCCTAGGATCGTCGCGCCGGTCGTAAAAGACGACGTAAGCCGCGCCTGTTACCGGGTCCACCGACAGCCACTGAAAGAATTGGTCAGAGCCGTTGTGAATCGGATCCGAATTCACGCGAACCGCGGGGGACCAGGACGCTCCTCTATCGTCAGAAGTCGAGACGAAAATATCCACGTCGCCATTGCGATAATCGCTCCAAGACACGAAGAGGCGGTTCGTCTTTGGATCCAGGGAAATCTGCGGAAAGCCGTTGGCGCGATCTACGCTGGAAACTTTGAAATAGAGCGGCGCAACATCGAGGACTTCCTTGGAAGGAGCGAATGTTTCGCCGCCGTCTTTCGAATAGGTAAACGCGATATCGTCACCGTCGGCCCAAACGACGTAGAGGGTTCCGTCTGGCGCAATGGCGCCGCTGAATCCTTCGACCGCGCCATTGTCGTCGCGCGGGAGACCTTCATGAGAGCTGATTTCAATCGGAGCTGACCACGTGTTGCCATCATCGGTGGAGCGAGAAAATAACATCACAGATTTCGTGAGTGTAAATTGCGTCCAGCCGACATAGAGATTTCCGGCGTGTGGACTTCTTGGGTCGGTGTCCGCGACGATATAGGGCTTGTCCTCAAAAGGAATGCCCGGATCGGTTGGATGCGAGATGACCGTGGAGGCTACGGGGTTCCAGGTCTTGCCGCCGTCACTCGAGCGCCGCACGAAGATGCCGTTGCGCGTTGCGTTGTGCGCCCAGTAATTTTCCGTGCCGAGTTTATCGAAGGCGATATAGCAGAGAAACGCGTGGCCCTTGTCGTCGAAAGTGACTGAGACATCGCCCGAAACCGCGTAATCCTTCGGCGCCGTTGCGGCAGCCAACGTCCAATGCTCTCCGGCGTCGGATGAGAAGGCTGCGGTCGCGCCGACTTGATACGCCGCGACTATCTGATGCGGATCATTTGGATTCACGGCAATTGAGGGCTCGTTGAAAAATCCGGGATGAGGAGTGAGATCAATCACACGTGAAGCTGGAACCAAAGGCAACGTTTGAGCGATCGAGCGACTCGCGAGTGTTCCAAAAAGAATTAAAACGCCAAGCCACAAAATCGAGGTCCGAGCCAAGGCGCCGCGAAATCCTGAGGTTCGAGTACGAATGCAAGTTTGCATGGGCATTCCTCCGAGGCGCAGCGCGAGGGCGGTACCGTTATGTGACCGAACGGGCGACAACTTAGTGGTTGAAGAAGAAGACTTGAGGATGTGTATCGGCAGCGGACGAAGAAATCACTCGAACTTCCGTCGGCGACACCACATAGAGAACGAACAGCGGCGGCAGAAGCGGAGGAGAGCTTGCAGAGATCGTGCCGCGTCCATTTGCGCCGATGGTGTAGGTGGCCTTGAGAGCCAAATTTGAACTGGGGATCCCCGTCGGACCGGCTTCGTCCAACTTTCCTGAGAGAGTTCCAGCACCATCGGCCAAGAGAGAACCGACGAAATTATTCGATGACTTGTCAGACGTTAACGAAGCGGGAGGGAAGGGCGGCCCAAAAGTAAAGTAGCTCGTGAAGGAGGTCGCGTCGAAAGACGCTCCTATTTGTGGCTCGACGATGCCCGCTGAGGCAGCCGAATCCTGACCGATGACAAAAGCTTGATTCGGTCCGATGAGGTACAAGACCGCAAGTTGGTTGCTGAGACCGCTGGTTGTGACGCGACCATTGGAAGCCACAGAATAAGAACCGCTAGCACTCGCATTGGAAGTGATAGTTCCACCGGCGTTCGAGTCAAGAGTGGCGCTGATCCCCGTATTTCCGTTCGCGGTCAGATGGCCGGCCAGGACGGTGGCGTTACCCGAGCTTGCGAGCCCGGAAGCCGTGACGATACTCGCGCCGTTGAGCGAAGTCTTATCGAACGACGGCTGGGATTGCAGCAAGGCTTCGCCAACGGTCATGGGATTTGTTTGGCTGATTGGATCCATGCCGATAAACAGCGCGTCGGAGGGTGTAACCATGTAGAACACAAAACTCAGGGTCGTCGGAGTCGGCAACACGAGGGATGCGGCACCGCGGCCGTTTTGAGCCAGAAGAAAAGTCCCGGCTATGCCATTCAGATTTGTCCCCAGAGTGCCCGAAAAATTCGTGTCGACATTTCCATTTTGGAAGAGGCTCGTGCCGTCGGCATTAAAAACGCCGGCCAAAGCATCTCGTTTGCCGGAAGCATCCGTTCCTGACAATTCGAAGGCATAATTTCCGCTGAAGTTTTGTGGCGTGAAATTGGAAATAGTCTGCTTTCGCAATACACCCGTGCCGTGAGTTCCTGTATTGTCCGCCTCGATTAATTGCGCGTCACCATTGGCGTCGAGCACGAACTGGTAGGTGGAAACAATCGAAGCCGAGTTGAGCGTGAAGCTGCCTCGGCCGTCCGAGCCGATGGAATAGCTGCCCGCGACCGTAGTGTTCTGAACGGGTCCCGGGCCGTTATTTTGAGTAGAGCCAGTGGGATTGTTGTTGTTGCTGTCCTCGGAGCCGAAAAGATTGCCGGTTCCGTTTGCGAACAAGGTCCCTCCGAGTACGACTGGGCCACTCGAGTTAAATCCGCTGAAGATGAACACATAGTTGCCGTTGAGCAGCGCGTTGTTGTTGACAGAACTGATGATGGAAATGGTCAAGGTAGCCGAAGCGCTCTGAGGAGCGGGCTCTGAATCGGTGACCTGCACGGAAAAAGTGTTGGTCGACACGGCCGTTGGCACTCCGGAGACCACACCCGAGGTGCTCAGACCTAGTCCGGACGGCAATATTCCGCCGATCAGTTTCCAGTTGAAGGGGCCCACGCCGCCAGTCACGCGGAGTTGCTGACTATAAAGGGTTGCGGTATTTGCTTGCGGGAGCGACGTTGTAGCGATTGCGAGAGAGCCTGGCGCGCCGACCGTGAGGCTCAAAGCCTGTGTGGCAGTCTGCGGCTGTTGATTGGGCGGAAGAAGCGCTGAGTCAGTCACCTTGACAGTAAATGAAAATGTGCCTTGTGCCGTCGGCGTCCCGGAGATTTGCCCGGTAGTAGTGTTCAACGACAGTCCAGGTGGCAAAGCACCCACGGTGATAGCCCAAGTCAGAGGTGGAACCCCGCCGGAAGCCGCCAACGGAGAATTGTACGGGCTTCCTTGGGCAGCGTTGGGTAGAGAAGCCGTAAGGATAGACAGAGGAGGCGCAGGCGCGATTATGATTGTGTACGCCTGAGATGCGGTCAGTGGTGGATTCCCCTGATCCGTTGCGAGTACAGTGAAATTGAAAGTGCCTCCGTTGGAGGTTGATCGGCCGGTGATTAGACCATTCGTATCGAGATGGAATCCCGCTGGCAGGCTGCCCGAAGTAATGCTGAAGAAGAGCGGCGCCACGCCACCATTTGCAACAATCTGCTGGCTGTAGTTTTGGCCATTGATGGCGCCGGGCAGGGAAGTTGTAGAGATGGTCGGGGCCGGACTAACCGAAATATTCAAGGTGGCAGTGGTCTTCGTATTCACTTTAGCTGTGGCTGTGAGAGTTACATTCAGCAGCGTGCCGACCGATTTCGGCGCGACGTAGGTGACCGCACTCGTTGTACTGTTCGTCAGCGTCCCGCAGGCTGCGGCAGCGCAATGCGCCCCGGAAAGACTCCATGTCACGCCGGCATCCGACGTGTCGTTGGCCACGAAGGCCGTGAAAGCCACGGATTGATTTTGGTCAACCGATTGGTTTGTGCCAGGAGTGATGACAATGACGAGTCCGCCTGGTCCGCCGCCACCGCAGCCAACCAGACAGGCGGCGGCCACGAACGCGAAGATTAATTTCGTCATGAGTATGCGGCTGGTTTTCATTCTGTCCTTTGACTCAATTTGCGCAACGGCTTCCTATCTTAACCGAGATCAAGACAGCAATCCTCCGTTGATTCAGCAGCATACTCGTTCGCGGGAGGCCCGATTGACCAGGTGAGGTCAATCGCGGCGTGCGGCAGGCTCAAGAGGTGCCCGAGCACAAAGCAAACAGGTTGAATAGCAAAATGGCTCCATAGTGTCAACGCGCATGTTGTGACGCGCATTTCAAGCGTGCCCGAAAAGGGGCAACCGACGCTGTAGACTGGCCTAGTAGAACACGACTCCCAGGCCAACTGGATGCGTTTTTGCGTGCTCTCGTTGCCCCAGCCTATTGCCAACAAGAGTTCTCTGTTCGGTACGAGGGCGCGTTTCCGGTAAACTGGAAACGTGAGGCATAATTCGAAGCAATTGGTTTTGCTGATCCTGTTTCGCCTTACGCGAAGTGTGGCGGCCGGAATTATCATTCTCGTCTTTCCCTATTACGTTCTTCAGTTTCTCCATTACAGCACGCTGGAGTTGGGGCTGCTATACACTTCTGCCACGGTCGCGACGGCAGGCTTCGCACTGCTATTCGGATTCCTGACCGATCTTTGGGGTCACAAAGGGACTTTGGTGCTGGCTGGAATCCTGCTGCCTGCGGGTGCGCTATTGGCATTTAGCTCCGGAAAGCTTCCGGTCTTATTTATTGCGACGATGCTCGGAGGCTTTTCGGCAACTGGGTCGCGCGCGGCTGGGAGCGTAGGCGGAGCCGCGCAGCCAATTCAAACCGCAGTCGTTGCTGATTTGACGAGTGTCGGAAACCGTACGTTTTATCTTTCAATGTTCGTTTTTCTGAGCGGATTGCTCGGGGCGGCCGGGATGCTGGCAGCGCGGTTATTCAGCCCGCGCAATGCGTTCTTGGCTGCGGCGGCGGTAAGCGCGGCGGGAATCGTGTTCCTGCTGCCGATGAAGCTTTCCGGCAAGCGGGGTGAGTTCAAGCGGATGAAAAGCGGTAAGGCGATTGGTAAATTTTCGCTGATGGGAGCATTGAACGGAATCTCGCAAGGGCTGATTATGCCGTTTCTAATTCCATTCTTTGTCATCGTCTACCACGTTCCAGAGTCACAAATGGCGGTATATGGGTTCGCGAGCGAGTTAGTGGCGGCGTTTGTAATTCTTGTGGCACCGCGACTCGAGAGGCAATTCGGATTCGTGAAAGGCGTGGCAATGACCCGCGGCGCTGGCGCGCTATTGCTGTTGCTGCTGCCACTCACGCGAATTTTCGCGCTGGCACTCGTGATTTATATAGTTACGCCGGCTTTGAGGGTGGTTGCGGTGCCAGCTCAGCAAACAGCACTGACGGCAATGGTGCGCGAAAGTGAAATGGGGCGTGCGCTGGCGATGAGTCAGGTGGCGCGGCTTGCGTCCGCGAGCGGGGCGGTTGCTTTTACAGGATATATGTTCGACGTCTCGGACATCGCCCTCCCTTTCTATGCTTACGCGGCAGTAATTGGAGTGAGTCTGGTGCTTTATTTCAAGTTTTTCGGGGCGCGGCCGGAGCTTCGCGTGGAATGAATTTCTCTTATTAAGAAATTACTTTTGCGGGAGGCATATCGCCTTCCCACCGCGCCACAACGACCGTCGCCAGACAATTCCCCACGACGTTGACGGTGGTGCGGACCATATCCATGAGCGGATCGACGGCCAGAAGCAGGTAAATGGATTCCATCGGAAGATGGAACGACGCTGCAGCGCCAAGAATAATCACAAACGCGGCACGCGGGACGCCGGCGAGCCCTTTGCTGCTTAGCATGAGCGTCAGCATCATCACGGATTCCTGACCGATGGTCAGGTGAATTCCCGAGGCTTGGGCCATGAAAATCACCGCCAATGACAAATAGAGGCTCGAGCCAGTGAGATTGAAGCTGTAACCCGTCGGCATCACAAAGGCGACGATCGCACGCGGTACGCCGATGGCCTCCATTTGCTCCATGGCGCTTGGCAAAGCCGCCTCCGAGCTGCTGGTGCCGAAGGCGATGGTGGCTGGCTCTGCAATGGCATGCAGAAATTGGCGCAGTGGGATGCGTGCGAGGAGCGCGATGGGCAAGAGGATAAAAAGGACAAAGACGACAAGAGCCACGTACAGCGTTGCGAGAAGTTTGAGCAAAGGCAGCATGACGCCCAGCCCAAGATGCGCGATTGTGTAGGCGATTGCGCCGAACACGCCGGCAGGTGCGAAATACATCACCAGATTCGTGAACTTGAACATGGTTTCGGAAAGGCTTTCGGCAAACGAGACCATCGGTCGTCGCTTGGGTTCCTTCACGAGCGCGAGCGCAATTCCGAAAAGCATGCTGAAGACAACGACCTGCAAGATTTGCCCCTCAGCGACGGACTTCGCGACGTTTTCCGGGAAAATGTTCAGAATCAGCTGGCTCGCCGACTGCGTGGCAGCCGGCGCAGCTTGCTCGGTTGTCGAGCGGGGCAGATTCACTCCCACGCCTGCGCGGCTCACGTGTATGGCAATCAAGCCGATGATGAGTGCAATGGTCGAAACAATCTCAAAGAAAACCAGCGCCTTGACCGCCATGCGACCTACTTTTTTTAATTCCGCGTGGCCGGCGATGCCAACAACGAGAGTGCCAAAAAGCAACGGCGCGATAATGACTTTGATGAGCCGCAGAAAAATCGAGCCGAGGATTTGAAATTTCACAGCGATTGTCGGAGCATCGTGGCCGAATTCCGCGCCGGCAAGCAGACCGACAAGGATCCATAGCGTCAACGAGCGGCGGGCGGTTGCGTATGCGGCAAGCAGCGCAATCGCGAGCCAGCGGAGGGTAATCAGAGCCACTGGCGGGATAGCAAGTAGTCCGCCGTGACTAACGAGCGCCAGCGCAGCGACGATTGCGCAACCTGCCAAAAACCCGGCGAGCAGACGATTCTTCGTCGACGATCGGGTGTCCTGAATCATTCGCGGCGAAAGGTATGCCTCTCGCGCGCGCAAGTCAATCCCGGAAAATGATGGCGAGTATTTACTCCTTACAGCGACGCAGAATTTCAGGCAACCTTATCCAGCCCGAAGGAGTCTCTGCAATGTAATCTTTGGGCGAATCTGCAAGATGCATATCGGCGGACGTTCCGATGAAATCTTGGCGAGCGGAACTGAATTTTAGTATAAAGGGCGGCTTGGAATTGAGCGGCGGCACCGGGCCGGCCGATAGGATGGCGACGAACCGGCATTCTACTTTGTAATCGCGGAGGTACCGGATTGATAGAAGTTCAGAACTTGACGAAATCCTTCGGAGATAAAACCGCTGTCGACCACATTTCTTTTTCCGTAAAAAAAGGCGAAATCCTCGGCTTCCTCGGGCCCAATGGCGCGGGCAAGACAACCACGATGCGCGTGCTCACTGGCTACCTGCCCGCGACGGGAGGCACGGCTAAGATTGCCGGTTTCGACGTCTTCGACGATTCGATGGAAGTGCGCCGCCGCATCGGATATTTGCCTGAGAATCCGCCGCTTTATTTTGACATGACAGTGAGTTCGTATCTGGATTTCGTGGCGCGGATCAAGAATGTGCCCGCGGAAAAGCGCGCTGCGCGGGTGGAAGCGGCGCTCGAAATGGCAAAGATTGTGGACAAACGCGATGAGCTGATCAAACGGTTGTCGCGAGGTTACAAGCAGCGCGTGGGACTGGCGCAGGCGATCGTTCATGATCCGGACGTGATTATTCTCGATGAGCCGACCGTGGGCTTGGATCCGAAGCAAATTATCGAAGTCCGCAACCTGATCAAGGGATTGGCGGGAAGCCACACGATCATTCTTTCGACGCACATCTTGCCAGAGGTGAGCATGACGTGTGACCGCGTGGTAATCATCAACCGCGGAAAAATCGTCGCCGTGGATACGCCAGAGAATCTGACGCTGCAACTCAAGGGCGGAGAGCGGATCCGCGTGGAGGTACAAGCGCCAGAAAAATCTTTGCGCGATGCGCTGGCGCAAATTTCCGGCGTGCGAAAAGTGGAAACCAACTCGCTTGGCTCCGCGGGACGCTTGGTTGCCACGGTCGAAGCGAATCAAGGACAGGACCTGCGCAGCCAAATCGCCGCCAAGGTTGTCGGACAAGGTTGGGCGCTTTACGAGCTTCGAGGCATGAATCTGAGTCTGGAGGAAATTTTCCTGCAACTCACCACAGAAGATGCGGCGCAAAATCCTGCCGAAAAAGCGGAGCGAAACTGACATGCGCGGCCTATACGCTATTTATCGCAAAGAAATAAGCCACTATTTCGTGTCGCCCGTTGCGTACGCCGTCGTCCCCATCTTTCTGATTTTGAGCGCGGTATTCTTCAATATGTATTTGGCGGACGGGATCAAAGCGTCGTTTGAGGCGAGCATGGAAGCGATGCAAGGCGGCGCCGCGATTCCGTTTGACGTGCCGAGCGCTGTGATGGGGGCGTTCCTGAGCCTTGTGGGCACGATTCTGCTTTTTCTGACTCCGCTGTTGACCATGGGCGTCTATTCGGAGGAGCGGAAGCGCGGAACGATGGAGCTGCTGCTGACGTCTCCGATCACAGACTGGCAAATTGTGCTCGGAAAATTTCTCGCTTCGCTGAGTCTTTTCATCATCATGATTCTGCCCACGGTGCTTTACGTCGTTTACATGTTTGCGCACAGCGAGCCTGTACCTCCTTGGAGGCTGATCGCAGGAGGCTATTTGGGCGTGGTACTTCTGGGAGCGACGTTGCTCGCCATTGGCTCATTCCTTTCTGCTCTGACGGAGAACCAAATTGTAGCGGGCGTGCTGGTGTTGGGAATATCGCTGCTCCTTTGGGTAGTCGGATTCTTTGCGGGAACGGGAAATGGGTTAATCGCGCAATCGCTGCAATACCTGGCGCTTTTGCAGCACTATAACCCGTTTGTGCGCGGCGTGATCGACACCACCGGGCTGATTTTCTTCGCAAGCTGGATTTTCTTTGCGATTTTTTTGACGATGCGCGCGGTGGATTCCATGCGCTGGCGGCGAGCTTAATTTTTTGGGGAGGAAAGAGGGTACGGCAAGATGAAATGGAATCGAAGAGAGCTGGCGCGTTTTGCGGGAGCGCTGGGCCTTGCGTTGCTGATTGCGGGATATGTTCGCTATACGGTTTTGGAAGAGTTTCAACTCGCGAATAAGATTCTGCTCGTCGCGGGCGGAGTACTTGTTCTGGCGTGGATAGTTTTCGATTTCGCGACCATCGCCGGTTTTTTTGGGAAGCGTTCCTCGAAACTAGGCACAAATACATCCGTGCTGGTTATCGCAGTGCTCGCCATCTTGATTTTTGTCAATTACCTGGGATTCCGGCACCACAAGACTCTCGACCTGACCAGTGAAAAGCTTTATACGCTTTCGGATCAGACGAAGAAAATCGTGGAGCCGATAAAATCCGACGTCAATATTTTTCTGTTTGCAAAATCCTCGGATCCGGAAGTTCAGCAGCTGCGCGACCAGATGTCGGAGTACGAAAACCTGAATCCTCACATCCACTTCCGCGTGGTGGATCCGCAGGAGAATCCGGATCTGACGAAGCAATACGGAGTGGTGCGAGAAGGACAAGTAGTTGTCGCCAGCGGGAAGAACATCCAGCGGCTGGAAGAAACGACGGAACAGGATTTTGCTTCAGCGATCCTGAAAGCCACTTCTACCACCGTGAAAACGGTGTGTTTTGTCGAGGGACACGGCGAAAAATCCACGAGCGCATCCGACAGCAAGGGTTACAGCGCGGTGGCCGGGGAACTCGCGAAAGAAAACTACCAGGTTAAGTCCGTAAATCTGGTGACGTCGAACGATGTGCCTTCCGACTGTAGCGTGCTCGTTGATGTGGGGCCGCAGAAGTCTTTTTTCCCGCAGGAAGCGCAGATGATCGAGAAATATCTCGACGGCGGCGGAAAAGCGATGCTGCTGCTGGACCCGGGCACGGATCCAAAACTGGACGCTGTGTTGCAGCCATGGAATATCAAGCTGGGTGATAACTACGTGATCGATGTGAGCGGCGTGGGGCGTTTGCTTGGGGAGGGACCAGGCGTTCCGCTGGTCGTCGATTACGGCGATAGCCCCGTCGTGAGGAATTTCAAAGGTTCGATGACGTTTTTTCCTTTGGCTCGCACAGTGTCGATCGCGGACACATCCAAACCAAATCCGATGTCGGTTGAGTTACTGAAAACTTCCGCAGCCAGTTTTACCGTGCCGAATTTGGGAAACGGGACCGTGAGATACGATGCGAAGACGGATCAGCGGGGACCGCTGCCCCTCGGAGTCGCGGCAGAAAAGAAATCGGGTTCTACGGATGCCCGGCTGGTAGTGATTGGCAATTCCGAATTCGCGACGAATCAGTGGGTGGGGCAGCAGCGCAATGGCGATCTGTTTTTCAATGCCATCAACTGGCTGACCGAAGAAGAGAATCTGATTTCCATCCGCCCGAAAGAGGCCGCGAATCGCCGCGTGACGCTAACGGAAGCGCAGCAGCGGGAATTGTCGTGGTTCAGTATGGTATTTCTGCCTCTGATTGTGATCATTGGCGGGATTTATATTTGGGTGAAACGTCGCTAGCCGGCCATGAAGAAGAGCACACTGATTGTAGTCGCACTTGCGGTTGCCCTGGGAGCCTTCGTTTATTTTTACGACAGCAAACGCAGCGTCGCCCCGCCAACGGAGGAAGCCTCCTGGAAACCAGCCTTTGCTGTGAATGCGAACCAGATTACCGGTCTGACGCTTGTAAGCGCGACTGGCAGAACAGTTTTCGCGAAGGAAGGAAGAGACTGGCGAATAACGCAGCCGGTTTCTACACAAGCCGATCAGACGAGCATCAGCGGAATCGTAAGCGATCTGAGCAATGCGAAAATCCGCCGGTCATTCGCGCCGACGGACAACCTGTCGACATACGGACTTGCTCCAGCAGCCGTGACGATTGATTTTCAGCAAAAGGGCGGCGTTGAACATACGATTCGATTGGGCGACAAGGATTTTTCGGGCAACGTTGTTTACGCTCTCATCGACGCGTCAAAGAATGTTGATCTGTTGCCCGTTTCCTTATTGGACGAAACCAACAAACCAATGTCTCAGTTGCGCGACCGGTCTCTATTGGAACTGAACGATGCTGAAATCACGGGCATCACAATTGATGATGCGAGCGGCGCAATTGCTGTCACTAAGAAAAATTCTACGTGGGAGATCGCCAAGCCCAAAGAGGTACTGGCGGATTCCAGCGCCGTCGATTCGCTCGCAAGCGCGCTGTCGACCGACAAATTCACGGACGTTGTAAGCGAATCTCCCGACGACCTTGCAAAATATGGGCTTACTCACCCGTCGATGAGCGTCACGGCGGCGATCAAGGGACAGGAGTTTCATCTGCTGGTTGGCAAAAAAAACGGGGACAACTATTACGCGCGCGATACCGCGCGACCGATGATCTTTGAGATAAGTTCAACTGTCTACGATGCGCTCAATAAAAAGCTTTTCGACCTGCGCGATAAGTCGATCTTACAGTTTGATCCCGCCAACGTGACCGTTGTGGAAATCCACAACGCGAGCGGTGCTATTCAGTGCGTGCAGGGCAAGGATGATCAGTGGACGATTCTCCAGCCCGTCGCGGACAAAGGGAAGGCTATTCAGAGTTGGAAAATACTGGATCCGCTCCAGAACGCCCGCGCAAAGCAAATCTACGATACGCCGTCGCGGTCTGTCCTGGCGCATTTAGCCAAGCCCGCCATTGACGTGATTCTCACTGACAAATCTGGAAAGAAAACCACCATAGACATCTCCGCGGCCGTCGGCGATAGCGTCTACGTCCGCACTACCGCCGGGCCGGAGGTCTACGAATTGAACACGCAGATCCTGAAAGACCTCGGCTTCAAGGCCGCCGATTTATTAGCGTGAACCGTTGTAAACGTTTGTTTGCGCGCGTTATGCGGCCTGAGTCGTCCGCACTTCGTCGCCTGGGACGCCATCCTTTGGCCATGCAGCCAGTAGAAGGATGTTCCCGGTAACCGGCGAGATATGAATGTAGTAGATGTCAGAACCGCTCTCAACTTCGTAGAAATCCGGGCGTTTTGGGTCGCATTCCACGCGCGCCCCGCCCGCCAGCAACCGCCGGAGCGTCTCCACCCGTTCCAGCGAGTGATGCCGCGGATTCTCAATGTTTAGTTCGTGCTCTAGTCTCATCACCATGGCCCAACTCCCTTTCCCCTTCAACTTGAAATACGCTCGAATACCCTCAAAAGTTCCAACTCTTTTTCTCTTTCTATCTTAGACGTTAGTGGCAGGCAAACGTCTCAATAAACTTGGGCCGATGTTCCATTATGGGAATTCAGGCGAAACAAGCGTGGCAGCCTGGGTGATAATCAACTTGAGACTTGCGCCGCGCCTCCGAAGTTGCGATACTCCCGCGACACTAGGACATCCTGTGAAGAAGAAAACCACAACAAAAGCGAAGAAGGGCACAGCTCGATTCCGCCGTGACCGGCGGCGAAGACACCGCCACTGGCAAGTAACGGTCTATTATCACGACGGGGAGAAATTCGCCCGAGTCTATATTGACAGAGAGCGTGCGACTCGCTTTGCGGACCGCCAGAAGAAATCGCCGGTCGTCAAATCAACTCGCATCCTTGAAGTCAACTAACTGATTCTTTCCGATCGCACGCTGGATTCCGCGACGTTGTATTCTCGCGCAGCCGGAGTTCGCGCGGGCCTTGTCGGGCTCGGTACGGGCGTGCTATAAAAGATTTGTTCCAAGACTGGCCCGTCCGAGCGGCCGTAGTATAGGGGTAGTACGACAGCTTGCCAAGCTGTAGGCGGGGGTTCGAGTCCCCTCGGCCGCTCCATTGTTACCTCGCTATGCTCCCTGGGCATCTCTTTGCAGTGCACATGACCTCGTGCTAGAGTCCTGACTTACCCGGACCTCATGCTCGCATATCTCTGCGGACCAATTGAATTCGCCGACGGCGGCGGCAAACTCTGGCGGCAGAAGCTCGCCCCTTTCCTCCGTGATCATTTGGGTCATCGGGTCTACGATCCCGCGCAGGACGAAAAGAAAAACCTCACGGAGGAAGAGGCAGCGCACTTCCGCGAGTGGAAGCTGACTGACTTCGAGCGTTTTCGACGCGTGGTCCGTAAAATCATCCATTTTGATCTCGACCTGATCGAAAACAAGGCTGACTACGTAATCTGCTTTTGGGGGGACGCAAACGCGCAGAGCGGCGGTACTTCTGCGGAACTGACCGTTGCTTACCGGAAAGGGATTCCCGTTTACATGGTTACGCCGCTGCCGTTGGAGCAAATCAGCGGATGGATGCTGGCGTGTTCGGATCAGGTTTTTACATCGATCGAAGACCTGAAAGCGTTTTTAAACGTTCGATTTGCACGCGAAAAACAATCACAACTCTGGAAAGAATGACGTTCTCCGGGATTGCTCCCGATTTTAGCCATGACCAAGATTATTGTCGCGGTCGGAAGTACGCGCCGCCCAAAACTGAATGCTGTTTGGGAGGCATTGACGGTTGTTGGGCCGAGCTTGGATCCCAACGCTCCATTCGAAGTCGTTGGCGCGGAGGTAGAGAGTGGAGTTCGCCACACACCGCTGTCGCGCTTTGAATTGATGAGTGGCGCGCGCCACCGAGCCGAGGAGCTTCTGAAACGTGCAAGAGAGCAAAAGCTGTCTTGGGATTATTTCGTGGGATTAGAAGGCGGACTGGATGTTCTGAGCAACGGCGATTCTCGCGACGTTTTCCTGCAAAACTGGGCCTTTATCACAGACAAAAATGGACATGGCGCTTACGGACAATCGGGAAGCATCCTGCTGCCGGAAATTCTGGCGCGGCAGGTGGTCGACGAAGGCATCGAGCTGGGCGTTGCGATAGATGCGTTTGCCGGCGGACACGGGATTCGCGATGCTCAAGGCGCGTGGGGAGTGTTGACGCGAAACATGATCACGAGGCAAGACGCTTTCCGCACCGCCGTCATCAATGCGTTTGCGCCGTTTTTCAATGCGGCACTGTACGAGCCGTTGCGAGACGCGGCGTCAAAGCGGTAAAGAGCATTTCGATTGTGCAAGCCATGTGCCGGAATTTCCACAGAGAATTGTGTTAGCCTACGTTCATCGGCCAGGAGAGAATCCGTGGATATCGTCAAGGGTAATATGGGTTGGATCGAAGTAATTGTGGGCCCGATGTTTTCCGGCAAGAGCGAAGAACTGATCCGAAGGTTGCGACGCGCGGAAATCGCGCGGCAACGCGTGCAAATTTTTAAGCCATTT
>DASYYR010000071.1:0-93359 GCA_035933575.1 Candidatus Acidiferrales bacterium | reverse complement strand
AGGATATCGCCCGTGCGCTGACGTAACTATGGAGACGGCGGCCAGTTGGGCGGGGACGATGACAGTGGGCATTGTTCTCACGGGCATGGGAAACGATGCATCGCGTGGCGCTCAAGCGATTCGCGCCGCGGGCGGCATCGTCATAGCGCAGGACGAAGCGACTTCGATAATTTTCGGGATGCCCGCCGAGGCCATCAAAACCGGGGCCGTCAATCAAGTTCTGCCACTGGATCAAATTTTTTCAAGTACTGACAAACATGTTCGCGAAATCACCCGTTCCTTGCAAGCGATGCTACGATGAAGATTGTTCTCAACGGATTTCAATCGCCTCGACAGCATGGACGTACCGAAGAGGTCATCCTCTTTGCCGTTGCGGGGCAGACGTTCGCGATTGCTGCTAGCGCCATCGAAGAAATTCGCAGCACGGATGGTTTTTCGTCCGCCGCCTCGGTGATCGCTCTAAGAAATATCCCCAAAGTACTACATCGTCTTCGGCGCGGAAGGAAGTGGTACTACGTCGTGAACGCGTGCGTGCACTTTGATCTGCCTGTATCGCGCCCAACCCTCATTCTCGTTCTTCGCCATTCCTGTGTCGCAGTCCTGGTTGACCAGATTGATCGCATGGAAACGATCGCGCGTCTCATGGTGATTCCGCGATCGTTTTCGGGACCGGAGCGTGTTTGGTATCGCGGCCTTACACTCATTGACGATAATGTTGTGCCAGTTTTGAATCCTGACGGCTTCTTAACTCAGAATGAGCTCGCCCAACTCAGTGCACTCGATGATCCAACGGGTGCTTCCGCGGAAAACGACGTTTTTCCGTTTCCCGGCGAAACGCAGGGAGCGCTTCCGTGAGCGGCGCCACTGAAACTCAACTGAAAAGCTACGTCATTGTGCCAATTGGAAGCCGCAGATTCTCATTGGCGGCCGAGTCGATCGTCGAATTGGTTGCAATTGGGAACATGCAAAAGTTCCCTCATCGAACGCCGTGGATTTCTGGTGTAATCGTGCGCCGCAGCCGCGTAGTTCCGGTTTGTGACGTAGGACGGCTATTAGGGGAAAGAAATGACTCAATCGGCCGGTTTCACCTGATTGCGGAATGGCAAGCCGATGACACCCGCGATTGGTGCGCGATACCCGTAGCAGGAGAATGCGAGCTTGTCAGCGGTGAGGCAGCCGCGCAACTTGAGATCCACAGTGAAAGCCAAGAACCTTACATCACTGGGTCGCTTCAGGTCGGCGAGGATCGCATTCAAATTTTGGACTTGGGCAAACTGATTCAAGGATGTCAAGCGTCCTGTGAAGTGCACGTCCCGGAGTCAGGATCATGAACACTACTGGGACATGCCAGCCGAAGGTGCTGCTCATCGACAGCAATGTATATTTTTCGAAAAAACTGGGCGACGCTTTAAAAAAGGAAGGTTTTGAAGTGCTGACGAGTTCGCAGGCGGCTTACTCGCTGACCATGCTCGAATGGAACACGCCAGCCGTCATTCTGTGCGCCACGAATCTGCGAGAAATGAGTGCCTATGAGATCGCTCCATTGCTTCGCGCAGATGCAAAAACGGCCAACATTCCTCTGATAGCCGTGGGGAATGGTGGTGACCAAGCGCTCATGGAGGCATTTCGCCACGGCTGTGACGATTATGTCGACCGGCGACGCGGCCCCGAAGGAATCGCCGCCCACGTCCGTGCCTTCCTTCTCAGCCGGCAAGAAGGTTTCCAGCCCACGCAAATGGTTCCGAGTGCAATAACAACTCTGACGGGCGACCTTTCGCGACTGGATTTGCCCGGAGTGATTCAGATGCTCAATCAAGCGCGTCAGACGGGCGCTCTGAACATCAACTCCGGAGACACTGACGGCGTAATTTATTTTGATGGCGGTGAACTGTCGCACGCCGAATGCGGCGCACTCTTTGGGGATGAGGCCGTCATTCATATTCTCAAGTCCTGCGAGGGCGCCGGCAAGGGCGTTTACAAGTTTGTTTATGGAGTGACCGCAGCTCAACGCACCGTGTTGCGTTCATCGACTGATCTGATGCTCGATGCCATGCGTGAGCTCGACGAAGATGCGCTGGACGACACCGACAAATCACCTCCACCCGACGATGGGCAAGAACACGTGGATGTTGCAGCGTCCGCGGGTGGACCTCATCCTCCCGACGATCAAGTTGTGCCAGATAAATCCGAGTTGGAGCGGCCATGAGCGACGCGTCGATCGTTTCCTCCGAGCGCGTTCCAACGGTGTATTTTATTGATGACAGCGCGACCATGCGCGAAGTCATCAAGATTGCGTTTCGTCGCGAGTCGATAAACGTGGTCACCTGTCATGATGCCGCATCGGCGCTGGCGCAATTTGCCGAGACCAGCCCTGACGCAGTCATTACGGACGTCATCATGCCCGACAAGGATGGTTACGAGGTTTGCCAGTTCATTAAGCAAAATCCGGAGCTGCGCAAAACGCCGGTGATATTGATGTCCGGAGTTGTAAATCGAACTGTCGCGGAGAAGGCTATTGCCGTTCAGGCCGACGAACTCATTCGCAAACCATTTCAGCCACAAGAATTGATCGCGCGCGTCAAAAACCTGCTGAATCCGAAATCAATCAGCACTCCGCCTCGCCAAGATTCTGACGATTCGGAGGCGGTCCGTTCTGCAGTAAGCTCGCTCTCCGGGATTTTCGCGGGCCCGGTTGCCGCTCATGCGGCCCCGTCGACACAGAGTTTCGCTCCCCAGAACCGATTACATCCAACTCCGCCTGTTGCCGCTCCTCAGGCGGCGGCGCGTTCGAATAGCAACTCTTCAGTGGCAGAGGTCCAGAAACTCCGCTTCGAGCTTCAACGAATCGAAATGCTCGTCAAGAAGCTTCAGTCAGAACTTGAGGCCGAACGCCAGTATGTTGCGTCTCTTGAGTCGCATCTCAAGACACTGCAGGAAGCAGACTAAACCGTCCAACTGTTCTTTCGGTTTTCTAATCTCTTTTCCCGATTCTACTGTCTCTTCGCAGGATATGAAACCGCGCGATGCTTGCGCGCGCGAGCGCCTGATTGATAGGATTTGCCGGACGATCTTATGCGGTGGGGGATGCACAATATGAAACGGGCGGTAATTTCGGTGATAGCGCTTGCAGCAACTGTTTGCCTTGCCTCAATGTCGGCCGTGACTCGTAAGGGTGTCCACGCTGCGCCCCCACTCTCGAGGACCTTCGAGTTTGTCTACGTGGTGCAGGTGCCGGCGCTTCCGCCGAGCAGCCACGAAATGCGGATCTGGCTTCCGCTGCCGCAGACCGGAGCACACCAGCAAATAAGCGCTGTCAGTATCTCAAGTCCGCTCGCACATCGCATTTACACCGATCAAGCCTACGGCAACGACGCAGCCTATTTCAGCTTTGACGCCGCAAAAAACGCGCACACCGTTCGCCATTACTCTGAAGTTTCGGGCGCGCCGCGATGAATATAGAGTCGCGTTTCCGTCGAACGACCCTGCACTCTCCTCAAGTAAATTTTCGCCGAACATTGCTCGATATCTTGAACCTGATCGCCTCGTGCCGATTAACGGAGTGATCGCCGATCTGTCGCGTGAGCAGACCAAAGGGATCTTCGATCCGCTCAAGAGGGCTCGCAACATCTACGATTATGTGATCAGGACGATGCACTACGATCACGCCGGAACCGGCTGGGGACAAGGAGACGCTATCTTCGCGTGCACCGCGCATCATGGCAATTGCACTGATTTTCATTCCCTTTTTATCGGTATGGCGCGGGCTGCCGGGATTCCGGCGCGTTTCGAAATAGGGTTCCCAATTCCAATCGGCCAACATCAGGGAGAAATCAGCGGGTATCACTGCTGGGCGGAATTCTACATTCAGGGCATCGGCTGGGTGCCGATCGATGCTTCCGAGGCGTGGCAAATGCCCAGTAAACACGATTATTTTTTCGGGGGCCTTGATCCGAACCGTGTGCGATTTTCTGGCGGTCGCGATCTTGTTCTGAGCCCACGGCAATCGGGCTCCCCGATCAACTATTTTGTTTATCCCTATGCCGAGCTTGACGGAAGGCCATTCGCGAACCTAGGTCACGAGTTTTCTTTTCACGATGTTTCGGTCGAGTGAGAACATCTCGCCGCGGAATGATCGGGACCGGTTCATCTCATCTTGGATCATCTCGAATCGGGTCACGTCATGGACCTGCTTAGTTGAGATGTTTCGCGCGCAAGAATTCACCGGCGACGAGCGCCGTGTCTTTGTGCTCGCCAATCACTTCGTAATTCATCCGCTGCATATCTTTGTCCGAAATCGTCCCAGACAGGCCGATAAGCGCATTCGCGATTGCTGGATGCTGTTGTAAAACTTCACTTCTGACGACAGGTACTGCTTGGTAAGGCGGGAAATAGTGCTCGTTGTCGGTCAAGACAGTGAAAGCTCCTGTCACCAACTGACCGTCAGTCGTATTTCCAGCAACAATGTCCACTTGATGGGCGAGCAAGGCGCGGTAAAGCAGTCCCAAATCCATGATCCGTGGCGCCGTTGCAAACTTTAATCCGTAGCTCTTCACCAATCCATCGTATCCGTCGGGGCGTTCCTGGAATTCGTATCCGAATCCGGGACGCCACAAAGGTGTGTATTTTGCGGCATCGGAAATCGTGTGAATGTCGTATCGGCGAGCGTCATCTTCTCGAACCACAATTGCAAAGCTGTCGTTGAAACCCAGCGGCGGCTCGACAACCAGACCGAATCGCTGCGCATAACCCTCGCGCACTTCGTCGAAAACCGCACGAGGATCACTAAAAGGTGGCTTTTTCAAGATGGCCGTCAACGCCGTCCCTGTATATTCCACGTAGATATCAATTCTTCCCGCGAGCAATGCTTGATGACAGATATACGTTCCGCTCAGGTAGAAGCGCCTTTCGACGCGCAGTCCGGTTTGCGCCTCGATCCGTTGCGCGAGAATTTCCCCGAGAATCGCCTGCTCGGGAAAATTCTTCGAACCAACGACAATGGTATTGTGGCGATTAACACAGCCACATAGAGCAAAGACTGCGGGGACGAACGCCAGCAATATCCAACGGCGCATTTGGTTCATTGCGGATGCCGAAGGCGGCGCTCCAACAGTCCAAAGCCGACATCAGCGGCTAGTGCGAGTATCGCCGCGGGAATCGCGCCCTCCAGAATCACGCGATTATCGACCATCGCCAGGCCGCGAAAGATAAATTCACCAAGACCGCCAGCACCGATTGCCGCAGCGATCGTCGCAATTCCCACTGTCCACACGGTTGCCACGCGAATGCCAGCGAGGAGGACGGGAAGCGAAAGGGGAAGCTCGACGCGAATCAGAACCTGCCTTCCCGTCATGCCCATGGCCCTCGCTGCATCGCGGACGCTGGCATCGACACCCTGAATTCCGGCGACTGTGTTGCGAATAATGGGCAGCAACGCATACATGGCGAGCGCGACGATCGCGAGACGGTCGGCCCGCGCCCCAAGCCACGGCACCGGAAGCAGGAAACCGAAAAGCGCCAAGCTCGGAATGGTTTCTGCGACATTCGCGCTGCCGAGGATCGGCTTCGAAAGCCAGGGCCTTCTCGTGACAGCGATTCCGAGAGGAACGCCGATAACGGTCGCAAGCAACATCGAGATAACCACCAGCCAGAGATGTTCGGCGCTCGCTTGCAGAATTTCATCGTGATGTGCCAGGAAAAAATGCACAAGCCTCATTCGTCGCCTCGGTTCGTTAAAGTGCGCGGGGTCATGCCCCCGCGGAATGCGGAAACATAGGCTGCGGCCGTTGGTTCGGTTGCGCGCAAAAAATCCGCCGGACTATAGACACCCGTGAGAGCTCCTGCTTCAAGCAGCGCGACGCGTGTTCCAATGAGCAGCGCTTCGCGCATATCGTGCGTGACAAAAAGGATTGTTTTTTGGAGGCGTTGTTGAATATCGAGAAACTCGCGCTGAATTTCCGCGCGCGTCAGCACGTCGAGTGCGCCAAATGGCTCGTCCATCAGCAAGATCGGCGGGTCCGCGGCAAGAGCGCGCGCCACTCCCACGCGTTGTCGTTGACCGCCAGAGAGCTGATGCGGGTAGCGCTGCGCGAAATGCGCGGGATCCAAGCCGACAACTTCCAATAATTCGCGAACGCGGTCGTTGATGCGATTTCGCGGCCACCGCTCGAGTTCAGGCACGAGGGCGATATTGCGCTCAACCGTAAAATGCGGGAAAAGGCCAGCTTCCTGGATCACATAGCCAATTCGCCGGCGCAAACGAATCGGATCCCATTCAAGCGTAGCGCGTTCGTCGACGCGCACCTCGCCCGCGCTTGGTTCTAGAAGGCGATTGACCAATTTCAGAGCGGTAGTTTTGCCGGAACCGCTTCGACCGAGAATAACGAGAGTCTCACCACAACTCACTGCCAGGGAAAGCGATCTCAGAATTGGACGATCGGCGATACGAAACTCGGCGGCTCGGAATTCGATGACCGGATGTGTAGTCAATTCCGATTTTGGTTCAGGAGCCACGCGTGCATTGTAGCTTGACTGGAGCCATCGACGGGAGGGTCAGAGTATACTCGGCGGCGATAGCCTGGATCGTTCACCGTTGAGAAAGTGAGGCACAATGATTCCACAGTTGCTGCGCTATGAGGATATCGGGATTCTTCTGTTGAGGCTAATGGCAGGTGTCATTTTCATTTCGAGCGGTTGGAGTCACGTGAAGAGTCCCGCCGAAAGAGGAAAAAAAATTGGAATGAGCAAGGGTTTCACGATGTTTCTGGGAATGGCGGAGATTGCGGGCAGCTTGGGAATAATGGTCGGGGTGCTCACGCAAATTGCCGCAATGGGGTTGATCGTACTGACGCTCGGGGCGATCCAGAAAAAAATAGCCGTTTGGCATACCGGCTTCTGGGGCAAGGATGGATACGGCTGGCACTACGACTTGATGTTGGTCGTCATGTGCTTGATGATCGTGTTCACGGACGGCGGACGATACGTGCTGCTTCGTTAGAGCGGCTTCGAAGGATGCAAGCAGGTATTTTCGGTCGAAGCTGCCAAATAATCCCGGATGCGGCGGAAAACTCGAGTAAGCATTAAGGGCGTGAGCCGGCCGGTAAACGTGTTTTGCTGGCTCGGATGGTAGGATGTGAAAATGCGCGGAAGGTTACCTGGAAGCCTGTAAACTGCGCCGTGACGAAAGGGATATTGCGCGTGCGACCTAATCGCGCCGCTTTTCTTGAGAATTCGCAGATAGGCTGCCAATGCGAGGCCTCCTAGGGCGAGAATCGCTTTTGGTTTTAAAATATCGAGTTCAACCTCCAAATACGGTCGGCAATTTTGAAATTCCGACGGTAGAGGCTTGTTATCGGGCGGCGCACACCGCACGGCAGCGCTGATGTATGCGTTCGTAAGCGCGAGACCGTCGTCCCGCTGAGCTGAAGTGGATTGGTTGGCAAAGCCGGCCGTGTGAAGCGCGCGATATAAAAAATCTCCAGAGCGGTCGCCGGTGAACATCCGCCCGGTACGATTCGCCCCATGTGCCGCAGGCGCGAGCCCGAGAACCAGAAGTTGGGCATGCGGATCGCCAAATCCAGGAACTGGCTTGCCCCAATAATCCCAATCGAGATAAGCGCGGCGCTTTGTGCGCGCGACGTTTTCGCGATAGTGCACCAGCCGTGGACATTTACGGCAGGCGATAATCGCTTTGTTCAGGACCGCCAATTCGTTGCATGTCATAGTTGCGATTCGGGGTCGCAGGGCATAGCTAGAACTCGACGCGAAAAATTTTGACACGGCAGCAAGACGCAGACTAGCATAGTCGCAGCGATTTTCCCTGCCTGCGACGGGGATCTCTTTGCCTGGCTTGGCCGGACAGTATTGAATATGGAAACCGGAACCGACACGAAAAATATACTTGCGCGCATTGTCGAGCGGCGGCGCGAAGCGATTGCACACCGCAAACGCGTTTTGCCGGAAGTGGCGCTGAAGATTGCGGTGGAAAAGAAGGCGCCGCCGGTTAGAGATTTTCCCGGAACCCTCACGCGCCCGGGGTTCAACGTAATTGCGGAACTGAAAAAAGCGTCGCCATCGCGCGGTCTGTTGCGAGTGGATTATCAGCCTGCAATTCTGGCACCCATGCTGGAAGCCGCCGGTGCCGCGGCGCTTTCTGTGTTGACCGAAGAGGAGTTCTTTCAGGGGTCGCTCGGCGACTTGAAAGAAGTCTCAAAAGCAACCCGTATGCCCATCTTGCGAAAAGATTTTATCGTGGATCCGTGGCAAGTCTGGGAAACGCGCGCGGCCGGCGCCGACTCGTTTTTGCTTATTATCGCGATTTTGGATGATCAGAGGCTGCGGGAACTGCTCGGACTCGGACGAACTTTGAAAATGGAGGCGCTCGTCGAAGTGCATTCTCGGGACGAATTGAAACGCGCGGCAGACAATGGGGCGAAAATCATTGGCGTCAACAATCGCGATCTGAAGACGTTCGAGGTACGGCTAGAAACGTCACTGGAACTGGCGCAGGAGATTCCCGACGAATGCATCGCGGTGAGCGAATCGGGGATACGCGCGCATGGCGATTTGGAACACCTGTGCAGTGCTGGATTTGACGCCTTTCTTATTGGCGAGCATCTGATGACCAGGGCGGAGCCTGGGAATGCACTACGTGAGTTGCTCGATTCGGCGACGCGCGGGTCGCGTTCGCCGGCGGCTGGGTAGCTACCATGGTCTCTGTTAAAATTTGCGGGATCACGAACTGGAACGACGCGAAATTAGCGATGGATGCTGGCGCGGATGCGCTCGGATTTAATTTCTATGCGAAGAGCCCGCGAAGAATTGCAGTGTCACACGCGAAGCAAATCATCCGCCAGATGCCAAGGCACGTCACAGCCGTTGGCGTGTTCGTGAATGGTTCCGCGGGAGAGATTTTGAGGATCGCGCATGCAACCAATCTGGCGATGCTGCAACTGCATGGGGAGGAATCGCCTGCCACAGTGGAGCGACTCGCGCGAGAATATCCTGTGATCAAGGCGTTCCGCGTGGGACCGCGATTTCGAGCGAGAGAACTGAAGAAATATCCAAATGCGGCGGGATTTCTGCTCGACGGCTACGATGCAGAACACCGCGGTGGCACAGGCAAACAGTTTGACTGGGGAGTTGCGCGTGAGGCGAAGCGGTATGGGCCCGTGATTGTAGCTGGTGGTTTGCGTGCGAAGAATGTCGCTGAGGCGATTCGGCAGGTGAAGCCGTTCGGACTTGATGTTTGCAGTGGCGTCGAAGAACGACCAGGGAGAAAAGACGCGAGAAAGGTTAAAGGGCTCATGGCCGCAGTTAGGCGCGTGCGCCAGCAGGATTTATGAGCACAGAAATGTTGAGTGTACCCGACGCGCGCGGCCGATTTGGCGCGTACGGCGGACGATATGTTCCGGAGACGCTTATGGCGCCGCTCGAAGAATTGGAGCGGGCATACAAGGAAGCGCGGGCGGATGCGAGTTTTCAGAAAGAACTTGACGACATGCTTCGGAATTTCGCCGGCAGGCCGACTCCGCTGCAATTTGCTGCAAGGCTGACGGAGCATCTGGGCGGGCCACGCATTTACTTGAAACGCGAAGATCTGCTGCATACTGGCGCGCACAAAATCAACAATTGTCTGGGCCAGGGTTTGTTGGCCGCGCGAATGGGGAAACGGCGCGTGGTCGCGGAAACCGGCGCTGGACAGCATGGCGTAGCGACGGCGACTGTGGCAGCGCGGCTGGGGCTGGAATGTACGGTTTACATGGGCACGGAAGACATGGAGCGCCAAAGGCTAAATGTTTTCCGTATGCGTCTTCTCGGCGCGGAAGTAATCGGCGTCGACGCAGGAAGCAAAACACTCAAGGATGCAATCAATGAAGCGATGCGCGATTGGGTTACGAACGTTCACACAACCCATTATTTGCTGGGCTCTGTGCTAGGTGCGCATCCCTATCCGGCTATGGTGCGGGATTTCCAAAGTGTAATCGGAAAAGAAGCGCGTACGCAGATTCTGCAACAGGAGAAACGCTTGCCAGACTGGCTTTTCGCCTGCGTGGGCGGCGGTTCCAATGCCATTGGACTGTTCAATGATTTTCTGGATGACGACGACGTAAAAATGGTAGGCGTTGAGGCAGGCGGGCGTGGAGCGGGACTCGGCGAGCACGCAGCGAGGTTGGCAGCCGCGAAAGGATTCTCAGGAGCGAAGCCCGGGGTGCTCCAAGGGACGTACACGTATGTGTTGCAAACGCTCGACGGCCAGGTTTCGACGACGCATTCGGTCTCGGCGGGGCTCGATTACCCGGCGGTCGGGCCTGAACATGCATGGCTCGCGGACCGCGGGCGCGCAGAGTACACGGCGGTGGGTGACGAGGACGCAATCGACGCAGTGAAGACCCTCGCGAGGATCGAGGGGATTATTCCCGCCCTAGAATCGGCGCACGCACTGGCGGAGTTGATGCACCGCGCCCCGAAAATGAAGAGCGACCAGCTCGTAATTTTGAATGTTTCCGGGCGCGGAGATAAAGATATGGAGATCCTGGCGCGATATGTCTGAGCTGGCGGCGACAACGAACGCTATGGCGCAAACGCGTATCGGGAGGCGCTTCGAACAGCTGGCACGCTCGGGCGAACTGGGATTGATCGCGTACATCACGGCTGGCGATCCTTCGCTTGCCGCGACAGAGAAGATTGTCCTTGCCGCGGTTGAAGCAGGCGCGGACGTGATCGAACTCGGCGTGCCCTTCAGCGATCCCGTGGCTGACGGGCCAACAATCCAGCGCGCCAGCGAGCGTGCATTGCGCGGCGGGACGACGCTGGCAGGCGTCATCGATGTGGTCAAGGTACTGAGGACAAATACCGATGTACCGATCGTGCTGTTCAGTTATTACAACCCCATTCTGCAGATGAGTTTGGAAGCTTTCGCGTCGCGCGCTGCGGCAGCGGGTGCGGATGGCGTGCTCGTCACCGACATGACCCCGGAGGAAGCTGGCGAGCATCGCGCGATAATGCGCACCCATGGACTGGACACGATATTTCTGGCTGCGCCGACCTCCACGGATAAACGGTTGAAATTGATCGCGGATGCTTCGACTGGTTTTTTGTACATAATTTCGCGAACGGGTGTAACGGGCGCGAAGGAATCCTTGCCGGAGGAATTGCCGGCGATGGTGCGGCGCGCGCGCAAGTTTACATCGCTGCCAATTGCCGTCGGATTCGGAATATCTTTGCCCACGCAAGTGACTGTTTTGGGAGGAATCGCCGATGCCGTTGTCGTCGGGTCGGCACTGGTTGCAGAGATTGAAACGGCTACATCGGAGGCGTCGGCAGCAATGGCGGTGGCGGAACGGATTCGATTGTTAAAGAATGCAGCTCGGCGTGGAGTCAGCCGGCGGGATGCAAGTTTGTGAAGGACGAAGCAGCGAAGACAATTGAGGCTGTTAGGTCATGAGTGATTCCGCGCCGTTTAGCCGAGTCGCCATAATTGGCACGGGACTGATCGGAGCTTCATTTGGCTTCGCCCTTAAGAGTGTTTACCCGAACATCTCCATTGTGGTTTTCGACAAACCAGAAATTTTGCAGCGAATCAACGAGCGTGGTTTTGGCTGGCACGTTGCGAGAAACGTCGCTGCTGCTGCTCGCGATGCGGAATTGATTTACTTGGCCTTGCCAATCGGCGCCGCCTTGGAAGTGCTGCCTATAATTGCTGGCGCGTGCGACGCGGAAGCGCTGGTGACGGACACTGGCAGCACTAAGGTGGCAATTTGCCGCGTGGCGGAAGGCGAATTTCGAAGTGGCGCGCGATTTCTTGGGGGACACCCAATCGCCGGGAAGGAATGCTCCGGAATCGGCAATGCTGATGCGGCCCTTTTTCGTGGTACGCGCTACGTGGTGATTGGAAACGAGCGCGAGAGTGATGAGCGCGTGCTGCGATTCATCGAGTTACTGCATGCGATCGCTGCCGAGCCGGTGTGGAGCGATGCAGAGACGCACGACTGGGCGATCGCGGTCGTGTCGCAGATGCCGCAGCTGATGGCGGTGGCGCTGGCAAGAGTAATTGCCGATGAGACCGACGAAACAGGGTTGCCCGCATCCCTGGCCGGCCGCGGGCTGCGGGATCTTCTGCGGATCGCGGGGAGTCCATATCAGGTGTGGCGCGATATTTGCCTGACGAATACCGACAATATTGGGCGTTCGCTCGACCGCGTAGCGCAGGTCATCGATTTTCTTCGCACCCATCTGACCAGTCGCGAACTCGAACAAGAATTCCACGCGGCAAATGAGCTGTACAAATCCCTTCACAACAACCGCCCTGACTTGCAGTAAACTTCCTGCGTGATGTTTGGACGTTTTCTCCGCATGCATTCGTATTGGCTGGAGGTGCGATCGAATGGACAAACGTGTAGCAAACGCTGACGTAGCAATCGAGGGCGTCAGCGATGGAGCCACGATTCTGGTTGGCGGATTCGGGATGTGCGGGGTTCCAGAGCATCTCCTGCGTGCGCTAAAAAAACGCGGCACCAAGAATTTGACGCTGGTTTCAAATAATGCCGGGACCGACAATTTCGGCATCGGATGGCTGCTCGAGTCGAAACAGGTGAAGAAGATGATTGCCAGTTACGTTGGTGAGAACAAACGATTCGAGCGGTTGGCGCTGAGCGGCGAAATTGAAGTTGAGCTGAATCCCCAGGGAACACTAGCAGAGCGGATTCGTGCGGGTGGCGCCGGAATTCCGGCGTTCTTCACGCCCACCGGATACGGTACGCTCGCTGCGGAAGGAAAAGAAACGCGAGAGTTCCACGGGAGAAATTACGTGATGGTTCCCTGGCTGCGAGGAGATTTTTCATTCATTAAGGCGTGGAAGGGGGATCGCTGGGGAAACCTGATTTTCCGGAAGACAGCGAGGAATTTCAACGCGCCCATGGCGACAGCGGGGAAGTACGTTATTGCGGAGGTCGAAGAACTCGTGGAACTTGGTCAGCTGCAACCCGACTGTGTGCACACGCCCGGGGTTTTTGTTGACGCAATTTTCCAAGGCGACAGCTACGAAAAGCCGATCGAAAAAAAGACAGTGCGGCAACGATAGCAAACGGGGCGATGATGGCGAACGGCATGGATAAGCGCGAGTTCATTGCGCGGCGCGTCGCACAGGAGTTGCGCGACGGCAATTACGTTAACCTCGGGATCGGTATGCCGACTCTAATCCCGAATTTCTTGCCTGCGGGTGTTGACGTCGTGTTGCAGTCCGAAAATGGGATGCTCGGTGTCGGGCCGTATCCATACGAAGGAATGGAAGACGCGGATCTCATCAACGCGGGCAAGGAGACGATCACGGAAATTCCCGGCTCCTCCTATTTTTCCAGTGCGGATTCGTTTGCCATGATTCGCAGCGGTCGTATTGATGTGACCGTGCTGGGCGCGTTGCAAGTGGACGAGAAGGGAAATCTGGCAAACTGGGCGATTCCGGGGAAAATGTTGAAGGGCATGGGCGGAGCGATGGATCTCGTCGCCGGTGCCAAACGGGTCATCATCGCCATGGAACACACGAATAAGGATGGCGAGCCGAAGATCATGAAGAAGTGCACGCTCCCCCTGACGGGCGTCGGTGTTGTGAAAATGATTGTGACGGAGATGGCGGTGATTGACGTGACAGCTCAGGGCTTGTTGCTGAGAGAAATAGCGCCGGGGCTGAAGGCGGAGGATGTTCAGAAAGCGACGCAGGCGCAGTTGCGCGTGGCCGCGGATGTGAAGACAATTTCGGTCTGAGCTTATGCGCGATTTGTTGTCTTTTGAGTGTGAGCCGATGCGCACGATGCAAAAATGGGGTAGCATCGGACCGGAAGCTGCCTGAGGCGAATGATGGATCCGCATTCTGTTGTTGTGGTCAGCCTGCACAGTCCGAAGGAACGGATTTGGGGCGAGCTCTCGGAAATCAACGTGGCGGGCGTCACCCTGCGCGGCATCGATCTCAACTCGTTCGACGATTTTATTCGTCAGGTGATGCATCCCGAAGGCGAGCGAATAGGCCTGCCGACGCTTTTCTTTCCCATGCAGAGGATCGAGAGGATTGCGCTGGATGAAGCTCGCGGCTCGATTCCTTCGCTCGCGGAGAAGTTTGCGCTCAAGGTTGGCCAGACTCTTGGAGATTACCTCGCGCAATTCGCTTGACGCATCCTCCGGAACGGATTCATGGACAAGCGCATTTTCACGGTGCCCAACCAGCTCACGTTCCTGCGGCTGGGCTTCCTCCCATTCTTTATAATCGCCATCCGCTATAGCCGGTACGATTGGGCATTAGGGTTGTTAGTTGCAGCGGGATTGAGTGACGCCCTCGATGGTCTGCTCGCGCGGCAAATGAACCAAAAAACGCGACTCGGATCGTTTCTCGATCCGATTGCGGACAAATTGCTGCTGTCGTCATCCTATTTTATGCTGGCGCTGAAGGGGAAAATCGCGTGGTGGCTGACGATTTTGGTGCTGGGCCGCGACGTGCTAATTTTAACCGCGTGTGCCGTGATTCTGCTGGTGGTTGGCCACATGACGTTCCCGCCGAGCATTTTCGGGAAGTTGAATACCACGTTCCAAATTCTTCTTGTGCTCGTTGTGATTCTGGCGGCGCTCGTGGAAAACCCGGCGCTGCGAATCGCGCGCGTGCTGCTGATTTACCTCGTCGCTGCGTTCACGATCATTTCCGGATTTCACTACAGCATCACCGTGGCGCGAAAACTATAGATTGGCAAAAGGTCCGCGGAATGCACACCTGCGCACGATAGTCTAGCGGTGGAAAATCAAGAATTGAGGCCGCCCGGCGAAAAACATGACGACGAAACTAGCGAGCACCACGACAGCCGTCGCCCAGCCGAGTGCATAAGCGCGTTTGCGTTCGGAAGCGGTTGCCGGCGCGCGATCCAGCATGAATTTCGCCAGAACAAAACCCGTGATGCCGCCGCCCAGGTGCGCCATATTGTCCACGCCAGGAAAGAAAAATCCCCAAAGGACGAGATAGATAATCCAGCGGTAGACCTGCGAGCGAAGCTGCTGCATTCCTGCTCCCCCGCGACGATACGTGACGGCCAGCAGTACGCCGATGAGGCCGACAATCGCGCCAGAAGCGCCAATACTGAAATGGCCCAGGAATCCACTGAGAAGATAGCCGCCGATGCCACAGGCGGTGTACAAGAAGAAGAAACGCGGCGCTCCGTATAGTTCTTCAATCGCCGGCGCAAGATCGACGAGCACCCACATGTTGAACACAATGTGCATCAGGTTCGCATGGAGAAAACATGCCGTAACCAGGCGCCAGGGCTGTGAGTAGTCCGAGGGGAAATGTGCTGGCTGGAATAACGGCAGCGAAGCCCCCAGACGCTCCAGAACGGGGGAAGCGATCGAGCCGATGCCGAAAAGCATGCTGAGCATGCCGCCGCCCTGGGGCGCGGTCGGAAAGCCCGCACGCATGGTGAGGAGCAAACTGATGCCGTAGAGCAGGCAACAAACACTCAAGATAAAATACGTCACGGGCGCCGTGACGGGCATAATCTTGCTAAGCGAACGGCTCATGGCGGCGAGCGAAAATGTGAGGCTGGCGCCGCATTGATGGCAGCGCGTGGCCGAGGTACCTACGAGCGTTCCACACGCCGGACAGAGACCCGGGCGTCTCTGCTTTTCCTTTGATTGAAACATCGCGGAGAAGCTTTCACGCAACCGATCAAGTTTCAAACGCCATCGAAGCGGAAGTGGCAATGGTTTCCTTGCTGCGGCACCATCGCCGCGTTTCTATAATACCGGAAAAGTTTTAAAGTACACGAGGAGAACAATTCGCACCATGTGCTCAGTGAAAGAACATCAGGCGAGAAGAACCGCCGGCGCGCGGTGCGAATCGTGAAACTCAGGCCTTCGCGGAGACCAATCGCACATCGAGTAGCCGCATATGGACTGGCAATTGCCTTGATGCTTAGTGGGTGCGCCTCACGGCGACCAGCCGCGAATCCGCCAGCTCCCGCGCCCGTACCGCAGACTTTGCCTCCGGGTCAGCAGCCAACTCTGCGACCCCCTCAGGGCACTTCAGGAGTTTCCGGCCAATATCAATATACAGAACAAGGTGTGGCGTCATGGTATGGCGCACAATTCAACGGGCGGCGCACCTCGGACGGTGAAATCTACAACATGTTTCAGTACACGGCGGCGCACCGGACGCTTCCGTTTGGCGCCGTCGTGCAGGTAACGAACCTCAATAATGGGAAACAAGTGGCAGTCAGGATCAATGACCGCGGCCCTTTCGTGGGCAACCGCATCATCGATCTTTCTTATTCCGCCGCAGTAGCGATCGGAATGATTGGTACGGGCACAGCGCCAGTGCGTCTCGACGTCATTGCTGGGCCAAATCCCAACGTCGGATTTTTTGCCGTGCAGGTCGGGGCCTTTCAGTTGGAGCAGAATGCTACAAGATTGCGCGAACAACTCAGCGCAAGGTACTCGCCCGTGACTGTCACGACCCTTGACCTGCCGAATGGCGTTTACTACCGTGTACGCGTGGGGCGATTTCCCAGCCAGGCTGCCGCGCAACAACTGGCGGCGGAAATTCAAGACCAAAACGCAGTCGTCGCCTTTGTAGTTCGGCTGGATAATTGACCTGTGACCAATGTTACGGTTTGGCGTTGCAACAGACGCGCTTTGAGTACGAGTCTTTATCGCTGGCTTAGGCGATCCTGGGACTATTTGTGCTTCATGATGTAAACACCTTCCCAATCTTCGGGAGGTTCATCTGCAATATATTCGTTGCACCGTTGGAGAAAGATGCTGGCTGGTCCATCATTAGGCCAGCGCGTAAGGATGTGCTCGAAACACCCCTTGGCTTCACGCCATTTCCGCAGCTTGTACGCTTCGTGGCCGCTCGCAAAGATCTCGCACAGCTCATTTAGATTGCCGGCGGTTTCGCGGCGGCCCAGCAATTCGTAAATGGTCACCGGCAATAGTTTCCCTTTGACGCGAATGAGATCGAGTTCGCGCACAAGGAAACTAGTGTCACGAAGTGCAATGTAGGTGGACTCGGCAAGAATGATATGCGTTGAGAATTCCTTGTTGAGCCCTTCCAGGCGTGAGGCCAGATTTACGGAGTCCCCCATCGCGGTGTAGCCGTAGCGCAAAGCCGATCCCATGTTGCCCACGGATGCGATACCCGTGTTGACCCCAATGCCGATATCAAGAATCGGTTGGCCGCGACTCTCCCACTGTTTTCGAAGCTCCGCGAGGCGCGTCATCATGTCGAGGGCTGCCTGCACGGCAAGGTCGGCGTGGTTTGATTGTTCGAAAGGCGCGCCCCAGATGGCCATGACGGCATCGCCGATGTATTTGTCGAGCGTGCCTTGACGGTCGAAGACGATTTTTGTCATCTCTGTCAGATAACCATTCAGCAGCGCGGCCAGGTCCTGCGCATCGAGCGTCTCGGACAGAGTGGTGAAGCCGCGTACATCGCTAAACATGACGGTCACGGCCGTCCTACGCGGCTCGACAAGTTTGGGGTCGTCGAGTAACCGGCGGACCACCTCAGGGCTGACGTATTGCTGAAACGCGCCGCGGACGCGCCGTTTCTCGTGCTCTTCAATCAGGACGCGATAGAGCGCGACGAGGCTGACATTGGGAATCAACGTGAAAAGCGACGGCACGATGAAATTCAGCCACCAGCCATGAAGAAATGCCCAATACACAAGGGCTGTGAATGGAACAAGCAGAAGAAAGCCGGCGATCAGCCAGCGCGGCTGGACCAGCGCCAGCCATATGCCGAGCGGAATTCCAAAAAGAAAAATCATGGCAAGGTCGGTGAGTACTTGCGCGCCACCGTGATGGAGGAAATTCTGATTAATGATGTTATCGATTACATTTGCGTGGATTTCCACACCAGGAAAGTCGAGGCCGCCGAACGGGGTAGTACGTAAATCGCCGATACCAGTGGCTGAGGCCCCGACCAGAACGAGTTTTCCCTTGAATGTGCCGGGTGCGAAATTCTTGTTTACGACATCGGCGATAGAAACGTACGGATATGTGTGGGACGGGCCCTGAAAATTAATCATGATGCGGCCGATCGGATCGGGATGCACGGTCACATTCGGCCCGAATTCGAGTGCCACAATGCCTCCCTTGCCGTAATCGAGGACAGTTTGCTGGTCAGGGAGATTTAGGAAAAGGCGGATGGCTTGGACATCAATTGAGGCGTAGAAATCCCAATTGGATGGATCTGGGTCGGTGCCGTAAGGTAGTGCCAGCAGTGCTCGCCGAACCACGCCGTCCGGATCGGGCACTACGTTGAAGAAACCCGCACCCGCGCGGTCTGAGGCCAGGGCGCCGGTGAAAAGATCATCGTTCGCTTCGGCGCCTTTGGGCACAAGATTGAAATCAGCATAGTCGCGAATCATCTGCACGTAGCTGGTGGGTCCACCAGCCGATTGGAGCGCGCGCACCTGTGGATAGGGAAAAAACGAGATGAGGTCGGCGTAATGCTTCAGGGACTGTTGCGATACGCCCTGTAGATCCGCCTCGGTGTAGAGGAAATAATTTCCCAGGACGACTCGGCCGAATCGCTGAATTGCATCAGCGAACTGCTGGTCGTAGTTGTAGCGCTTCTGGAGTTCGTCAATCGCGGAGATCAGTGCGGGGTCGACGGCCTTGCCTTCTTTTTTCTCCGTCGCGAGCTGCGTTTGAAAATCTCGCAAAGGTCCGAGGGTTTCGTCCGGCTTGCTGAAAGTGATGTCGAACGCCACGACGCTTGCGCCGTCTTGGCGAAGATTGTCGAGCATGCGCGCGAAATTCTGGCGCGGGAACGGCCAACGGCCGAGAATCTCCTGGGAGCGCTGATCGATATCGACGATCACGATGCGCGGGTCAGGGTGCTGGCGGCCGCGAAAGCGGAAGCGCGTATCAAGGCTATTCAGTTCCAAGCGCGAAACGAAATCGAAAATCGGCGTGGGACGCTCGCCGATAAAAGTGGTGAAGTATACGAAAATGGCGAAAAGAGTGATGGCAAGACTCACCGCCAGCGAGCCTTTGTGTCTCCACCAGGCGGGTAGAAGATCCAAAAAACCTCGGGCGTTACGATTGGACATGGAATGGAGACGCGCCTTCGCATCCGACGCCGCTAGCGAACGCGGCGATACGGACGCAAGCGCAGGTAAGGCTAGCAAACACGTCAGCGTAGTTCAAGAAACGGAGGATGCGCGATTTCCTTGCTCGCTGATGGCCACAGAGATTCGCCCGCCGGGGCGCGTCACGGTAGAATCTGTCCATGACGCGCGGATTGTGTGCTGCATGGTTGCTGCTGACGGCGGCGATTTCGACTTTGGCAATCCCGGGTGCGCAAGCGCCGGTGCAGGCGTTGCCGGAGCAAATTGTGCTGCCGCTGGAATTGGTATCAGGACAACCGGCGACGTTGGCCGTCTTATCGGTAGATGGACGCATCGTCGCGGGAGTCAAGCTCGTGCTGTCGAATGGTGAAGTGGTGACAACGGATGAGAGCGGCCGCGCGCATTTTCTGGCGCCGCCAGATGAGGGAATTCTGATCGCGCGGATTCCGGGGACGGAGATACGCGCCGTTGCGGACGTGGTGCATCGGCCGGCTGTGGAAAAATTGGAAATCGCCATGGTGCCTGCGATGGTTGCGCTCAAGGAGCGTTTTGTCGTTACGGGTAATGGTTTTCAGGGAGACGCGGACCGAAATCAGGTTGAGCTGGACGGAAGGCCCTCATTCGTGCTGGCGGCTTCGCCGAGTGAGCTTGTGATTGTCCCGTCGCTTAAGACTGCGCCGGGAAACGTGCAGCTTGCCGTGAAATCTGGCGCATCCGAAGTGTCGGCACAAACGGAGCTTGTGGATGTGCTGCCCGATACGACTCACGACATCGTGAAGCCGGGGAAGAAAGGAAAGCTCGTTCTGCGCGTAAGCGGGACGACACAGTCGGTTGAACTGGATGTGCAAAATCTGAGTCCAGGGATTGTGGAATTGAAGCACGGCGAGCGCATGCATGTGCGAACGACGGGCGGGGCGGATAATTCAGCAACGGTCGAAGTGAAAGGACGACGCGTGGGAGATTTTTCGTACGCGGTTGCGTTCGAGGCGCAACCTGGAGTGCCAAATGTGCAAGCGGCTCGGGATTTTCTGCAAGCCGCAGATAAACTGGCTGCGAGCGGCGAAAAGCGCCGAATCTCAAATATTTTGAAGAAGCTTCGGCATCGGGACCCGGATATTCGCGGGGCGCGAAGGGAATTTGCGAAAATCACCGCGCCGAATCCACCAAGCGATTTGCAGACGCTGATTCGCGCGGCGGGCGAGGCGCTGAACGGCGAACCGGCACTCGGCCGCGAAGGAATTAATCCGTAGAGGCCGCCTCGAGGGCCTTCACCAGGGGTTCGGGAAGTGTGCCTTGCGCCATCTGTTCCAGATTTCCTTGTGTGCGATCGAGCTTGCGCTCTGCTTCGTCGTAGCACTGCTGGGCGTGCCGGAGATGCCCACCGAGCGTGTCATAAACTTTGGCGAACGAATCGAGCTGGCCCTGAAGACCTGCGAGGCTGGCAAGAAGGTGTTTGGCGTTTTCGGCCACCTGCATGCCTTTGAGTCCCATCATGATCGCGCTCAGATACGCGTGAAGCGTGTTGGGTGAAACCGGCAGAATGCCTTTTCCGCGGCAGTGGTCATCGAGGCGTCCAAGTTTTGCATCGGACGTCATCAACAGTTCATAGTAAACGCCTTCGGACGGCACAAACATCAGCGCCACGTCGAGTGTATTTTCATCCTGGAGAATATATTTTTCCGCAACGGATTCTGCGTGCTTCCGCACCACTTGGAAAAATTCTTTGCGCGCGTCTTCACCCGAATCCAGCATGCGGCGATAAACTTCCAGCGGAAACTTCGAGTCAATCGAAACGATCTTTCCTCCGGTGCGAACAATCGCATCGACGATTGTGCCGGTCGAGAACCGGTATTGCGTTTCATACGCGCTGCGGGGAAGGGCGTCGGCGAGAAGAGTTTCGAGCGCAACTTCACCCAGCGAGCCTCGCGTTTTTGCGCCGCCCAAGACACTCTGGAGAGTTTGCGTCGCTTGTGACAGGTCCCGGCCAGCTTGGTGAATTTCTCCCAGCTGCTTGCCCACGCGACCCAGCACTTCTTGCGAATTCCGCAATTCGGTCGCGACGGCGGCGTGCGCTTGGGAAACCAACTGCCCTGAATTTGAGAGGCCGTCTTGCACCGAAGACCTAACTTGCCCCAGTTGCTGAAGAACCGTCTGCAGCATTTGGCCAACTTGGGTATTCACGGACTGGGAGTGAGACAGAAGGGCAGTTTGCATCTCCTGACGGAGAATGGCGAAATCGCTTTTCGAGGAATCGCCGCGCCGCGTGGAAAGCCAAACCACGCCGATGGCGAGCAAAATCACCAGAGCCAACAGCGCTGCGACCAGAACTTGCATTATGCCCACCGATTCTCCAGGCGAAGATATGGCGAAGCTCCTGCTACTTTAGCGCAGAATCGGCGCCGGCGAAAGCAATTGGTGGATGTTTTAGTCCGACGCCCGCTGGCCCGCATTTAGTCGCGGGACTCCCCCTGTGACACTTGCACCAATGGCTGTGATGCCGGGGCCGTGTCTGGATCAATGGTCTGTGGCCCGCGCCAATTGTCGAGCACGGCGACTTGATGAACGCACGAGACCGTGCAGTGCGGAGCGCAGGATTTTTTCGTGTAGAACTCGTGATGGCGACGCTCGACCGTGTATTCCGCAAGTGGTATGCCCGGATAGCCTCGCTGCTGCGAGCAGTAATGAACGAGGCCGTCCTCGCATATATACAGGTAGCGCGAGCCGGCGCGGCAGCGCCAATTATTCTCGCGGCCCGCGGCGATATTGTGCTGAAACGAATTTACGCGCGAGAACGATCGTTTGCCCAAGCGCATGATCTCCTCGAAAATCTCGCGCTCGCGAGGACCGAGCGGCTGAAGCTGACCGTTGCCATCGTGAATGATGCCGACCGTCGAGGTGAATCCCAATTCGATGGCGCGGCGCGCGACAGCGAGCGCGTCCTCGGGATGATGGATGCCGCTGCCCAGCACGGAATTGATGTTGACGTGGAAATCAGCGTGCTCGGCCAAAAGCTCCAGTTTCTGATCCAGCACCTTCAGGCTTTTTTTCGAGACTTCATCCGGCTGCGCATTGTCGATGCTGATTTGCAGGAACTCAAGGCCCGCCGCATTCAAGCGCTGGATGCGATCCGCCACCAGCAAATATCCATTCGTAATCATTCCCGCAATCATGCCGTCGCGGCGAATGCGGCGGATGATGTCGTCGAGTTCGGGATGCAACAGCGGTTCGCCGCCGCTGATGGTGATGATGGACGTGCCGAAGGAAGCGAGGCGGTCGACGCGGCGGAGCATCTCGTCGAGCGGGACGGGCTTCGAGAAATCGTCGTATTCGTTGCAATACGCGCACGCCAGATTGCAGCGCCGGATGGGAATGATGTGCGCGAGCAGGGGATGCTTGGTCGAGATGAGGGCCTTCGCGACCATGCGCCAGCTTCGCGCGGAGCGGTGCGCCGCGAGCAGTTTTCGCCGGATTTTCTTGCGCGCGTCCATGGTTAACTCGGCTAGCTCTCTATGCTACAACAGAGCTACGCCGCAGTGTTAAGCTATTGGGCGCTGCGGTTTTCATGCGGGGCTGTAGCTCAGACGGATAGAGCAGCAGTTTCCTAAACTGCGTGTCGGGAGTTCGACTCTCCCCAGCCCCACCATTGCTAATTAGTTCTCGTGGTTTAAGGCTAGAATTCCGTCTTCAGCGATCCGTTAGGCTAGAGATTTTCTGCTGTTCAGCCGCCAGATAATCGGCATAGGGGCCATTGAAATCTTCGACGTGGCCGGCTTCGATGTGCCAGATGCGCGTGGCGACTTCGTCGATCACGTCGTGGTCGTGCGTGACGAGCAGCACAGTGCCGTCATAGCGCTGCAAGGCGATGTTGAGGGCGTTGATGGATTCGAGATCGAGGTGGTTGGTCGGCTCGTCGAGGACGAGGAAATTAGGTTTTTGCAGCATCAAGCGGCAGAAAATCACGCGCGCCGCTTCGCCGCCGGAAAGCGCACGCGTGGGCTTCAACGCGTCATCGCCGCTGAAAAGCATCTGGCCGAGCAGCCCGCGCAATTCCTCCTGCGACGCTTGCGGCCTGAACTGATGCAGCCACTCGATCACGGTGGTTCCCCTGGCGATGGAATCGGTGTGATCCTGCGCGAAGTAGCCGACATCCACCGCGTGTCCCCATTTCACGGTGCCATGGTCGATGGGGAATCTGCGGTCTTCGTCGCTGATGTGTCCCGCCGCGCAGCGGATCAGCGATTTGAGCAGAGTGGTTTTGCCCGCGCCGTTGCGGCCGGTTAGCGCGATTTTTTCTCCGCGCGCCACATTTGCCGAAAATCCCTGAATCACTCGCTGGCCGTCATACGCTTTCGCGAGGCCCTTAAATTCGAGCGGATGGCGACCCGAGGGGAGATTCATGTCGAAGCGAATGTAGGGCCGCGCGATGTTGGACCGCGCCAGCTCCGAAGTCTGTATGCGCTCGACTTCTTTTTTGCGTGACATTACTTGCGAGGACCGCGTGCCGGCCGAAAAGCGCGCGATGAATTCGTTCAGTTGCGCGATTTTCTTTTCGCGTTGGGCGTTTTCGGATTCGATGCGCGAGCGAATCTGCGTCTTGGCGAGGACCATGTCGTCGTATCCGCCGGTGTACATGATGATCGTTTGATAGTCGATGTCGGCGGTGTGCGTGCTGACGCTATTGAGAAAATGGCGGTCGTGAGAAATCACGATGACCACGCCGTCGTAGTTACAGAGATAATCCTGAAGCCAGTGAACGGAATCGAGATCGAGGTGGTTTGTGGGTTCGTCGAGCAACAGCGCGGGAGGATTGCCGAACAAAGCTTGAGCCAGCAAGACGCGAACTTTTTGTCCGCCCTGCAATTCGCCCATTTTGCGTTCGTGCAGCGACGCGTTCACGTCCAAACCGTCGAGCAATATCGCGGCATCGGCTTCCGCTGTGTAGCCGCCCTCTTCGCCGACGATGCCTTCGAGTTCGCCGAGCCTCATGCCGTCTTTGTCGGTCATCGACTCGTGCGGCTTGGCGTAGAGCGCGTCACGTTCTTCGAGCGCTTTCCACAGAGCCGCGTTGCCCATGATTACTGTGTCGATGACGCGAAATTTGTCGAAGGCAAACTGGTCCTGGCGCAGAACGCCGAGCTTTTTCGGCCGCCCAATCGTGCCCTTGGAAGGCTCAATTTCGCCGGTCAAAATTTTCATGAACGTGGACTTGCCCGCGCCGTTCGGCCCCGTGATGGCGTAGCGTCGGCCCGCGCCAAACGTGCAAGACACGTCGTCGAACAGAACTCTGGCGCCGAAGCGCATGGAGATGTTGTTAACGGTGAGCAAAGCACTCAATTGTAACAAAGAATCGCCGCTCGTGCTTAGGGGCTTCCCGAAGCACGCTGAACGAACAATCGCGCATGCAAACTCATGTAGCGTCACCCTCGAACCGGAATCCGCCCCCGCCCTGTGCTATTTTAACTATTCGGGTTGTGCGCACCGTTCGGTAACCTCAGACAAAATGGCGAAGCGAGCGACAAGTGAAGCGAAAGTCATCATCACCATGGCCGATATTTTCGGTCCCGGTGGGATGCTGGAGAAATGCCATCCGGGATACGAGTTCCGGCGCGCGCAACTTGAAATGGCGGAAATGATCGATGAGGCGTTTCAGAAGCATCAGCACACCCTGATCGAAGCGGGAACCGGCACCGGAAAAACTCTCGCGTATTTGATTCCGGCGATTCGCAGCGGACGGCGTGTGGTGATTTCGACGGCCACGAAGTCTCTGCAAGAGCAGCTTTTCCAGAAGGACATTCCTTTTCTGCGCAAGCACTTCGCGCCCGACTTGAAAGTGGCGCTGATGAAAGGACGCAACAACTTTGTTTGCCGGCAGAAGGTTCATCTGATGGCAAACCAGCCGGTGCTGCGCGGAATGGATGAGATCGACTGGTTCGCGCAAATTCGCGAGTGGGAGAAATTGACGGAGACGGGTGATCGCGCGGAGCTGGACTTTCTGCCGGACGACGCGGAGCTTTGGAATCGCATCGATGCGCGCAAGGACGCGTGCACGGGGCAGAAATGTCCTGAATTCCAGAAGTGCTTTCTGACAGCCATGAGGCAGCGGGCGCAAGAAGCCGACGTGGTCATCGTGAACCATCATTTATTTTTTGCCGACCTGGCGCTGCGGCAGGACGATTTTGGCTCGATTTTACCGGAGTATGCAGCGGTGATTTTCGACGAAGCGCATGAAATCGAGGATGTGGCGAGCGATTATTTTGGCCGTGCCATTTCGAGTTACAAATTTGACGAACTGGCACGCGACGCCGAACAAACATTGCGCATGGTAAATGCAGGCACAGCGGCGACCCGGCGTCCCCTAGCCCAGATTCGCGAACGGGCGCACGCATTTTTTGAAGCTTTTCCCGAGCGCGAGGGTCGCTTTCCATTCGAGCCGGCGGAACGAGCGGCGTTTCTGGAGCGCAATCGCGAGCCACACGAGGGGCTGGCGGCGGCGCTGAAACGGCTGGAGACGGAGTTGTCCGCGCTGAGTTCGAAGCCCGAGGAAGTGCTCAACATCGCCAGGCGCGCAGCCGAACTACGGCGCGAACTGGCGTTCCTTCTCGAAAGCGAAGAGAAAGGTTACGTCTACTGGTTCGAGCGGCGCGGGAAAGGTGTTTATCTGGTGGCGACGCCCATCGATGTCAGCAACATCCTGCGCGAAAGGCTCTTCGAACAGTTCGATACGATTGTGCTGACATCGGCGACGCTCGCGGTGGGAGGCCGGTTCGACTACGTGAAGCAGCGGCTGGGAATTTCGGGATCGCGCGAAGAAGTGTTGCCGCAGGAATTCGACTATCGCAGTCAGGCGCTGCTTTATATTCCACCGGCGCTGCCGGACGTGCGGCATGCGAATTTTTCGGCGCGGGCAGCGGAGGAAATCGCGCAGATCTTGAAATTAACGCGCGGGCGGGCGTTTTGCCTGTTCACCAGCTACGCGCAAATGCGGGAAGTTCACGAGCGGCTGGCCGGGATGATTCCATATCCGCTGCTGCTGCAAGGGACGGCGCCACGGTCGGCGCTGCTCGATCGTTTTCGGGCGACGCCCGGCGCTGTGCTGCTCGCGACGGCGAGTTTCTGGCAAGGAGTGGACGTACCGGGGGCGCAGCTTTCATGCGTGATTATCGACCGGCTGCCGTTCGCAGTTCCGTCCGATCCGATTGTCGCGGCTCGCGTGCGAGCGTTGCAGGAAGACGGACAGAATCCCTTTGCGGAATATCAAGTCCCAAAAGCAGTCTTATCGCTCAAACAGGGATTCGGCCGGCTGATTCGCTCGCGAAACGATCGCGGCGTGCTGGCAATCCTCGACAACCGCATCCAGCGCATGCAGTATGGTAGAATTTTCCTGGAGTCGCTGCCCGAATACACCGTTACACAAGACCTTGCCGAAGTGGCGCGTTTCGCACAGGAATTATGAGCGCAAGTGTTTCGCGGGACGGTGGCGTCGCTGGAACCGAACAGGAGCCGGATGTGTACGAAGTGAGCGTGGAAGAAAGCTTCGCCGCGGGCCACTATCTGCGCGGATACAAGGGAAAATGCGAGAATCAGCACGGGCATAATTATCGCGTGCGGATTACCCTGGCGGGACAAGAGTTGGATAAGACCGGCCTGCTTTACGATTTCGTGCATTTGAAGCACGTGATTCAGTCGGTGATCCGCTCGCTGGATCACAAAAATCTGAACGATTTCGCGCCGTTTGACACGCTCAATCCCTCCGCTGAGAACATTGCGCGCTACATTTACGATGAGACGTCGCGCCAGATGCACACTTCATCAAACGGCGCGGCTGTGGCAAGCATCACCGTTTGGGAGACCGACACGTCGGCCGCGACTTTCCGGCCGTAACCTGAGGCGCCACCGTGAACCGAGCCTTCCTGATCATTGCGATTCCTGCCTTCATCGTTTCCTTCGTATGGCTCTACGTGGGCTACGGATTGGCGGTGGCCGTGCCGGTGATTGTTGGGGAGTTGGCGGCGGCGATTGGCGGAGTTATTTATCTGCGGCGGCGCGCGTCGCAAACGGCGGGACGCTGACATGAAAGTTGGCGCATGACCAATGTTCATCACGGAAATTTTCAAGTCGATCCAGGGCGAAAGCAGCTACGCCGGGCTGCCGTGCATTTTTGTGCGCCTGACAGGCTGCAATTTGCGCTGCAAGTGGTGCGACACGGCCTATGCGTTTCACGGAGGGACGAAATACTCCGTGGAGGACATCTTGAGACGCGTGGATGATTTTTCTGGCCATGGAGAAGAGAACGGCGGCAGAAACGTCCGTCTGATTGAAATTACCGGAGGCGAGCCGCTCTTGCAGCCTGAGACGCCCGAACTGGCGCAGCGGCTGCTCGATTCAGGCTACACGGTTTTGATCGAGACGAGTGGAGAGCGCGACATAAGCAAGTTGCCGCGCGAAGTGGTGAAAATCGTGGATGTGAAATGCCCGGACTCAGGAGAAAGCGGAAAGTTCAATCTTGCGAACCTGGAAGCGCTCGAAAAGAAAGATGAAATCAAGTTCGTGATTGCCAGCCGGCGGGATTATGATTTCGCCCGCGAATTCATGACCCAGCATCGGCTTCGCGAACGAGTTCACGAGATTCTTTTTTCGCCGGTTTTTGCCGATCCGGCTGGCGCATGGCCTGCGATGGATGCGCGCGAGCTGGCGGAATGGATTTTGGCGGAGAACTTACCGGTGCGCCTCGGATTGCAACTGCACAAATTCGTTTGGGATCCCGCGATGCACGGTGTGTAGGACAATGAGTCTTAGGGTGCTCGCATAGGTAATGACCTCGAAGTCAAAAGCGGTGGTGCTCCTGAGTGGCGGCATGGACTCGTGTGTCACAACGGCGATTGCGAACCAGACGCATTCTCTTGCATTGCTCCATGCAAGCTATGGCCAGCGAACCGAACAGCGCGAACGGCGCGCTTTCGAAGAGATCGCGGATTTTTACGGTGTGGGGAAAAGGCTTGTTGTGCGGTTTGATTCGTTGGCGCAGATCGGCGGCTCGGCATTGACCGACTCGGGCATTACCGTACCTGAGAACTTGCCGGATAATTCAGCGACGATTCCCATTACTTATGTTCCATTTCGCAACGCACATTTTCTGTCCGCCGCAGTGAGCTGGGCGGAAGTAATCGGCGCGACGGCGATTTACATTGGCGCCGTTTTCGAAGACAGTTCTGGATATCCCGATTGCCGGCCGGAGTATTATGAGACGTTTGCTGAGCTGGTACGCGTTGGGACGCGGCCAGAGACGCAGATCGAAATCGTGACCCCGGTGATTCACATGTACAAAAGCGAAATTGTGCGGAAGGGCGTGGAATTAGGAGCGCCGCTGGGACTCACATGGTCCTGTTACCAATCGGATTACGAAGCGTGTGGAGTTTGCGATAGTTGTCGGCTGCGGCTGCGCGCCTTCTCGCAGGCAGGACACACAGATCCTATCGCGTACAGGGCACAAGTTGCGCGATAATCGGCATGTGCATCTAAATATATAATTGGGAGGAATGCTCTTATGAAGCGTTCAATCACGAAACTCGGGGGCTACGTTTTGTTCCTGGCGCTTCTGTTGGCGCCGATACTTTTACTTACGCCGGCGACATGGGCACAAACAGGCCGCCTGTCGGGCAAGGTGTTGGACCTGCAGGGCAATCCCTATCCCGACGTCGTCGTCACGATAACGAACAAGGACAATGGAGCGCATTTCGTCGTTAAAACCGACAAAGAAGGCGTGTACCGGCAAATTGGCCTGGAGAACGGCATCTACAACGTAAACTTTAAGAAGGACAACATCGATTACACAGATCAAGTCCAGGTCAGCATCGGCGCTGGCGACAAGGGTACGGTACTCAACGAAAACTTCCAGGCGATCGCCAAGAAGTCGGGCTACGACCCCGAGGCGGCGAAAAAGCAGCAAGAGGCCGCGAATAAATTCAAGGAAATGAAAACGCACTTCGACAACGGGGTTCATGCCATAGCGGATGCCGATGCAACGAAGCAGCAACTCAGCACGTCGCCTCCGGACCAGAAGGCCACACTACAGGCCAAACTGAACACGGATTACCAAACGGCCGTCACCGAATTCGAGCAGGCGCAGCAGAGCGCTCCCGATAAGGATCCCAATTTGCCGACGATTTTGGGGAATTTGGGTATGGCTTATGACGGCGCCGGAAAATACCCGGAAGCCGTGGATGCGCTTCAAAAAGCCGTGGTACTCAAGCCTACGCCCGGTTTGTACATGCAATTGGGAACAGATTTGGCGCGCGTGGGCAAGCTCCCGGATGCCGGCGCAGCGTGCGACAAAGCCGCGACCCTCGACCCAACCAATAAAATGGAGGGGGAGAGTTGCTACAAAAACATAGGCATCGTGCTGTCAAACTCTGGAAAGATGAAGGATGCCACCGAACCCCTGCAGAAAGCGACCCAGATGGACCCAAAGGATGCGGACGCTTGGTATTTACTGGGCAATGCACTAACCAACCAGATTGATGCCAAGAAAGAGGGCGGGAAGGATGTTTATATTATTCCACCAGGAACGCTCGAAGCGTATCAGAAGTACCTGGAACTTCAGCCTACCGGTCCGCACGCGGCCGATGCTAAAGCTTCGCTCGAAAGCCTGGCGCAATTGAGCGGAGGTACGGCTACGACGGTGGTCGTGAAAAAGAAGAAACCGTAGACGTAATTGCGGTGCACCCAAAGGCCAGGGCGCGGTCGCTTGCCGGAGACCGGGTTTCGCGGCGCAGTTTCCCCATCGTGATTGCTTTTCCGGCTGCTCACTTCTCGACCGCGACGCTTCGGAGTGCTATGCTCTGCCAAGGGCTGGCATCCGGGGGGCAATCGTGGCGCAGGCAGCTTCTACCTACTTGGGAGAGCAACGACGGCGGAGCACCCGTATTGAACAGACGCTGCCAATAATCATTCGCGGCACGGATTTGTTAGGGCAGCCGTTTGAAGAGCGAACGTCGACGCAAAGCCTCAGCTTCCACGGTTGCCGCTACGCCTCCAAGCACCACCTCCCGAAAAACACCTGGATTACCATCGAGGTCCCTGCCGGACAGAGACAGAGGGAACAACTCAACACCCGCGCGCGTGTCACCTGGATCCAGAGACCCCGTACTTTGCGTGAGTTGTTTCAAGTTGGTGTCGAACTGGAAATGGGCAGCAACGTCTGGGGTGTCGCGCTCCCTCCGGTGGACTGGGTGAGCAGTAGCATCGAGGGCATGGAGACGGCGGACGTAAGCTCCGCGACCCATCCTGGCGCAGACGTCACAGAAAAAGTTGTGAGCGCGATGGAAGTAGTCCCGCAAGAGGGCCCTCTCGCTTCTTACTTGGAGGATTTGCTTGCCAGCTCCGGCCGTCAGTCTTCCCCCAGCAGCGCGGAACAGGCGACCGAGCTCAATATTGAGGAAAGCCCTCTCCTGCGAGAGCTTCGTCATCAATTCGAATTTCAGGCACAGAAAGCGGTTGAAAAAGCGCGAGAGGTTGCCGAGCAAGTAGTTGACGAACGCGCCACCAGCCTCAGGGGCGAACTGCATAATCAGTTGAATCAGGAACATCGCGCCACGGCGGAGGCCTTCTATGAAAAATGGCGTCAGGAATTCGAAGGTCGGGAGTCATCTGCGAGGGAACAGATTTCTTCGGATTTGACGCGGAGGTTAATCGCCCAGGTGGCCCAGGCGAGGCAGGAGGTTCACGAAAACCTGAACACTTCATGGGGCGAGGCAATCGAGCGAACCCAAGCCGCACTTTTGGAATGGGAACGCCGTGTGGAAGATTTGCGCGGGGAAGTGCGCACCGTTTCCGAAGAAGTTGCGGGCCAGGCGCAGCGGCGTCTCGAGGAAAAACTGTCACAGCAGCTCGATGAGATCCGAAAGGAACTGGGATCGCGCGCGGAACACCAGATTGCTCTTGAGCAAGGGAATGCCGTAGAGATGCTGGCAATCCGGGAGAGAGTACGTCAGCATCTGCAAGAGGAAATGGCTCGCGCTCAGACACAGTGGAGTGACCTTCTCGAATCCTCGATCGATAGCGCCGCACAAAGGCTCGTCGGCCGTGTTACCGACAGCTCTCAACAAATATTGCAAGCCGCCGAGCAAAAAGTGGCGGCGCGAGTCGCAGATCTCCAGCAGGATTCCGGACTCAGTATCGAAACCGCGCGCGCTGCGCTTGATGAGGTGAAGAGCGCGCTCGGTCAAGAAATAGCCCGCACGAAAACTTCTTTGACGGAAATCGAAAACGCTGCGACGCACTTCTCCGAATATTCCAGACAGCTCGAAGCGGCGAGTCGGGACAGTTTGAATGAATTGCGTCAGCGTCTGGAATCGGACGTCGCATCGCGGGTTGCGGAACTGGATCGGCGGGCGGCTGAACTGCAAAAACGTTCGATGGAGTGTGCCGAATCACGGTTGACGGAAATGAGCAAGCAGAGAGTGGAACAAACGGCTGGCGAAATCGATGCAAGGATTGCTCCAGTTTTGGAAAAGGCGGCTGAGGCCACGCGGCAACTGTCCGTTCACGAAGAGCAGGCGAAAGAACTTCTACACATTCACCGTGAGCGGTTGCGGCAGGCTTCTGCGCATTTGCAGCAAGAAGCAACGGAAAATATGTCATCGATGCTCACGGGTTTGCAGAGCGATTTCGAGCTTGCAGGCAGACAGGTTTCTGCGAAGTGGGTCGAGGAACTTCAGGCGAATACGGCGCGAATGGCGGGGGAAGCCTCGGTTGGGCTCGCAAAAGCGTGCGAAGAACAGTTGCAACGCAGTTTTTCACGGCTGGACGCGCGCATGGAAGACTCTGTCAATAATGCAGGGAGAGGCATCGATGAAGTGGCCGCGAAAGCGACGGAAAAATATCGCACGCACCTTGGGAAAATCGAAGCTTCTCAGCTGAAGATCACCGCTGAGCTCTTTGGAGCGCTTTCGCAGAAGCAAGTTGACGCAGCGAAGAACCAATTTGAGGAAACGGCGGAGGGAGTCGCGCGAACCTTTGAGCAAAGGATACAAGCGGCGGCGGAAGATGCGGCCGAGCATGCCGTTGCTGAAAGCAATGTCCGAAGCGAACAGGAGCGCAAGCGGCTGGAGGATGCAGCCGAGCAAGTCTTGCATAGCCTGCAAGCGCGCGCACAGACTTCGTTTAGTCACTTTCAAGAACAGCTCGCAATGACGACGGACCGAAACCTGGCACAATCGAACGAGAGCCTCGCATCGCAGCTTGGCGCCACACTCGACGTGTTCCGGGAACAGGGTAAAACTCAACTCGCGGAATGGTCTGCGAAACAAGAAGGATTGGGAGCTGAAGAGCTTGAGCGCCATGAGGATCGGCTTCGCTCTGCGGGAAACTCCTGGCTCGATGCAACCGTGAACCAGCTTGACGCATTGAACCAGAAACGCATGGATTCCCTAATTCGCGGTGCCGAAGACGCGATGCGCAAAGCATGCATCGATGTATTCGATGGATTGGCGCAGGCGATGAAGGAGAAACTCCTGGGCACTTTCACTGAATCCCGCAATGCGCCGGCACCGCCGTCTGGCGAGGATAAAAGCCTGGAACGGCGCGCCTCCGCCTGAAATGCTGGTCATGGAATCAAAATCTGCGCAAGAGCTTTCGTTGCGGCGTTGGCAACTTATCGTTTGCCAGTGATTTCCATTATCGAATCCGCGACATAATCCACCTGCTCCTCGGTCATCTCCGGAAAGAAAGGCAATGCGAGGGCGCGTTCGCACGCACGTTCAGCATGAGGGAAATTGCCGGCGCGGTATCCCAGATTCGCCAGGGCTTTTTGCAAATGCAAGGGCCGCGGGTAATGCACAGCTGTCCCTATGCCGCGTTCTTCAAGTTGCTGCTTCACGGAATCACGGTTATCGACGTAAACCACAAACAAGTGATACGCGCATTCGTCGCGCGGGTCGTCTTGTGGCATGTCGAGGCGGGCGGTGCCAAGTTGCTCGCGGTAGCGTTGCGCAAGCACCTTTCGACTCGCCGACCAATCGTCCAGGTGGCGCAACTTCACGCGCAGCACTGCACCTTGAAAACCTTCCATGCGGTAGTTGTAGCCGATGAAATCGTGGAAATACCGGTGCGCTTCTCCATGGCTTCGCGCCGCGCGGCAATAGTCGGCGATGCGCTCATCGTTAGTGACCAACGCCCCCGCCTCGCCATACGCTCCCAGATTCTTCGACGGGTAGAAACTGAACGCGCCCGAGTTGCCTAAAGCGCCGACGCGCCGCCCGCGAAATCGCGCGCCGTGGGCCTGGCAAGCATCTTCGATGAGTGCCACTTTATGCGAGTGCGCAATCCCTTCGAGCACGTCCATGTTGGCCGGTCGGCCGTAGAGGTGAATCGGCAGTATCGCCTTGGTGCGCGCCGTGATGGCACGCTCCACCAGTTGTGGATCTATGTTCGAATTCAGCGGGTCAATGTCCACAAACACGGTCTTTGCGTTTGTGTAAGCGATTGCTTCAGCTGTGGCAATGAACGTATTCGGGCTGGTGATGACTTCGTCGCCTGGCCCGATCCCCGCGGCCAGCAGCGCCAAATGCAGCGCGCTGGTCCCTGAATTTAGCGCGATACAATGTTTCGCTTCACAGTACGCCGCGAATTCCTTTTCGAACGCGGCTACTTCGTCGCCCAGGCTGAACGATGCGTTGCGGCAAACGCGGTCGAGCGCTTCGAGAATTTCTTCCCGCAACCCGTTATACTGAGCTTTTAAATCGAAATAGGGCACTTTCATCAGAGTCTTCACCGTTCAACTTTACTTTTTCCGGCCCCGGCGCGCAATCGAGAAGGCAAATCGGTGGTGGGTCAGTTTGAATTTTCTTGATCGTGCCACAAAGAGTCAAAATTCAAACTGACCCAATACCGGCAAATTCGCTTCCGATATGTGACGTGGAACCCCTCGTGTTAATCTCTTCATGCGGAGTGAGCAAGTACCCATGGTTCCTTCTCGCACATCTGAACAGGAGCGCCGGCCTGCCACGGCCCAGGCGGCATTCGACGCAAATGCGGACAGCAAAGTTCCCGTGACCGTTTCCGTGATCATTGCTGCCTATAACGAGCGGGCGTTCATCGAGGAGATTCTGCGGCGCGTACAGGCAGTTGGCGTCGCGCATGAAATTGTGGTCGTTGATGATGGGTCCACCGACGGGACTCGTGAATGGCTGACCGAGATGCACCGCCTTCAGCAAGCCGGCGAAACGGAGGCGGAAATTCTCGGGGGACGCTCGCGTTTGCCCTTGAGCAACATCCATTTTCTATTTCAGGAACACAACCAAGGGAAAGGCGCCGCACTGCGGCGAGGCTTCGCCGAGGCGAGTGGCGATATTCTTCTCGTTCAGGATGCTGATCTCGAATATGACCCGCGTGAATACGCCAAACTGATCGAGCCCATCCTCGACGGACGAGCTGACGTAGTTTACGGGTCCAGGTTCCTGGGCGGACCGCAGCGCGTCCACTTTTTTTGGCATTACGTCGGCAACAAGTTCTTGACGCTGCTTTCAGACATTGTCACCAATTTAACCCTTTCCGACATGGAGACCTGCTACAAGGTTTTTCGCAAGGAGGTCATTCGAGGCATGCGCCTGCGCTCGAATCGCTTCGGCTTCGAGCCGGAAGTAACGGCGCGCGTGGCCAAGGCACGATGGCGAATTTACGAAGTCCCGATTTCTTACGCGGGCCGCTCGTACGAGGAAGGCAAGAAAATCACTTGGCGCGACGGCGTGGTGACGCTCTATGCCATTTTGCGATATCGTTTCTTCGACTGAAAACGTTCCGCTGTGCCAGCCGTTTTTCATTCATAGCTAGATATGCGTGAGTGTTCCGGTGATTTTTGTCCGGCGCAGCGCCCACGCAAACGTGAAAAAGGACAGCGGTAATAAAATTGCCGCAAAGACCATCAAAGCAACGATCGAAGGCCACAACAGGCGAAGCGGTGCTCCGCCGAGCAGCGCGGCGCGCATACCCTCCAGCGAATAGGTGATCGGAATCAATCGCGCGACATCCTGCAAGTATTTCGGCAAAATCGAAACCGGATACATCGTCCCGCCGAGAAATCCAGAAAGCCCCAGAAGAATCCATTTTGCCGGATTGCCGCGTTTGAATAGCAGCGTGTAGCTGGTCGAGAAAATTCCCAGGCCGGCAAACGCCAGGATTGAAGCCAGCAGGATCAGTATCGCGCCAAGCCAGTTTGCTGAGCGGGCCGAAAACCCGAATAAGAGAACTCCCCATCCGAGATACACCACAGTGCGTAAGGACGTCAGAACGAACGGATAGATTACGGAACCCAGCAGCGTGATGGGAAGCGAAGTTTGTGTCACGAGCAATGCTTCGAGCGTGCGATTCTGACGCGCCTCCTCGAGGCTTGAGTCAAATGCATTGAAGGCCACGCCCAGATAATCGAAGAAGGCAAAGCCGATCAACGCAAATGCGAAATAGCTGCCTCCTTGCGGAAGGGCGCTCGAGAGTTGAGGGCTCTCGACGAATCGCGAAAGGTAGTAAAACGTGGCGACACCAAACAACGCCTCGCAAGCTTCCAAAATAAAGGCGCTGCGATAGCCGCGTGCAATCGCAAGGTCACGGCGAAAAAAGGCCCACAACTTTTCAATCGTAAGGCGCATGTTCATCCGTTACGTTCCGTCGAGGAAAACGGTCCCGCCAGGCGTTCGAGAGCTCCCTGTAAATGGGCCGCGCCTGTCCGTCCACACAGATTGCGCGGAGTATCGAATGCGAGGATGCGCCCTTCGGCAAGTAATACAACTCGACTTGCCATCTCTTCAACTTCGCCGAGCGTGTGAGAGGCAAAGAGCAGCGTCGTCCCAAGCCGGCTCACGATGTCGTTTTTGAGGAAACGGCGAAACTCGGCCGCCGCCAAGGGATCAAGGCTGCGCGTAGGCTCGTCGAGAAGTAGCACTGCCGGCGCGTGTAGAAGAGACCGCGCGAGGCCCAATCGCTGCAACATGCCTGTCGAATAGGTGCGCGACTGCCGGTCCAATATCTCGTTCATGCCCAGCAATTCTGCCAGCTCGTCAATTCTCCGCGACGCTTCACGACGCGTTAAATTATTCATTGTCGCGAACAGACGCAGATTCTCGCGTCCAGTCAAGCGTCCATAAAATCCCTCGTCGCCGCTGGTGTAATAGCCAAGTTGCCTGCGCGCGCCCGCTCCATCTCTTACTACATCGCAACCGAAAATCTCGGCCTGCCCGCGCGACGGCACAATTAAAGTGGCCAGCACTCTAAGCAGCGTGGATTTGCCAGCGCCATTTTCGCCAATCAGCGCGACGGCTTCTCCCCGCTCGACAGAGAGCGAAACTCCTGCCAGCGCTCGCAGCGTAAGACGTGCTACTGGCTGCATCAGGGCCCGCCACCCCGAATAGGAAGGCGGGAAATATTTCTCGAGATTTCGAACGATGATCGCGTCCGCGGCCACGGATTGTCTTTATAACCGAACTTGCCGTTCGGAATCCAGTTCGGCGTTGCCCGGCCGCGGCAAATCCAAGTAGAATTACGCAGTCGTCTTCACGCAATCTCTAAGGGTTGCGATCCTACTGCTCTTGATGTTGAACTGAAGAATATACGGCTACCCTCTATTCATGTTCGGGAAGGTTTCGATGAACAGCGACCTCACCAACGATGCGATTCTCGTGGCAACGAAGCAGCAGGTTTCGTGCGAACTGGGCGATGAGGCGGCCATCCTCAACATGAAGAACAGTGTCTATTATGGATTGGATCCCGTCGGAGCGCGGATTTGGCAGTTGCTCCAGCAACCCACGAACATGAGTGCGATTCGCGACGTGATCGTCGAGGAATACGATGTCACTCCGCAGCAAGCCGAAAGCGATCTACGCGCCCTGCTTGAAAAATTGCTTCGTGAGGGCCTAGTGGAGTTGACTGGTGATTCTCCCTGAAGCTTCGCGGCCACAAATTATTGCCGGAAACAATTCTGATGTGCTCCGTATTAAGCGCTTTTCTGCGGTCATCGCATCTATAGTAACAAGGAGCCAAGCGCGGCTACGGTAAACGCGATGAATGCTACTTGGGTGCGCTTTTGTAATCTCTCCGGCCGGGAGCGCCGAGATTTTTTTCTGGGATTGCTATTCCTTCCAGTTGTGGTGATCTGGTTGCGCGTATCCACGTTTCGACGCATTCAGCAGGCCTCGGAAAAATGGCACGGCAGCGCTGTCTTGACGAATCAGCGTGATGCCACCCGGATCTTCACCGAGTCTCAGTCTGCCAGCCGCATGCTGGATGCTGCCTCCCGCCGCGGTGTCGTTCGCGGAAACTGCCTTTCCCGTTCGATTGCGTTGTGCTGGCTACTTCGACGGCGGGGAATTCCGGCGCAATTGCGAATTGGCGCAAGGAAGATTGGCAATCAGTTAGAAGCTCACGCGTGGATTGAGGTCGCCGGGCGCGCGATCAATGACTCGGACGACGTACAGACTCGATATGCGCCTTTCGCGGGTCCTGTCACCGGCAAGATGGTTGCACAAAAATGAGTGGGATTGTCGGCATAGCCTACTCGGATGGTAGGCCAGTCGATTCCGATCTGTTGCGTCGGATGACGAACTGGCTGTCCTTCCGCGGACCGGACGCGCAGGAAATTTGGACCGACGGTCCTGTCGGGCTGGGTCACGCGCTTCTTTCTCATGCGAACAATTCCGAGCCTGAACGCCAGCCGGCAACCCTCGACGGGCGCACCTGGATCGTGGCAGATGCGCGTCTCGACGCCCGAAGAGAACTCGTCGATGCCCTTCGTTCGAGCGGCAGGGAAGTCAACCTTTCCGATGCGGATCCTCAATTGCTCCTCCACGCTTATGAGGCATGGGGTGAGGCGTGTCTCGATCACCTCCTCGGGGATTTTGCGTTCGCCATTTGGGACGCAAAGCGCGCCCAGCTTTTTTGCGCTTGCGATCATTTCGGCATCAGGCCTTTTTACTTCGCTGAAGTTGACCATTCCTTTATCTTTAGCAACACACTTGATTGCCTCCGCCTTCATCCCCCAGTTTCCGATCGGTTGAATGATGCAGCGATCGCGGATTTCCTTCTTTTCGGGATGAATTATGATCCCGCCTCAACTTCATTTGCCGACATCCACCGCCTGCCGCGCGCGCACTTTCTTCGATGGTCGCATTCCGGGATCTATTTGCGAGAGTACTGGCGTCCGCCCACGGACGGCGCGATTCACTATCAGCGGCGTCGCGAATACATTGAACACTTTGGTGAACTATTTAAGAGCGCCGTCGAAGACCGGCTGCGGACGAACAAAGCCGGAATTCTTCTAAGTGGCGGGCTCGATTCCTCAAGTGTCGCGGCTGTGGCTCATGAATTGCATAAAGAAAAATACCCAGCGTTGGAACTGCACGCGTTTACGTCGATCCATCAGAACGTTTCATCTGACAGTGACCCAAGCGCTGCCCGCGCCGTGGCTTCTGCTTTTCAGATTCCGCTTCATTTTTCGGTGGTCGACAGCGTGGGAATCCTTGACGGCTGGGACGATCCCAATATGCACTGGCCCGAACCGATTGCGTACCCCTTCCCGAGCACTCTGACGGGCGAATTCAAAGCGATTGCGGCTAAAGTGAACGTCTTGTTTTCCGGAGAAGGTATCGACAATTTGATGGAGTTTGAGATGATACAGCACCTTAGCCACCTTTGGCGCGAAGGGCGTTCCGGTCGAGCGCTTGCGGATTTGGCTGAGCACGTTTTGCGCAGGTTCCAGGCGCCCGATGGTCTTCGAGGCCCTTTGCGCAGAATGCGACGCTTGTTTTCGCCGCGCGAATCCCGCGCGTCCTTTCCTGACTGGATACAGCCCGATCTGGCAGCCCGCTTCAATCTCCAGGCTCGTTGGAGTAGCCCACTCGACAACCTTCCCTGGAACACTCATCCACGCCATCCTCGAGGCTATGCCTCGCTTTTCTTGCCTCAATGGGATTTCCTGTTTCGGATGGAAAATCCTGGTACAACACATCAACCGGTTGAGGTCCGGTATCCGTTTCTGGACCTCCGGTTGGTGAACTTTCTTCTAGCCTTACCCTCGATGCCATGGTTCTTCCGCAAGTACCTGCTGCGCGAAACGATGCGCGGAAGGCTGCCCGAGGCAATACGATTGAGGCCGAAGACTCCATCCCCTTTTCACCCCTTACTTGCAGCTCTGAAGTGCGACGAGACAGAACCCCTGGTCAAAATGCAACCCGCCCACCAGTTAAAGCATTATATTAATGGGAGCCCGGCGTCGTTGTTGCGGCCAGATATGAACGAGGAAGAAGCAGAACTGAAAATAAATCCCGCTTGTCTCAACTTCTGGCTGTTGTCGCTTTCTGCAAAGCCAACGTTGAGCGACTAGAAGCAACGCGCGCCGCAGTCGTTGAATTTTCGAGGTGAACACGGCCCGTAAATGTAGTAGCGTTGTTTGTTCGAGGCGCCCGAAAACTTTATGATTGCGGTCGTGCTACCGAATTAGTATAGAATTCATGAGGTGGTAGACCATGCAGCCGGCAAGGTCTGATGTGTCGAAGAAGCCATATAAATCTCCTGTCTTGATCGTTCATGGTACGGTTGCAGACCTGACCCGCAACGTTGGATCGCACGGCACGTTTGACGTTGGGGGTGGGAGGGGCCGTATCAAGACAAGGGTTTAGAGTCTTTATCACCGTTAGATTCGTCGTATCTTCCTAAGAAGCCCGGTTTCACGACGAAGCCGGATGCAGAGTTTTTAGTACGATCAACCAACCTGATTGTTTGCCGCGTGTCGAAGAAACCATACAAGTCTCCTGTCTTAATTATTCATGGAACCGTCAAGGACCTGACGCAAAAGGTGGGGCACACAGGTGCACCTGACGCGGGCAGGAGTAGACAACACAAGACGAGGTTTCCGTGAAGTGGCCCTATTCTTACGTTATTTACGGCCTTCGGTTAGCGTCCAACCAACCTATTCCCAGACTTGATCCAGTCGAATCAACCCCAGACGCTCCCCAGGATGTCTCGGTAAACTTTGACGCGGACGAAGTACAGTCCGCGCAGGACGCCGCGGAAGAAACGCCTTGGTATGTGAGCGAGATCTGCGACGAGAACGGCCATCCGGCCCTGAAAATCTGGAAACGAAATAATGACGGGGGATATAGGATCCACTATAGCCATGGTCTCACGTTCTACCTGAATGCCAGCTTGACCAACATCGGCATACGCTGCGCCGCGCCCATGGAGAAGCCGATGGAGCAGAATGACGTCGCCGATTTTCTACTCGGCCCAGTGCTCGGGGTTGTGCTGCGTCTCCGCGGAGTCATATGCCTGCATGCGAGCGCAGTTGCATTCAAACGCAAAGCGATAGCGTTTGTCGGTGTGCCGGGCGCTGGGAAATCGACCACTGCTGCATTGTTTGCACGAAGAGGCCATTCCATTCTGTCGGACGATATCGCTTCCCTCGTTGAGCGCGGACGTTCCTTCTGTGTTCTTCCCGCTTTTCCTTATCTGAATCTCTGGCCGGAGACGGTGTACATGCTTACCGGGGAGGATAAGCCGGTCTCTGAAATGCCTGCGGTGGATAAGCTTCGCGTGCCATTAGAAGGCAGCGGTTCGCGATTGGAACGCGAAGCACTTCCGCTGGCAGCGATTTATATATTGGCAAATCGTTCGGGCGATTCACGCGCGCCTTTTATCGAGGCTCTCCCTCCCCAGGCCGCTCTGATGAGTCTGGTGGCCAATACCTACGGCAACACGATTCTTGACACGACGATGCGAGCTCAAGAATTTCGCGTACTGGGCCAAATCGCGGAGTCTCTACCGATTCGCAACCTGGTCGCCCGCGATTCTACTGCGCAATTAGGGCGGCTGTATGACTTAGTTTGCGAAGATCTCGCTCGCAACCTCAGATGAAATTCTCATCTGTCCGGCTGCCGGCCCGTACAGCGATGCCTTCAATTTTGTCCTTGCGTATCAAGTCGGCTTCATAGCAGATTACAAAATCGTGGGGTCGAATTTCGAAGGTTCCGGCAGACGATGGGCGATCCTTTGCTTGGCCGTGGCAGTTTCAGCAACGATGATTTATCAAGCGGGCAAGCTGAGTTTGGCTTGGTATTGGGAAAACTCAGGACAACCTGCTAAGCAAATTCGTGCGGCCGAATTGGTTCCCGGAAATGCTGAGGCGTGGGCGCGACTAGGTGAGTCCACACAGTTCTCTCTCAATGAAACCAACCCGAGCCTCGCGATATCCTATTACCTCCGCGCAGTGCGCATAAATCCTTTGTCCGCGTCACATTGGATTGCGCTGGCAAATGCGTACGAAGCCACGGGAGATGTCTCGCACGCACAGGAAGCGTACGAAAACGCAAAGCGCGATTATCCGATTTCCGCGGACGTCGCATGGAAGTATGGAAATTTTCTTCTTCGTCAGGGCCAGGCGACACAAGGTCTTTCGGAAATCCATCGAGCCCTCCTGAATGATCCGAGCCTGACACCATTGGCGATACGAAGTGTTTGGAATTTTGATCCAGATGTGAATTTGATTCTTGGCAGCGTTCTTCCGGCAAATGAAGACGCCGATCTTACAGCGTTGGATTTTTTTCTAGGCATTCATGAAACACAAGACGCGCTCGAAGCCTGGAAGCGAATTGTTGCGCTCTCTCGCCGGCAGGTCATTGAAATCAGAAGGACATTTCCATTACTGGATGAACTGATTGCTGAGGATCGCGCCGATGACGCGCGACGCGTATGGCACGAAGCGCTCGAAGCGTCACGCTGGCCCGTTGCGACGCCCATGGATGATTCCATTGTCTGGAATGGAGGATTCGAGACCCCAATAGCGAATGGCGGCCTCGATTGGCGCTTTCAGCAGCTTCCGGGAGCGTATATCAGCACCGATTCTTCCGTTTATCATTCTGGTTCGCAATCTCTGCGTGTAGGTTTCACCGGCGGCGTAAATATGGATTTTGCTCACGTGCAGCAGATTGAACCAGCTCGACCGGATACTACTTACGACTTTCAGGCCTATGTGCGCACTGAGTCTATTTCCACGGACAGCGGGCTCCACTTTGAGCTCTTCGATCCGCGGCACGAGCGCGATGTCTACGTGTTGACTCCGAACATTGTGGGAACGATGCCGTGGACCGCGCTGCGCGCGAAAGTCACAACCAGCCCGAACACTCATTTTCTTGAAGTTCGACTAGTTCGTTTTCCCAGTCGTTTATTCGATAATAAAATTAGCGGCGCGATCTGGATTGATGACGTCACAATGGTCCCAGAGGCGGCGCAGTCTAACCACCCTTCGTTATGAGACTTCTTCGAATAGGAATCTGCCTGCTGATCGTGTTCAGCGTTCTGGCCTTCGGCACGGTTGAGATCTGGTCGGAATCCATTCTGGAAGCCGGTGCGGCCCTTCTTTTTCTATGGTGGGCGATTCTGATCTGTCACAATCGCGAAATCGAAACGCATTGGAGCCCTATCTATTGGCCTCTTTTAGCTTTCCTCGGAATTGCGATGTTGCAGCTGGCGTTCGGAGCGACTGCGTATCCATTTCTCACCAGTGTTGCACTGTTGAAGATATCCGCTTGTTCGCTGCTGTTTTTCTTAATTGGCCAAGCGTTTCACAATCCGCGCGACTTGAGATTTTTAACATGGTTTTTAATGTGTTTTGCGTTTGGTGTCGCCGTGTTCGGTATTGCGCAGAATTTTACGTCCCACTATGTGCTGTACTGGTATCGGCCGTTGACGAACGGAGGCAATCCGTTTGGTCCATACGTAAATCGCAATGATTTTGCGGGATTGATGGAGCTTCTCGCGCCCGTCGGTCTTTCGCTAGTCCTGTTCCGTGGCGTACGCACGGAGCAAATGCCATTCGTCGGTATACTGACCGTGGCGCCGATTGCTGCATTGCTGCTGACGGGTTCCCGCGGCGGGATCGTGAGCTTCGTCTTTGAAGTAGGCGTTCTTGCGCTGATCGTCTACGTTGCGCGTTCCAAAAAGTCGCAGATGGTGCCTTTTGCAATCGTGTTGCTGGCGGCCCTGCTTGCAGTGGGTTGGTTGGGAACCAATCGCATCTTGGATCGTTTTAGTAGCCACGCCGACGAACTCACCGCGAATCGCCGCGTAACCATGCTCAAAGGAACGTGGCATGTATTTTTGGCTCACCCACTCATCGGTTGCGGGCTTGGCACTCTGGTTGCTGTGTATCCCCGTTATGAACCTTACTATGACGGAAAAATCGTGGATCACGCTCACAACGACTATGTTGAAGCCTTAGCCGAAACTGGCATCGTGGGCGGGATTTGCGCGCTGGCTTTCCTCCTGCTGTGGCTTCGCGAGGCTAGAATGCGCCTCGTCCGGGAGCAAACGTCTTTTTCCAAGGCGATACACGCCGCCGGAGTAACCGCATGCGCCGGCATGGCGGTGCATAGTCTTGTGGACTTCAACCTCCACATTCCGGCGAACGGACTAGTCTTTTTGGGGATGATCGCGCTGAGCACTACTCCAGTACTAGAACGTAAGAAACCCGCACTGCACCCTTAGAGGATGCTACACGACTTCGGGCATTGACTTTGGGTCAGACCCTAGTTCATAGTTTTCGCCGGGGTCTCTGTCGATTCATGGCTTCTACGGTCCAGAAGGCACTGGACTGCGGAAGGGCGTACTCTATCTGGTTGATCCTTTTCCTTTTGTGTGGGGCTCAAGCCTGCTTCAGCCAAGATAAGGTGCAAACTTCGCAGCAGGCGAACGCTAGAATTCACGAACTGGCGCAAACGGCGCGCCCTCCGATGGGAGATATCCCGATCGGCGCGGGCGATGTTGTACATATCGACGTTTTCGATGTGCCCGATCTCTCTCGTGATGTTCGCGTAGACCCGACCGGACTTATCTCACTGCCCCTAGTTCCCGAGCGCATTCCGGTAGCCGGGTGCACGCCGTTTCAACTCGGTCAAAGAATTGAGAAACTGCTTCAGGTCAATGGACTGGTAATGCACCCGCAAGTCTCGGTCATGGTCAAGGAGCAGAGCAGCGATCCAATTTCGGTAATCGGCGCCGTGGGGCATCCCATTGTTTTTCACGAAGTGCGACCGACAAGTTTACTCGAAGTGCTCGCTTCAGCGAACGGCATTGCCGACGACGCTGGCGATTCCGTCCTCATCACCCGCGAAACAGAACCGGCGGCTACGTGTGGCGAAGCTGATCCGCCTGTGGATACACCCAATGACAAGCCTACGATCATTAAGATTCGTGTATCTGACCTGTTGCGGTCCGGCGATCCTGCTTTCAATATTCCTGTGTACGGCGGAGATGTGATCACGGTACCTCGAGCAGGTATCGTTTATGTAGCGGGTGCTGTCGTGCAGCCTGGAGGCTATACGCTGAACGACCCGGGCGAAGCAATTAATACCATGAAGATTATCGCTTTGGCTCACGGTCTCCAAGGTACGGCCAAAGCCAACAACGCTGTGATATTGCGCAAAGATCCCGCCACTGGCGAAACCAAGCAGATCAACGTCAAATTGAAAAAAATAATGGACCGCAAGGTTCCGGACGTTCGGCTGTACGCAAGCGACGTTTTGTACGTTCCAGACAGCTCCGCAAAGCGGATTCTGGGCAGGGCTAGCACGGCGGCCCTCGGAATTGGCACTGGCATAGCGATTTATCGAATCCCGTAGGGAGAAAACGAAAGGTCTTTCTGATGGAGGAAGCGCCAAAACTCGCACCGATTGAACGACGCAGGGATTCCTTGTCCGTTGTGTCGCCGACTCCGCCCGTGAACTGGGAGCCCGTTGCGCGTGATCCGAATCTACGCGACTACTTTATCATCCTACGAAAACATCAGTGGATGATCCTCACTTTTCTCCTGACCGTCGTCACAATCGTGACCATTGCATCCTTTAAGATGAAGCCTGTGTATGTGGCATCGGCACGAGTCGAAGTCGACCGCGAGAGTTATAATACACTTCCGTTCCAGGACAGTAATTCCTTTGATATGTCCGTCGATCTGGACAATTACATTGAAACGCAGATCAAAATCCTGGAGAGCGAAACTCTTGCGATGAAGACCATTCGCTCGATGGATTTGCCCCGCTACCCGGAATTCGGTGGCAATCCTGGCGAGTTGGTGACGCTCGGACCCAATCAGAAAGAGCCCCCCATTTTGGGCGCGTTTCTTGGTGCACTAAGCGTCATTCGTGTGCCCAACAGCAGGCTCATTGAAGTGCAGTTCGCGGCGCAAGATCCACAGCTCGCGGCTCAAGTCGTAAACGCTCATGTCCAGAATTTTATCGAAGCAAATTTGCAGAGTCATTATGACGCGACAATGCGTGCCTCGGACTTCCTCCGCTCCGAATTAGAAGACCTGCGCGCCAAGATGGAAAAGTCGGAACAAGATGAAGTCGTCTATGAACGCCAAAACCAAATCTGGATGGTCGATGCAAATCAGAATACGACCACGCAAAAGCTTGCGGACCTCAGCAAGACCCTCACCGACATTCAGACCCAACTTGCACAAAAGGAGGCCACGTACCAGTTGGCTCATTCGGCAAACGCCGAGTCATTGACTGCCGTTCTGGGAAACTCCGCGGTGCAGGATCTTGTCAAGAAAAAATCGGATCTGGATGAACAGTACATCGATGCGCTCAATCAGTTCGGGCCAAATTACCCTAAAGTTCAGCGGCTTAAAGCCGAAGAAGCTGATCTGCAAAAACAGTTGGATGACACGAAGCAAGGGATGATTCACCAGATCGACACGGATTATCGTGAAACGCAGGCTCGGGAGGCTCTGGTCGAACGTGACTTAAACCGCCAAGAGGTCCTGGCTGATAATATGGCCCAGAAATTGGTCGAATATAACCTCTTGAAACATGACGCGGAGTCGGACAAAGAGCTCTACGATGGATTACTCCAAAAACTGAAAGAGGCTGGCATTTCCGCTGGCTTGCGTTCCAGCAACATCCGTGTCGTCGATCCGGCGCTTGTGCCGTCCACGCCGGCGCGTCCGCAAAAATCCCGAAATATTTTGCTGGCATTTCTTGTCGGAATCGTCGGCGGAGTGGGCATCGCATTTCTGCGGGAATACCTCGATAATACCGTCAAGTCGCCCGACGATATCCTGCATTTGACCGGGTTGCCGTCTCTCGCCGTGGTACCAGCTTTCTCGAACGGGAATGGCAGTCGCTCACTCGTACGAATTTCTCGCCAAGCAGCAATCAACGCGGACGGCCCTGATTCGCGCATCGAGTTGATTTCGCTGCAACAGCCAAAATCGGTCGTTTCGGAAGCGTTTCGAGCCTTAAGAACGTCGCTCTTGCTTTCGCAGCCCGACCATCCTCCTCAGGTCATTTTGGTTACCAGCGCGCTGCCACGCGAGGGAAAGACAACGTCTGCGGCCAACCTTGCCGTAACTCTCGCTCAACTGGGAGACCGCACCCTCTTGGTCGATGCTGATTTGAGGAAGCCCGGAATCAGGAGAGCCTTGAACCTGCCTAATGGTCACGGGCAGGACATCGGACTTAGTTCGTATCTTGCCGGAGTTGCGACCTTGCACGACGTGGTCGTTTCGCATCCGGCGATTCCGAACATGGACGCGATCTTGACCGGACCAATTCCGCCGAATCCGGCAGACCTCTTGTCCTCGCACCGAATGTCCGAGGGCATCGAAGATCTGCGCCGCCGCTACAAGTTCATCGTTTTGGACTCTCCACCCATTATGGCGGCTACAGACGCCGTGATTCTCTCGGCCGTCGTCGACGGCGTGTTACTTGTCGTTTGGAGCGGAGAGACGCCGAAGGAAGCGTTCGGCCGCACTCGCGACTTGCTTTCCGCCGTGAAAGGTCGGTTACTCGGAGTTATTTTGAATGCTGTAGATTCTGGCGCTCCGGATTACTACTACTCGTATCGCTATCATCCCTACTCTTATGCCTATGGGGAAGAAGAAGAGGCAAAGACGCCCGGCAAAATTTCATAATCTCTAACGGAGGGTATTCATGCGCTCACTCATCACAGGCGGAGCTGGATTCATCGGGTCGCATCTTGCGGAACAATTGATTGCGCGCGGTGACGATGTTTTTATTCTGGACGATTTGTCGACTGGCAGTGTCGAAAATATCCGCCACCTGAAAAGTAGCAGTAGATTTCATTATGTGTTCGACTCGCTTCAAAATCGCCATCTTCTGGCGGAGTTAGTAGACGAATCGGAGGTTGTCTTTCACCTGGCCGCGGCAGTCGGCGTACGGCTAATCGTCGAAAGCCCAGTCCGCACCATCGAAACGAACGTCAATGGCACGCAGATGGTTCTCGAAGCCGCCAGCAAGAAAAAGAAGCTTGTCTTTACGGCATCCACCTCGGAAGTGTACGGAAAAAGCGACAAGATACCCTTCCACGAGGATTCAGACCTTGTCCTCGGCCCCACGACGAAAGGCCGCTGGAGTTATGCGGCATCGAAAGCGCTCGATGAATTTCTGGCTCTTTCGTATTGGAAAGAAAAAAAATTGCCCGTCATCGTCGCGCGTTTCTTCAACACCGTAGGCCCCCGGCAAACAGGCCGGTACGGAATGGTCTTGCCGAATTTCGTGGCGCAAGCTCTCGATGGGCCCGCCATCACTATTTTTGGATCTGGGCAACAGTCTCGGTGTTTCTGCGATGTTCAGGACTGCATTCGGGCCGTCCTTCGCTTGGTGGATAGCGGTCTGGCTGTGGGAGAGGTCGTTAACATTGGTAGCAACCAGGAAGTGACGATCGAAGCCCTCGCCCAAATGGTCAAGCAAAGAACCGCGAGCTCTTCTCCAATCACTTATGTCCCCTACGACGAAGCATACGAGCCCGGCTTCGAAGACATGCTCCGCAGGGTTCCTTCTCTCGAAAAGCTTCATAGGATCGCCGGAGATTGCCCCACAACGCCTCTTCACTCTATCGTAGACAGAGTCGTCGCATATTTCCGCACGAAACGCGAAGGCATTGTTGTCGAGGCTGGGCAGCCTGTACCATTGTTCGTACCGGCGAGCGCTGAAACCGAAGCCGGAGGAACGGTGGCTCTGTGAGAATTTGGGGCGGGTCTAGCGGGGAATGTAATGTTTTCGAAAGCGCTCGCGTTGCGGAATTCCGGGACCAGCTGCGCATTCGTGGAATGCGTAGTCGGTAGCCTGGCCAACGTGAACGATCCGTTTGTCTATTCCGGAACCGAGTTGGATGCGATGGCACAGGCCCGGAATTATTGTCGCTGGATTCTGGATTTTTTTGCTCCATATCTCGGCACGAGAGTTATTGAGATCGGGGCCGGTGCAGGCACTTTTTCTGAATTGCTGTTGAGAATTAATCGCATTTCGAAACTTGTTCTTTTTGAGCCGAGCGCCAATCTGTTTCCCTTATTGCAGAAGCAATTCGGGGATAATCCTCGGCTTCGGCTTCACTCCGGCGCGTTTGATCCCTCTGTGCTGGAGGAGTCTGCCGATTCGATCGTTCTTGTAAATGTTCTCGAACACATCTCTGATGACGACGCTCTTTTACTGCAAATACAGCACTCGTTGCGTCCTGGCGGCCGCGTGTTGCTGTTCGTGCCAGCTCTCGAATGGAATTACGGTTCTCTCGACGCGGCCTTCGAGCATCACCGTCGCTATAGCAAACCTATATTGAGGAAGAAACTTGAACGCGCGGGTTTTCGCGTCGAACAGGCCCGTTACGTCAACTTTCTGGGTATCGCTTCCTGGTTTTTTGCCGGCAGAGTCCTTCGGCAGAGGACGCTCCGGCCTCGTCAGGTGCGTTGGTATGACCGTTGGATCATTCCGTGGAGTTTCAGACTAGAACAGATTTGGGAGCCGCCTGTCGGCCAGAGTTTGCTGGCGATCGCAGTGAAGTAAAATGACCTCGCCGGGGCAAAGCGCGACGCTGAATGGATACGACAAGATCCTTATTCTGATTTTTATCCTAACCTTGCCGTTGGCGAATCCCTGGGTGCGCGGCGATGGAGTCGGCTATTACGCCTATGCGCGAGCCATCGTCGTGAATCATAATCTGCAGTTCGAGCAGGACTGGCTCCGCGCGAATCCCAGTTTCTATTTGGGCAGAATTGATGCCTCTGGCCACCTGCGGGCCGACCAATATACGCGCACCGGCCACTTGGACAATCACTTCACCATCGGTCCGGCGCTGATTTGGATCCCTTTTCTCGCCGTGACACACACCGCGGTCCTCGCTGCGGATCATTTGGGCGCCCGTATTCCTGCCGACGGTTTTTCCTGGCCTTACATCGACACTATGGCGTTCATTACAGCGTTGGCCGGATTCCTTGGACTGTTCCTTTCGTTTCGCCTGGCACGAAAATACTTTTCTGAGCGCTGGGCCTTTCTCGCGACCCTCGGCATCTGGTTTGCGAGTTCTTTGCTCGTTTATATGTACTTCAATCCGTCGTGGTCCCATGCACACTCCGCCTTTATCGTCGCATTATTCCTGTGGTATTGGGACCGCACACGAGCCGCGCGAACCTTGTCGCAGTGGCTTCTGCTCGGACTGATTGCCGGACTCATGCTCGACGTCTACTATCCAAACGCGCTTTTTCTTCTCGTAGTGCTTGTGGAATTGATCGTCACTGCCGCGCGCATTCTTCGTTCTGCACCATCAAGCAAGACACGCGAATTTCGGCCCCTTGTTCTGGGAAGCTGCGTATTTGCAGCCACCCTGGTTTTTGCGTTTCTTCCTACTCTGGTCAGTCGCTGGATAATTTATGGCAGTCCGTTCTCGACCGGCTACACCGAGGTGGGCGTCTGGCATTTGACGAATCCTCTGTTGGCCCAAGTGCTTTTCTCTTCCGATCATGGGCTGTTCAGTTGGACGCCTATTTTATTGCTCGCCTCCGCAGGGCTGTTTTTCGTAGTGCGCCGCGACCGCGTGCTTGGATGGGCGGTCGTCTTGTCCGCGTTGGCCTTTTACTTCCTGATCGCAACTTATCCCGATTGGGACGGAATCTCCTCTTACGGCAACCGCTTCTTCGTATCGTTGACGCCGATATTCGTTCTTGGCTTCACGGCGCTTCTCGCTGCGTCCGAGAAACTCGTGCGTGACACTCGCGTTGCTTGGCGAGGCGCGATTGCCGGGATCGCATTACTGGTATTATGGAACTTGGGCTTGTTGTTTCAGTGGGGTATGCATTTGATCCCGGAGCGTGGCCCGATTTCCTGGAGCGAAATGGCTTCGAACCAATTCCGCGTGGTGCCAACGGACCTGTCGACTTCGGTGGCCCACTACTTCACTCGTCGCCATGAAATGATGCAAGGTATCGAGAAAAAGGATTTGCGCCAACTGGGCAAGGACGAGCCTAAGTCAGACAAAAAGCAATAGCCATGACCGCCGCAAACACAACTCGTATGCGAGCAGGGACGTCAATGCGCCGGAAGCGGCGAGCACGTTGCATTTCGGTGTCCTCGACGAGCACGTTCTACACTCCAAACGACTTTCGGCGGCGCCTTTCAGTGACGCCTAGCCCACGCGCGCTTGGTCGATAGAAGCGCACATTTTTATTGCGTTTCTAACGGTTTCGGGGGAATTCCACATCAATACGTCGATAATCGACAAATGCGGAATGAATTCGAACGGTTTGGTTTCGTACCTGAATTCCGCCATCGACAAGAAAGCCAGCGATACGCCAATCTCGTCGAACTTTTTGGGGTCGAACAATGCCTTGCCGCCGATCGGGTTCAAATAGGACGTCGCGCCGACAAGGCGGCAGATTTCGGGTGCCCAATCGCCGGGTCCCGTTTCGGCAGGGAAAGGCAAACTCATCTGCGAACAAATTTGTCGTTGAAAAGGGATTCCTAGGTATTCGCACATCATATCTAGGCCATGCACGTTCAAATTCACCAGAGAATCATCGTCGCCACAAGCAGCGAAGGTCGCTTTAACAAGCTCCTCGACCTCCCTGTAGAAGGGTGCGCGACGTCGATAATGACTCAGCTTGCCGACGGTCGATTGCGCTGTTGCATTCAAATCGAGTATTTTTGCTTCATGGATTTTGATCGATCTGCTGGAATGCCTTAGCGGAACACTGATCCAGTTCGTTCCTGCGGCCGGGTGCAATACGCGATTGCGGCTGATCCAACTCTTTGGCGTGTATTGCGTCACATCGAAGACAACCCATGAATCGACATTGGCGATCAGCGCGAAATGTCCGAGGTATGGAAAGAAGTACGGCTGCATAATGCCAAAGCGCACATCAGCTCTCCAACGGTTGCATGATGCCAAGTCTCATTGCCACTCCTGAGTAGGTACAGATTGGAATAATTCCGACGCGAGATGCGCCCGTTGCACGATGTCGCAGATCGTCTCAACAGCCTCAAGCGTAACCATCGCTCCTATGGGGAATTGGAGACACGTGGCACATAGGCGGTCCGTAACCGGCAGATCAGCCCCCGTTTGCTGTTTTGAAACGTATTCAATAGTGCGATGCACGCCGGGATAAAAATAACGCCGGCAGATAACGTTCTCAGCCTTCAACAGCGTGAGCAAAACATCCCGGGGAAAGCCCAGCAAATTTTCGTCCACCTCGCAAACCAGATATTGATAGTTCGAAAAGGAAACGCCGGAAGGTTTGATAACGCGAATTCCAGGAATGGAATTCAGGCGCGCCTCATAGGATTGGCGGAGACGCTCGTTGTTCCGCTGATTTTCCGGAAAATCCCCCAGGCTCATCAGCGCGATCGCCGCCTGGGCTTCCGACATTCGGCCATTGGCGGTCTTGAGTACATCCATAGGTTTTCCGGCGCCGTAGCTGCTCCGGATATTTCGCAGTCGGGCTGCCAAATCGTCGTCATTTGTGCAAAGGCAACCGCCTTCCGTGGCGCTCAAAATTTTCGTCGCATGAAATGAGAAAACTTCCACGCTGCCAAAATTGCCTACTTTTACTTTGTTTACCGCGCAGCCAAACGCGTGCGCCGAATCGAAATACGCCGGCAGCGCGTGCTGGCGGGCAAATTCCGTAATGGCGGTTGGATCGCAAGTCCCGCCCCACAAGTTCACACCCATGATTCCGCTAACGCCGCTGTCCAGGCATTTTTCCAAATTCGCCGGTGTCATGTGATGGGTCAGTGGATTCACGTCACAGAAGACTGGCTCTATCCCGCACCAACTCAATGACTGGGCCGAAGCCACGAAAGTGAACGCGGGCAGGATCACTTTGCCCTTCAGGTTCAGCGCCTCCGCAGCCATCATTAAACCAATGGTGGCATTTGCCACGCAGATGGCATGCTTCACACCAAGGAATTGCTGGAGTTGTTCTTCAAGTTGGCGCGCCAAGGGGCCTTGGTTCGTGTAATACCTGCGCTCGAAGATACCGCGCATCGCAGCTTCATAGCGTTCCCACGACGGAAAATAAAGTTGCGCCACCGGCAGTGGCTTCTCAAATGCTGGCGGCGCGCCGAACAGGGCGAAGCTCTTCTCTCGCGTTTTATGAGTTTTCATTATGAGGCCGCGTGGGCTTCAATGGACGGCCCTTGTCGGTACAAAAAATCCAACAACCCGATGACGCCGTCAATATCTTCGACCGTCACAAACTCGCCGCAGGGAAGCAGCATAAAACGTTCGGCCAGCAAATCAGTCACTGCTAGGCTGGCCGGAATATGCGGATAGTCCATTTTCTTTTGGTGGAGCGGTGGCGAGTAATAGGGGCGTGCCAGAATATTTTCGGCGTGCAGAACCGCCAGCGTGCGGCGTCGGCTTAATGGCCACTCGGGGAGCAATTCGACAAGAATATTTTTGTAGCTGGTTGGATGGGCCTCATCGAATTCGACCAGACGAATACCTCTCACAGGGGCCAGGCCGCGTTTGTAGCGTTCATATCGCTCGCGGTTGCGGATGATTTGAACCTCAAGTTCATCCAGATTGGCGAGCGCCATCGCCGCATGAATCTCATTCAGCTTTGCGTTCAGCCCGCCGGCAACGACGATGTTATCCTGTCCCATAAAACCAAACCCGCGCAGGGCAGCCAATTTATCGGCCAGTGCTTTGTTATCGGTGGTCACATAGCCGCCCTCAAAACCGTTAATCAGTTTGCTCGCGTGCAGCGAGAAACATTCCGCGTCCCCGAAGCCGCCGATTTTCCCCAATGAACAGCCTTCGTAAACCGACTCCACCGAATCAAACAACAACGGAATTCGATGCTCATCCGCCAGGCTTGCCAGTCCCGCCACGTCGCAGCAATTGACGATTGGATGCATCCCGACGATCAACGCCGTTTGGTCGTTGATGCACGGAACAACCGTCCCGGCGCTCATCGCCAAAGTATCCGTCTCGACCTCGCAAAACCGGGGCTTCAACTTCGCCCACGCGGCCAGGTCCGCGATGCGGCGGTAGGACAACGAAGGAATGATGACCTCGCTTCTCCCTCTAAGCGCCAGCGCTGTCATTGTCACCGCAATCGCCCAGAAGCCGCTGCAGAATGTCACGCAAAATTGCGCCTGGTGAAAATCCGCCAGACGCTTTTCCAACAGCCGGACGAGCGGGCCGTTATTGGTATAATGCCGTTTGTTAAAGAATTGCTTTGAATAATTCAGAAATCTTTCGAAATCAGGCGCCACGAGGTTTGAGGTCGACTTCGGCTGCTCAAATAATTTTGCTCCTCCGAAAATTGCAAGCTCCGTCGTGTTTGTCTTCCTCATGGATTGCACCGATAGGCCCTCCAAAAGCTATCGCAGCCGAGCCTTTGGCGTTAGGAGTGCGTCGAAGCGGTAATGGGCCGCATAATATTCAGGTGGCATTAAGGTTGACGTGAGTTCCCATCCTTCGTCCGCAGCAAGCGTATAGAATTCAGCCTGTGATCGCCAAATCCCGATTTGCCCTGCATGATCTTTCAATTCAGAAGAGTAATCCGTTCCCGGCGGATAAAAAAGATGCGCGCGATCTCGATCTGGCACATTGCCGATAAAAAGGCGACTCACGTTGACGAATCTTTCGCGCAAACCGCGGAGTATCTGTCGCGCGTCCGCTTCGGTAAAAAAAGCGAAGCTTCCGTAACACAACGCTTTTGTGAAACGGCCTGGCTCGGGCTCACTTTGAACATAATGAACGGCGTCGTCCACCATAAACGTCGAGTTTCCCAGAACTTGAAACCGCTTCGTGGCGATTTCAATCAGATAGGGCGAGTAATCAACGCCATGAAGCGAGCGGCAGTCCTCAAAAAAATAACTCGACAACGCTCCGTTTCCACAGGCGAGATCCAAGACGATATCCTCTTTGGAGAATTGCAATCCGGCGCGAATTGCTGCAACGATCAATGCGATCTGCTCGTCGGACACGGGCTTGCCGTAGACCGTGCGACGCACCTGACCCCAAAGATCGTTTGGATCGAGCGTCTTCGGATACTCCTTGTAGTCAGACTTGGGATAGGTCACTTTATCGGCCTGTTTGTGATCGCGCATAATCTGGACGCAAGCAGCCGGTCACCAGCGTCAACGCCGTTGCTCGGCGGCGATCGGTGACATCAACTCAGTCGTCCATCGCAGCATGGGCCGCGTCGCCCCCGGCCAGTCGCCAAGCCAGCCGTCTCTCATCGAGATATCTTCCTTCACTTCGAACGTCAGCACGTCCTCGTGGCGGTAGATGACCACGGATCGGTTTTCCACCACCAGCAACAGCAGGCGATGAATCCCGTCGTTCAGCAGGTCGCCCGGCACATAGCACACGCTGCGGAACAATCCCGCCGGAAACGGTTTGCCATTCCACACCGGTTCACCTCTCGGCCCGGTGACGAACGCCATCGTTCCGTCTTCTGTGTACACCACCAGGCTCAAGTTGAGCCGCGCCTGCGGTTTCAAGTTCCAGTATTCGAATTCTATGGCGAATGGTGTCCGCACGTTAATTTCATCGCCCGCGCCCCGTTCCACCGGCCGCACTCGCGCGCTGCGAAGCCTTACCGTTTCGTTGCCCGGCGCCGTATCCGGGTCCGGCCACTCTTGCTCCGTAACAGCCGTCGAAGTGGAGCTCAGATACGCGCCCACCACTTCCTTTGCGGTTCCCGAAAGCACAATGTTTCCGTGCTCTAGCCAAAACACTTTTTGGCAAAGCCGCTGGATCGCCGTCAGGTTGTGCGACACCAGGAAAACGGTGCGCCCCTCGTCGCCCGCGCCCTGCATTTTGTTGAGGCACTTCTTCTGAAATTCTCCGTCTCCCACCGACAGCACTTCGTCCACGAACAGAACTTCTGTCTCCAGATACGCGGCCACCGCGAACGCCAGCCGCACGTACATTCCGCTCGAATAATGTTTCACCGGTGTGTCGATGAACTTTTCAACCTCCGAGAACGCAACGATCTCGTCGAACTTCCGCGCTATCTCTCCTTTCGACATTCCCAGGATCGCCCCGTTCAGGAAAATGTTCTCCCGTCCGGTCAACTCGGGATGAAACCCTGTGCCCACTTCCAGCAAGCTTCCCGCGCGCCCGTGAATCACCGCTCGCCCTTCGGTCGGTTCCGTGATGCGCGACAGGATTTTCAGCAATGTGGATTTTCCAGCGCCATTGCGTCCAATAATGCCGATGATCTCGCCTTCTTCAATGTCAAATGAAACGTTGCGCAGCGCCCAGAATGTTTCTCCCCGCGAGTTGCCATTTCCCTGCGCGCCGCTCAGTCGCGCTCGCACCGCGCGAAAGGGCGCCGTCATCGTGTCTGTCAGCGCATCCCGCAAATTCCTGTGCGTCTGCCGTCGCCCGATGTGATAGAGCTTCCCGATCCCTTCAGCGTGGATTGCCAATGCGCTCATATGTGCCGTACCGGCGAGCCAAACTCCTCGTCACACCACATCCGCGAAAGTCTTCTCCACTCGGCGGAAGTAGACCAATCCGCTAAAAATAAGCAACGCCACCATCGCCGAAGAGGCCAGCAGCATCGGCACGGACGGCCTGTGCGTTCCCAGCAGCGCCCACCGAAATCCCTCCACCACTCCCGCGATAGGATTCAACCCATAGAGCACCCGCCACTTCGCTGGCACGGCGCTGCTCGGATACGCAATCGGTGACGCGAACAGCCAGAACTGCGTGAGAAACGGAATCGTGTGCCGCACGTCGCGATATTCCACGTTCAGCGCCGAGAGCCACAACCCCACTCCCAGCGACGTGGCGACGGCCAGCAACAGGAACAGCGGCAGCGTCACAATCGCAATTCCCGGGTGCACACCGTAGTAAGCCATCATTCCCAGCAGCAGCACAAACGCGATGCCGAAGTCCACCAAGCCCACCAGCACCGGCGCGATGGGAATCACCAGCCGCGAGAAATAGACCTTTGTCACCAGATTCTGGCTGGTGATCAGACTATTCCCTGATTGGGCCAGCGCGAACGCAAACAGCGTCCACGGCACCAGCGCGCAGTAGGCAAAAATCGGATACGGCACGCCCTCGGAGGGCACCTTGGCCAGCTTGCTGAACAGCAGCGTGAAAATCATCATCGTCAGCAACGGCTGCAGCACGGCCCACGCCGCTCCCAGCATCGTCTGTTTGTAGCGGACCTTTACGTCCCGCCACACCAGGAAGTACAGCAGCTCGCGATACTTCCACAGCTCGCCCAGCCGCAGCGCGGTCCATCCCCGCGTCGGGCGTATCACAACCACCGGCCGTTCCCCCGCTCCCATCGGCGCGCGCGCCGCTTCCGCCAGCGTCTGCTCCGGAGCCGTCGCCGTGCTCATGTGCCCTTACCTTCGTACACGTCCACCTTCCTGTATCCGTCCATGCCTTTCTTAGATGCCTCGTGCAAGGCGCTAGCCACACCAGTGCTGCCTGCGCGCCTAGGGACGAACCGTCTGCTTCGTCTCACTTTACATTACCAGAACCGCCCTCCCCGCAGTAGGCCGGCTGCCAGCTTGCCCATTGGCCAAGCAGGCGAGCGGCCTATTACTTCGGCGCTCTGGCGAATAGGATCGTTTCCTCGGCGTGGATTGTGAAGTGGTCGAGGTAGAACTTGTATCCGAGACCAAGGGACCCGATCCACCTGGGTATGCGAACGAAATCCTCCAGCGAGTGGTAGACGCAGACAGCAAGGCGTGGTCTGTGAGAACGAATTGTCCGTTCCGCACCTCTTAACGCATCCATCTCGGCTCCTTCAATGTCCATTTTGATGAAGTCGACCCGCCGCAGGCCATTTGTGCTAACCAAATTATCGATGGCATCCGTCGTTACTTCGAAGCCCTCCGCGCTGCTGCGGCTACCGGGACCATTATCTGAAAAGTTGAGCGTTCTTCCAGGTTCCCGGTGCAGCGCCTTCGTTACAAGAGAGATCTTTTGCCCTAGCTTAGGATTTAGTTCGAGGTTCTTCCTCAGGATTGCTATGTTCGACGGAACGCATTCGTAGCAATACACATAGTCGGCCCTCTGTGCGAAGTAGAGCGCCGTGTCCCCCCAGCAACCACCAGCGTCTATAACCACATCCCCCGGCCGAACACGCACGTCTGCGCGATCGCAGCGGTACTGTTCCAGCAGGAAGGTATTGACGATGTTGCGGGCGATCAGCTGCAAATGGTCGATCTCGTACAGGTCAAGTGAGTCGACTACGGGAACGTTCTGGACCACTTTCTCCTCAATCCTGTGTTGCTTTGCCCGCTCGACCTTTTCCCAATAGGATGGCGTGTTGAGAGGCAGCTTGACCTTGCGCGGCCCTAAGATGCGGTAGACTAGCAGCTTCACGAACAGTTCGCGCGACTCACGATCCTCTAATGCTTCGTAAGTCTGCGGCAAGCCCTCGACGCCGAGAACATTCGCCACATCAGATGGATCGATGAATGGACGCCGCGACATTCGCTTCGATGCCGCTAGTTGAAGTAGCTTATCTTTCATCGAACGCCGTAGCGAAATGCGTTCGGGGAAACGGACGCGGTCTATATTGTCCGGAAAGAAGTTATGGCTACACGACAGCAGTTCGCAAACGAGCGCGGTCCAGAAGTCCACACGGAATTGTAACACTCTGAGCTATGTAACCGCGAAACCCGCGTCGAGACCCTGCTCATTGTCGAAGCAACGAAGTAACCCGCGCAACATCCATTTCAGCCGCGACTGGCCTGCTTCGCTTTGCGGATGGCCTCGTACCACGAACCGAAGAGCGCATACCCGGTGAACGACGCAAAGGCGCGCCACGTATCGGGATACTTCAACCCGCCATTCCACAGGTAGCCAGCAACTTGCTTCGCTGTTTCCCCTCGATTGCCTTTCTCTCGCGCAGCGTGAGCCATGCCAAGGCGAGCTTCGGCGACGTAGCGTCGGTGACGCGCAATCGTGCGCCGTATCGTGCTTGTGTATTGAAACTCCAGATGTTTATCGAGGGCCTTCAGCATCCGTACAGCCTTTCGAAATCGCGTGCGTTCCGTTTGGGTCGACCACAGACTTCCCGCATGCACGCGGTACACGGCCATCACATCATCCATCAGCTCAATTTTTGCCGTCCTGGTCACCAATGCATGGAGTGCCCAGTCACCCGGCCTCACCTTGCGAAACCACGCGGGAAGCGGCTCGACGGAATCCCATCGGTACAACACGGAACACGTCGCGACGAAATTTTCAGCAAGCAAGTCTTCCAGTCCATACGCCCCCGCGACCCTGCTCGGCCATATCTCACTCGCGTGCGTCCCATCCTCATGCACTATTTCCACTCTCGAACAGCACATAGCGAAATCCGGATGCGCATCGAGGAAATCGACCTGTTTCTGGAGCTTATCCTCGGAAATCCAGTAGTCGTCGCCCTCGAGCAGTGCCACGTACTGGCCTCGGCATGCGGCCAGTGTGGCAAGCAAGTTCTCCTTCCCGCCGATATTGTGATCTCTCAGCAGCGGCACAATCTTGTCAGGGTACCGGCGATGGAAATCCATCAGGATTTCGCGCGTTCGGTCCGTCGAGCAGTCTTCTCCCACCACAACCTCATAGTCGAAGTTTACTTTCTGCGCTAAAACCCCCTCCAGCGCCTGCGCGATGAATCGCTCATGGTTGTAAGTAATCACCATCACGCTAACCTTCATTCAGTTCCCTCTGCAATGTCTCACGGGCGATGGCCCGCTTACTTGCGACTCTCACAATGATACTAGATAATCGATGCTGCGCCCGCCTGCGGTGAGACCTGCGAGCCTTCCGCCGAGTCTTAATCAGCGGATGAGTCGTGATCTTTTAACCGCACAACGGGCTGATTGAAAATTCGTGCAAGCAAACGTGTGAAACAAAGTGCCAACCGTCAGCGTCATTGTTCCCAACTACAACCACGCGCGCTTCCTGCGCAAGCGCATCGATAGCATCCTGCAGCAGACGTTTCAGGACTTCGAGTTGATCCTCCTCGATGACTGCTCCACCGACGACAGTCGCTCGATTCTCTCGTCGTACGCCAGCGACCCGAGAGTAAGAACCGAGTTAAATCCGGTCAATTCCGGAAATCCGTTCAAGCAGTGGAACAAAGGTGTACGACTCGCACGCGGTGAATACGTATGGATTGCTGAGTCCGACGACTACGCCGGCGAAAGGCTGCTCGAACGTTTGGTCGCCACGCTCAACGCCGATCCAAAAGTCGTCTATGCGTATTGCCAGTCATGGCATGTCTCTGTCGACGACCAGATCGAAGGATTCGCCGACGATCAGTTAAATTGCCTCGACCGACGCCGTTGGACTACTGATTTTTGTGTCGACGGCTACGAAGAATGCCGGACCTACTTCGTACGCACCAATCTTGTTCCCAACGCCAGTGCCGTTGTCTTTCGTAAGACCTTCTATGAACGTGTCGGTGGCGCGGACGAAAGCCTGCGCCTCTGCGGCGATTGGAAGCTTTGGGCGGCTATGGCCCTTACGGGCAAGGTCGCGTATTTGTCGGAGCCGCTCAATTATTTTCGGTTTCACGACGCAAGTGTGCGGAGCCAGGCTGGTCGGACAAATGTGGACGTGATGGAGTACTTTGCCGTGATACGCTGGATCTTAACTCAAGCGACGCCGACAAAAGCCGTCCTCGAAAAACTAGGCGAGTCCGCAGCAAATATGTGGGTTCCAACCGTGATGAGCACACACGCCCCTCTGGACTTGAAGAGGACAATACTACGGACCGTGAGGGAATTCGATCCTCATCCACTGAGAAATGCGGTTCGCCCCGCGCTGAAAACCATCCAACGCAAGTTTCTGCGTCATTGGCGTTCCGCTCGTGCGAAAGTACAATGACAACACCGCTCGTCTCCGCCCTAATTGACACCTACAACCAGGAGCATTTCATCGAGGAGGCGCTCGTCAGCGTCCTCGAGCAGGGACTTTCGCCGTCGGAACTCGAGATCGTCGTAGTGGACGATGGCTCAACGGACAACACAGCATCCCTTGTCGCAAAATTCGCGCCGCGTGTTCGATATATCCACAAGAAAAACGGCGGCCAGGTCTCCGCCTTTAACGCCGCAATTCCCGAAACGCATGCTCCGATTGTAGCGTTCCTCGACGCCGACGATTGGTGGGCCGCGGGAAAACTGCGTGCCGTCCTTGACGCATTTGAGCACAATCCTGGCATTGCGGCGGTCGGCCACGGATACTTCGAAGTTCGCGACGATGCTTCTCGCACTCAGCCAGTGGTGCCCGAGAGAACATACTGTCTCAACTTGGCGAACGCGGAAGCCGCGCGCGTGGCGCGTTCTGGTTGCACTTTTCTTTCGACGAGTAAACTCGCCATTCGGCGCCGCGTTCTCGATCAAATCGGGCCAGTCTCGGAACGTTTTGTCTTTTTTGACATTGTTCTTATGTCCCTGGCTCTTGCACTTGGCGGAGCGATTGTTCTCGATCAAGCCCTTGGTTTCTACCGGTTGCATCGCGGCAATCTGTTTGAGTCTCGATCTACGAATCCGGCGGATGTGCGGCGCAAATACGAAATCGTAAAGGCAAATTTTGACTTTCTGCCGCCCTATCTGTCTGCCGCCGGAGTGCCACCGGATGCTGTGGCTGCCTTCGTGAAACCTGATCTGCTGGAATGCGAACGCTTGCGCATCATCTTGGACGGCGGATGGCCGTGGCAGACCTTCGCGTTGGAGCGTAAACGATTCCGTGCCGCTTACGAGCAGAACAGCCCTTCTTACGCTCTGTTCAAATGGCTCGTACTGGCATCCACGCTGTTCATGCCGCCGAGCGCTTTCTACCGCATGCGCAGCTGGTACGCCGAGCATGATTTGCAGCGCTTCCGTGGAAAACTTGCGGATGCTGTGCCCGTTGGAATTCGGACACGTTCAAACCCTGGATGAGAAGCCCGGTTTCTTCATAATGGCTGACAAGAAGTTACGCGCCCTCTTGCTATGCACGCATCCCACTCAATACGGCTCCCCCATGTGGCGCCTCATGGCGCAGCGTCCGGAGCTCGAAATACTCGTCGCGTATTGCAGTCTGGAAGGGGCAGAAGCTCATGTCGATCCTGACTTCGGCGTTCAAGTTGCTTGGGACATTCCCTTGCTCGACAATTATCCGTGGGTAAAGCTCAGAAACATTTCACCGCGTCCCGTCGTTGGTAAATTCTTCGGCCTGATCAATCCAGGTGTTTGGCGGCTAATACGCGCCGGGAAATTCGACGCTGTTGTCATGTTCACCGGCTACATTTGCGCCACGTTCTGGATCGCTTTAGCGGCCGCAAAACTTTCGCGCGTCCCGATTCTCTTCGGTACCGACGCGCACGATATAAGCCCGCGCGATGATCGTGCCTGGAAGACGAAAATCAAGAAATATCTTTGGCCCAGACTTTTCCGTCTGGCCGATGTCGTCATCGCACCATCCTCCGGCACAGTCTCGTTGATGCGGTCGCTAGGTATTCCTCCGGACCGCGTGATGCTAATGCCTTATGTTGTTCATAACGAATGGTGGATCGACCAGGCTGCGCGCGTGGATCGTGCGGCCGTGCGGCGGGACTGGAACATTCCTGCCGAGGCCCCTGTAGCGCTTTTTTGCGCCAAGTTGCAGCCTTGGAAGCGCCCTCAAGACCTGCTGCGCGCATTTGCCAGCGCGAATGTGCCTGGTAGTTATCTCGTTTATGCGGGAGATGGTCCGATGCGAAACGAGCTTGAGGCCCAAGCGAAAACTCTCGGCGTTTTCGCTCAAACTCGTTTCCTCGGATTCGTTAATCAGTCCGGTTTGCCGCGGGTGTATTGCGGTTCCGATCTGCTTGTTCTCCCTTCGGAATACGAGCCTTTTGGTGTGGTAGTGAATGAAATGATGCTTTGCGGCCATGGCGCAATCGTCAGCGACCGCGTCGGTGCCAAATTCGACCTGATCAGCCAGTACGAAACGGGATTCGTTTATCCGTTTGAAGATGTCGACGCGCTGACGAACCTTCTTCGGCGCACATTGTCTGATCGTGAAGCTCTTCGCCGTTACGGCGAAGCCGCGGAGCGGCGCATTGCCGAATGGTCGCCGCGGGCGTATATCGATAGTTTCGTGCATGGGATCGAGCGGGCCATTGACCTGCGGAAATCGCCCCCAAGCGAGGCGTGATACAGTCATAATTGGAAACCAATATGACGAGTTGGGCAGCAAGACTCGGAATCAGGAACCGCACCACTTCTTTCGGTGAATTTCGCTTTCTCGGATTGCGGAGCCAGACACTAATCTCCGTGGCCCTCTTCCTATTTTCCATTCTGGCCGCATGGCAGGCCGCGCAGTGGATTTCCGCGGGCCAGACCAAAATGCTCACGTTTGCGGGCATGGGATTCGTGCTTTGTGCCATCGCTCTTACCATCCTTAAGAGTTGGCGCATGGGCTTTTTTTTATTCATTGTCTGGTTGCTGTTTGAAGATCTCATTCGCAAATATCTTGGCAATAATATGGCGATCTATTTCGCCAAGGACGTTCTCGCGGGCCTCACGTACCTATCTCTCTTCGTCGCGATTCGCCGCGGCCGCGCGAAACTCTTTCGGCCTCCGTTCCTGCTCTTCTTCAGCTTGTTCTTCTGGCTCGCCGTCCTCCAGGTATTCAACCCGTATTCTCCAAGCGTTTTGTATGGCATTCTCGGCATAAAGCTCTATTTTTACTACTTTCCGCTGATGTTCGTTGGCTATGCACTCATCCGCGATGATCGGGACTTGTGGCGGTTTTTGATCGTGTTCATGGTTCTCGCCGGTATCATTTCTCTGCTGGGCATTATTCAGGCGGTAGTGGGGCCGACGTTCCTCAGCCCTGCTACTCTCGCGCCGGAGCTGCAAGACCTCGCCGCGCTCGAAAAGGTCACGCCCTTGACCAATCAGATTTTCTTGCTGCCGTGTTCTGTATTTGTCAGTTCTGGACGATTCGCTTTCTTTTTGGTGCTCGCGACGATCGTCGGGTTGGGCGCGGCTGGCTACTTCATCCTCTCTAAGTTTCGAAGGCGAAAAATGGTCCTCGGGGGAATCGCACTGATCGCCGTAGCCGTTCTTCTAAGCGGCTCTCGGACGGCCTTTTTGTATTCTCTGATTAGCACTTCGACGTTGACGGTGGCGTATTTGTGGGGCGCGCCGGTGCGTGATGGTCAGGGGCGTCGCCTGATGAAGGCCATCCGGCGCAGCATCATGTTCGCCGCGGTCGGGCTTGCGGTTTTTATCGCCTTTTTCCCATCTGCCGCCGCCTCTCGCTTCGATTTTTATTCCCAGACTCTTCTACCAAGCAGTTCGGCGTATGAGCTAGGTGACCGAGCATGGAGTTATCCTGTCGAAAATCTCGTGGATGCATTTTCGAGACCCCACTGGATCGTCGGAAACGGCACGGGAAGGGCGTCGCTCGGCGGTCAATATGTAAGCAAGGTGGCTGGACCCGCTCCAAATATCTCCGTCGAAGAGGGCTATGGCCAACTTATTGTAGAGATGGGGATTCTGGCGCCCTTCCTTTGGATTCTCTGGACCGCTGCACTGCTCTGGTCTGCGTGGAAAGTTGTCCGGCAACTCAAGCACACGCGCTTGTTCCCGGTTGCGATCGCAATTTTCTGGTACGCGTTTGTTCTTCTCTATCCGCTCACATTCCTTGGCCTCGATATCTACGAGAATTTTGTCAACAATGCATTTCTCTGGATTCTAGTTGGCATGCTATTCCGCTTGCCGGACATTCTCACCGTCCCACCCGCCCGCGAAATCACCATGTCAACGAGAACTCCGATATAACCCGCGATGCAAACCCCGAACACAGTCATGATTGACCCGACCTATTCAAAACCGCTATGACTACGCGACGGCCGCGTCTCGCAGTTGTCTCGCCATTCATTGACAGGCACCACGGCACCGAGCGCTACGTCGCCGAATGGGTTTCGCGTTTAGCCGATCAATTTGAAATTCACGTGTATAGCCAGAATGTGGAAGGCCTGGACTCGTCTCGCGTCATCTGGCACAAAATTTCCAAGCTCCCCGGTCCGCATATTCTCAATTATCTTTGGTGGTTCACCTGTAACCACTTTCGACGCAAATGGGACGCGCGCTTTGCTGGTCGGCGCTACGACCTCACCTTTTCTCCGGGAATCAATTGTCTCGATGCCGACGTGATTTCCGTCCACATCGTCTTCGCGGAGCTGTTGCGCCGCAATCCATCGAATCCGGAAATGGGCAAATCTTTTGGTTTCGCGTCAGCCCGATCGCTGCATCGGCGTTTGTATTACCGGCTCATTGCATTGCTCGAGAAACGCATATACGCAAATCCGGAAACGTCTCTCATCCTCATCACCCAGCGAACGGCCGCGCCTTTGCAAGAATCTTACGGCCGCACAGGGCCGTTTCCCGCTGTGTATTTCGGCTTGGATCACGACGTATTCAGTCCCCAACGCCGGTTGGAATTGCGTGACTCTGCTCGGCAGCAACTTCACCTCGCCCCAGAGCACTTCGCGCTCCTGCTCATCGGCAACGGTTGGCAAAATAAAGGACTGCCTGTTATTTTGGAAGCGATGGGTCTTCTCCCTGAGCTTCCACTCCATCTCCTTGTCGTCGGCAGTGACGATCCATCGCCATATCAAAGTGCTTTGCAGAGGAATTTGCTCGCTGGCCGTGCTCACTTTCTGCCAGTCCGTAACGATGTCGAGTTTTATTACAGCGCGGCCGATATATATGTCGGCCCATCGAAGGAAGATGTGCTTCCGCTGCCGCCCGCCGAAGCAATGGCTTGCGGTGTCCCCGTTATAGTCAGCGCCGCGTGCGGCATTTCGGAAATTATTTCAGACGGGGACAATGGAATTGTCGTCCCGGATCCCTCCGACGCCGGGACCTTGGCGGAAAAAATCCGGCAGCTCTACGAGTGTGCCGCGTTGCGTTCGCGCTTGAGCGAACAGGCGATTTCCACCGTGCAACAATATACTTGGGAGCGCAACGCCCGTGAGTTCGCCGCGCTCTTAATCGATGCTTTAGAAAGAAAGCATCGCGCCCATGCCGCCAGCGCGCGACAGGATGCGTCATGACTGGCCAGTTTTTGCGCTGCTCCAATATTCGGACGATCACACTCTGATGATCGTGGGACTCTTTCCCGGACTTGCCAGCGTGGGCGGCATTCAAATGGCTGGCCGTCAAACTGCTGCCGCTCTCGCTTCCATTGCCAGCGAGCGCGGCCGTTCGTGCGTTTTTCTCAGCCTCAACGACGCAAACGGAGAACACGAAGCCGCAATCGCAGGGTTACGTTTTAGGTATCGAGGTTTCGCCCGCAGCAAATCGCGATTTATTGTCGCTGCCCTCCGTCTTGCCCGCGCTCGCCCAGAGGTCATTTTCGCGGCGCATCCTAATCTCGCGCCGATTACGGCGGCTATGCGTGTTCTTGCCCCGCAAGCGCAAATTATCATCGGCACGCACGGAATTGAGGTTTGGCAGCCGTTGCCTCCGCTCCGCCGCAAAGCCCTCCGCAATGCCAGCATGGTCCTCGCTCCCAGTTCTGACACAGCACGTAAGCTCACGTCCGTGCAAAGCGTGCGCCCCGAAAACATCCGCCGGCTTCCCTGGCCGCTTGATCCTGATTTTCTGAATCTCGCAGATTTACCGGATGGCCTTCCACGGCCATCGCAATTTCCGCACGGCAGAATCGTGCTTTCCGTCGGCCGATGGGCAGCGAGCGAGCGTTATAAGGGTGCTGATCTGTTGATTCATGCCGTCTCAGAATTGACGCGGGAATTCCCCAATTTGCATCTTGTACTCGTAGGCGAGGGTGATGATCTGCCACGGTTGAAGAAACTCGCGCTTGCGGCAAACCCGCGGGACAATGTCCATTTTATCTCAGGCCTGTCCCGCGACGAACTCGCAGCCTGTTACGCTGCATGCGACATTTTTGCTTTGCCCAGCACAGGCGAGGGTTTTGGGCTCGTGTTTCTCGAAGCAATGGCTTTTCGAAAACCGGTCATTGGCACAGCTCTTGGCGGAATTCCAGACATTGTCGAAGATGGAATCACCGGAATATTAGTTGAGCCAAATAATCCGTCGTCGCTTCCCGGTGCGCTGCGCGCTCTATTGTCCAACGATGATCAGCGACTGGGAATGGGCCAGCGAGCCGGAGAATTTGTTCGCGCACACCATGGATTCGAGTATTTTAGGGCCACACTGGCTGGGTACTGCGGATTGAACGGATAGGAATAGGATTCGCACCTACAAGACTTTAGCGCGCAGGCGATTTTGACGAGGTCGGCGAAATCGAAGAGTGACCTGAAGAGCCAGAAGCTGGTCTAACAAAAAACAAATCGAAGTGGTGTGGCGGATAAGAGAGGAGTACGCATTGGCGATGTCATCAGGAGCTATTCCGCCGCTTCGTCGGGCGCTGAGCTCCCCGATTGCTGCGATCGCTTTGTTAGGCCGGCAAGATCTTCCTACGGATGGAGTGCGAGATTATTGTTTGCAGTTGAGCCAGGCGTTTGCGCGTCGAGGGGAACATCTGGATGTGGTCGAAGTGCGCTGGGAAACTCAGGGATGGTTGCGTTCCAGCGGACAACTTTGGAGAGAAAGCCAGGCGTGGAAAGGGAAGTGGGTACTTCTCCAGTATACCTCGCTAATGTGGTCGCGACGCGGCTTCCCTTTGGGCGCCCTGGCCGTGCTCGTGATTCTCAGAATGCGAGGCGCGAAGGTTTGCATGGTCTTTCACGACATACGAAACGACCAGGCACATGGCTGGAAAAACCGGTTGAGGGTGGCTTACCAATATCAAGTGATGCGCAGAGCGTACACCTGGGCAACGCGCTCCGTGTTGACTGTGCCGGCGAAGAATGTCCCCTGGCTTCGGCGAAGCGCTGATAGAGCGACATTCATTCCCGTGGGAAGCAATTTTCCTGAGAGTGAACTGCAAAATCTGGATAGCAGTCCAAGATCCGCCAGCATCCTGACTGTTGCCGTGTTTGGTGTCACGGATGGCTCACGAAGCTGCCATGAATCGGCCGATATTTCTTACGTTATCAGGCAGGCTATGTCCTCCGTTGCGAGCCTAAGGTTGGTCGTGATGGGAAGAGGGGCAGCGGAAGCTGAGGCCACGCTGCGAAAAGATCTGGAAGGATCCGGTGTTGTGCTGACCGTCCTTGGAGTACTGCCCCCAGAGCAAATCCAGCGACAGTTTTTGATGGCTGATGTGTTGCTTTGCGTGCGTGGGCATATTTCCACCCGACGAGGGAGCGCCATTGCGGGAATTGCGTGTGGTCTTCCGGTTGTCGGTTACCGCGGAGAAGAAACTGCGTTCCCAATCACCGAAGCCGGTGTGCTCCTGGCTGATCCCGGCGACCGCGTGGGCGTTGCAGAAGCGCTTAAGCGCGTGCTGTGCGACGCCAAATTCCGCGACGAGATGCACCAGCGCAGTCTACTGGCCGAACAGAAATATTTTTCGTGGGACGCCATCGCGGAACAATTCTTACTTCTCTTAACAAGCTGCTAGGGAACGTTGGCGCAGCCGTGATACTTGTTTGAGTACTCTGGCTGAACCTCATAAGTCTTAGTGCCAATCGCGAACGCACCGTACCCGAAAGTTGGCGTTTCGCACAGATCGCCAATCTCGGCGCCAAGGACCGGGAGCGAACTTTGCGCAACCCACCCACTGGACGGATCCGGGTCGGTGATGGTTTCAAACGTCTCGTGCGAGAGAACGTTGCTCGTCGAATCGACAAGCGCGCCATTCGGGCTCGGCTGGACCACTTCACATCCGGAAACGGCCTGATAAGGCTCAACCGTGAAAAGCACGTGACCGATGTCGCTGAATGTCACGCTGGAGTGATATGCGCAGAACGTGAATGTCGCCGTGTTGTTGGGGGAGTAACACGAGGATGTTCCGACGAAACAAACGTCTACTCCGCTGGGCAAAAATACGTGATAGATGTGGCCATACCCTGTGCCAATTAATTTTGCCGCCGAATGCACGATTTGAAGAATGTCGTTGTCGCTGAGCGCGGTGAACACTGGATAAGTCACGCTGGCTGCCGCGCCCACCGTGTAGCGGCTGTTGGTCGTGAGTCCTACATATTGGTCTGTCACATGGATGAACGTGCTGTTCTCCAGATTGGTCAGGAACGTTGCCGGAGTTCCCCAGCAAGTGGCTGCGCAGTCGACGTAGATCGGATTGGATTGCGCCGACGTGAGGACTTTTCCGTGCAACGGATTCGTCAGGTCGGACGGATAGAAGCCCGGCGCGGGCAATGACGGCACGGTAGTGGTAGAAGTAAGAGATTCTGGGGCTGTTTGTTCGAGATTTGTAACGCCCACGGAGGCGGGAGGAACGCCAGACGCGTTTTGCAAGGGTGAATACTGATGCGCACGGGTCGTATTCACAGGCAGAATGTGGACGCGATACGCCGAACTCATGCTGGCGGCCACCTGGTCGTTAGCGTCAACTTGCAAACGGAGAGTCGGCGTCTGCGTTTGGGCGTCCTGTGCGTACGTTTTTACGCCCAGGAGCATAAAAGCAATGATCGCCGCGACCGCCATCCATCGAATTCGGGCTCGCGGGTGCTGTTGTCGGTTTACGGCCGAGATTCTCATGAGTGTGAGCCTCCCTTCTCCCTGCCGGGCAGAGCTGCCGAGCACGTGTCTCTTCGCACGAATGAACAATCTTGCGCTTCGGAATTTCCGCTTCAGGATACCAGTGGCCCGTGTATACACCATGCCGCGCCGCCGATTCAAGTCTATTTTTAGAGGGTGGCCGGAAGCGGGCCCGCGAAACGGCGCACCCGAACCGCAAAACCGTTTGCTATCATGCTCGCCTCGTTTGTTGCTGCACGGCGTGTGGGCACGCGGGGAGAAAATGGCGCTACGCTGGCGCATTGCGATTCTGATCAGTATGGCCATCGCGATCAGCTATCTGGATCGCCAAACACTGCCAGTGGCGATCAAGGCCATCAGCAAGGACATCCCTCTCAAAGCAGCGCGGGCTGACGCCGAAGACCGCTGTTCCGGCTATCGAAGTGTTTGAAGATGCAGTCAAGCACGGGTACGGCGATCAGGATTTCGCGGCAGTGATCGAAGCGCAGAGGCGGCGTTAGCGGCCGTCGCCGATGCGGAGTGCAGCCGGCGTTTACGGATCTGAGCGGCGGTCCCGAACAATGCGCATTCTGAAAACCGTGCAGGCCTACTATCCATTTCAAGAGAAGGGCGGCCCCGTCGTCAAGGTGCGCGCCATCGCTCTCGGCCTCTCTCGTCGCGGCCATGACGTCACCGTTCTCACCGCGGATTTTGGATTCAAGCCATCTTTAGCGCCCGCTATGAAAGCAGAGAAGTGCCGTTGGGGATGGTGCGCGGAAGAACAAGACGTCCAAGCAATTTTCCTTCGCAGTCGCATGCGCTATCGGGCGCTGACGCTTAATCCCGACGTGATAAAGTATTGCTCGGCATCACTCGCGAAGTACGATGTCGTACATATTTATGGCTTGTATGATCTGTTCGGACCACCGGTGGCATTTTTCTGTCGCAGGTACCACGTTCCGTACGTGGTCGAACCCATGGGCATGTTCCGCCCTATCGTTCGAAATTTTCGCGCGAAGAAGCTTTATCACGCCGTTCTCGGTAATCGTCTTTTGCGTGGCGCGCGGCGCGTGATTGCCACGTCCGAGCAGGAAAAACAGGAACTCGTGACCGGTGGAATTAATCCTGTTCGCATCGTCGTCCGGCGCAATGGAATAGACATCCCGGTTTCTTTGCCACCGGCCGGTGCGTTCCGCGAAAAGTGGGCGATTTCGCCGCAAGTACGAATCGTCCTTTTTCTTGGGCGCCTCGTTCCTAAGAAGAGTCCCGACTTATTGCTCGAAGCGTTCGCACTCTGGCGTCGTGAAACGCTGCACACCGCGGACTCCGTCCTCGTTTTTGCTGGTCCCGAGGAAAGCGATGCATACTTGGCGCGTCTAAAATCTCTTGCAGCGGCATCGGGGATTGCCGACAATGTCTTGTTTACAGGACCGCTCTATGATGATGCAAAGTGGGCCGCGTATCGGGATGCCGACGTCTTCGTTTTGCCTTCGCAAAACGAGAATTTCGGCAATTCCGCTGCCGAGGCCATGGCTTGTGGCACGCCCGTGATCCTTACTGACCAGTGCGGCATCGCCCCCATCGTCGACGGACGAACTGGCCTGGTTGTTCCGCACGATTCTCGTGCGATTGCCACTGCCTTGAAACTGTTGCTCGACGGAGGCAGTCTTGCCGGCCAATTCCGCGATGCTTGCCCCGGCGTCGTGCGTGGCCTTTCGTGGGAGCAGCCATTGTCCCAAATGGAAGCAATCTACAGGGACGTGATTGCCGAGGTGCCGGCGTCGTGAAAGATCACCCGTTGCTTCGTTCAACTTGGGCTCTCGCGAATCTTTTCCTCATAGCGTCTGCGGTTTTTCTGCTCTACGCATTGTGTTGGGAATATTCGACACGTCAATATTTGAGAGGCTTTTCTGACGCGGTCGTACCTACCAACGCTGCCCCTGAAGCAAAAGTCCAAGCCATTCTGGATTGGATGAGATCCGGCCCGGCTCGCCAGGATGGAACCGTGGCGGGAGAATTTCTTCTCCGCAATCCTGAGGAAACTCTCAATTACCGCGCTTTGTTGCAGGTTTGTGGCTCCGCTGCCAACGCCTTCATAAATCTGGCGTCCAGCAGCGGTTTGCAGGTGCGGCGCCTGTTGCTATTGAATGCCCGAGGCTCAACGACTCATGTCGATACCCAGGTACTGCTCAATGGGCGGTGGATTGTCGTCGATCCCACGTTTCGAATCATGATGCGCGGCCCCGATGGGGCGCTCCTTACCGCGGAACAGCTCAAAGATCCGCAAGTATTTCGAATCGCGACATCGGGGCTCAAGAATTATCTTCCCGAATATTCGTTCGAGCACACTGCGCATATCCACTTTGGACGGATTCCTTTTCTCGGCCCGCTCTTTGGAAAAATCGCGACTACGATTTACCCTCAAGCGGACGCGTCTCCGCTGATAACGCTCCTCGTCGAACGCGAATCTCTCACCGCATGTGTAGGTGCTGCAGTCCTGTTTCTCTTCTTCTGTTTCGTCAGGCTCCTTTTAGGATGGTTTGCCTATCCCCGGCTCGGTATTAAGCGAGTCCGGCTCCGGGATCGCCTTCGAACAGGCAGCCTCGCTTTTCTGAGGCATTAGCTTCTGCGCAACACAAAGACCATCCAGCGCTGCGCGCACGTCCGGCGTTCAATCTTCCAGTCCTGACCTGTTTGGTCGTAAAGTAACAGAGGGTGAATCCTAAAGGGAAGTCGGCAAAATCTTATGTGTGGAATCTGTGGCGTAATCGGCTCCGAAGACCAAAATCAAGCTGCCTTACCCCTCCAGCGCATGATGCGCGCCATGGAGCATCGCGGCCCCGATGGTAATGGCGTGCTCATAGCTCCCGGCGCCGCCCTCGGTATGCAGCGCCTCAGCATTATCGATCTTCCCGGCGGCCAACAGCCCATTTGGAACGAAAATTCCACGCTCGCGCTCTTTTTCAACGGCGAGATTTATAACTTTCGCGAATTACGGCGCTCACTTGAATCTGCTGGCCACGTTTTCCGCACCCAATCCGACACGGAGGTGATTGTCCACGCCTACGAAACCTGGGGTGAAGACTGCCCGCGGCATTTGCGTGGCATGTTTGCATTTGCAATTCTTGAAATGCCCGAGGGCAAATCCGGACGCCCACGGCGCGTTTTCCTCGCGCGCGATCGGTTGGGAATCAAGCCCCTGTATTATGCCATCGTAGAGAACAAATTCTTTTTCGCCTCCGAACTGCGCGCGCTTCTCGCCAGCAATTGCATTCCGCGCCGTCTCTCCACCGAGGCGCTGCCCAGCTATCTGCTTTTCGGTTCGGTCAGCGAGCCTGTGTCGCTCGTCGACGGAATTTATTCGCTCCCGCCCGGCCACTGCGGCTACGTTTCCTGCGATCAGCCGTCCGCATCGTTTCGGCCCTGTGCTTATTGGAGCGCCGCCGAAGCCACCAGATCGGACGCCCCCGAGCCAACGGGGACTTCACCGGTCGCGCGCGTGCGCGCGGCGCTCGAAGATTCCGTCGGCTGCCATTTGCTTGCGGATGTGCCTCTAGGGATTTTCTTGAGCAGCGGCATTGACTCCACTGCGCTCGCCGCACTAGCCAGTCGCCGGCGGTCCGGCATAAAAACATTCACCGTAGTCTTTCCGGAGCAGGAATTCAGCGAAGCCTTGCTCGCCCGCCGAACGGCCAATCTTCTCGGAACCGAGCATTCCGAGTTGCTTCTGAGCGGCGACGAAATGCAGTTGCGTCTCGACGATGCCGTTGCCGCTTTCGACCAGCCCAGCGTCGACGGCATAAATACTTATTTCGTATCCTGGGCGGCGCGCCAAGCCGGCCTCAAAGTCGCGCTCTCCGGCCTGGGCAGCGATGAAATTTTCGGCGGCTATTCCACTTTCACTTCCACTCCCCGCGTAGCACGCATGATGGCGTTCTCGCGATTGCTCCCGTCCCCATTGCGTGAGGCCGGGAGCGCCTCTATTCGCGCGTGGGCCGGATGGACGTCACATCCCGATTCAATTCTCAAGCTCGCCGGCGCGTTTTCGGCTCCGGCCGATTTCCCGCATCCGTATTTCTTCACGCGAACGCTCTTTCCGCCACGAACCGTGTCGCAGTTTCTCCGCACCAATCGCGCTGACTGGGAAGATTCATTGTGTTCCGCCTGGACGGCCGCCGCAGCCGCCGAAGCCGCGCAACTTGACCCTTTCACCGCAGTTTCCTGGCTGGAAATTCGCTCCTATCTCGCGAACATGCTCCTTCGAGACACGGATACCATGAGCATGCGCCATTCGCTCGAGGTTCGCGTCCCATTCTTGGACCATTTGCTCGTCGAATTGACGCTCGGCCTTCCGGCAACGGTAAAAAACAGGAACGGCGTGCGCAAGGCCCTGCTGATTGAGGCGCTTGGAGACCTCTTGCCGAAAGAGATTGCGTCCCAGACTAAACGTACATTCACGTTGCCCTGGGAACATTGGCTGCGCGGCCCGCTACGAGATCGCGTCGAATCTGGACTCACAAATTGTGACCAAACCCTTGGCGATATCATCGACAAGAAGGAAGTTAGGAGTGTCTGGCAGAACTTCTTGGCCGGGCGCACAAGCTGGTCGCGGCCCTGGAGTTTGTTTGTGCTCAACGAGTGGGTCCGCCGAAATTTGGCCGGAGTCGCCGAACGCCCGATCGATAAGGACAAAAAGGCCGCTTCCGCGCTATCCTGATCAGGGCAATCAACAGGTATCCCGAGCTTCAGCAAGAGGGAATTGTCAGGCGCATGATTATCTTGGGAATTAACGCATACCACGCAAATGCCTCGGCGGCAATTATCGTGGATGGCCGCCTTGTCGCAGCAGTCGAAGAAGAGCGCCTGAATCGCGTGAAGTACGCCGCAGGGTTGCCGGTCAAGGCCATCCAGTACTGTCTGGAAACTGCAGGAGTGAAGTTATCTCAAGTCGATCACATCGCGATTCCACGCAATCCATGGGCGCGCCTCGGTACAAAGTTACGCTTCGCACTGCGCATGCCCCGCTTTGCCCTCGAACGCGTCAAGGTTCTATCGCGCTTCGCCGGAATGAAAGAAGAACTCGCCAGTGCATTCGAACTGGACCCGCAAAGCATTCGCGCGCAATTTCATCGCATTGAACACCACCAGGCGCATCTGGCCAGCACATTTTTTGTTTCCCCTTTCGACCGCGCCGCCGTGCTCTCCGCCGACGGCTTGGGTGATTTCGCCAGCACCATGTGGGGAGTCGGCGAAGGCTCGCAAATTCACGTCGATGGCTCCATCGCATTTCCTCATTCGCTCGGAATGTTCTACACCGCAATGACGCAATATCTGGGCTTCTGGAAGTTCGGCGATGAATACAAGGTAATGGGCCTCGCCGCCTATGGCTCGCCCGCGTATCTTGACGAACTCCGCGAAGTCGTTCGCGCCGAAGCTCCCATCGGTTTCCGCCTCAACCTTCGTTATTTCATGCATCATAAGACGGGCCCGGAAATGACTTGGAAGAAGGCAAATGAAACGCCGGTGCTCGGCCGTCTTTTCTCGCCTCTTCTCGAGGAACGCCTCGGCCATACTCGCGCGCCCGAACAGCCCCTCGAGCAGCGCCACAGGGACTTGGCCGCGTCCATGCAGGCGCATCTGGAAGAAATTCTATTGGCCAATGTGAACGCCCTCCACGCGCGAACTAAGGCGAAAACCCTCTGCCTGGCCGGCGGCGTCGCTTTCAATTGCGTGGCGAATGGGAAAATTCTCGAACGCACTCCTTTCGAGCGCATCTACGTCCAACCTGCTGCTGGCGACGGCGGCCTTTCTCTCGGCGCCGCGTTTGCCCTATACCACCAAGTTCTCGGAAAACCCCGTGCCTTTGAGATGAATCATGCCTTTTGGGGACCTGGTTTTACACCGGAGGAGATTCGCAAAACCGTATCGAGCCGCGGCTCGGATTCCGAAGATGTTCAAATCGAGGAACTCCAGGAAGACGCCCTCGTGCAGGCCACCGCCAAACACATCGCCCAGGGAAAGATTGTCGGCTGGTACCAGGGACGCGCGGAATGGGGTCCGCGCGCTTTGGGGAACCGCAGCATTCTCGCCGATCCGCGCCGCGCGCAAATGAAAGAGATACTCAATCGCCGCATCAAACACCGCGAAACCTTCCGGCCTTTCGCTCCTTCGATTCTCGAGGAGGCCACGGGAGAGTATTTCGAACGCATCCATCCCTCGCCCTTCATGACTTTCGCGTATCCGGTGCGTCCATCGAAGCGCGCGGTAATTCCTGCGCCGACGCATGTTGACGGCACCGCGCGTCTGCAGACCGTCAGCCGCGAAACTCATCCGCTCTATTGGCGGCTCATCCGCGCGTTCGGCGACTTCACTGGCGTTCCTGTTTTGCTGAACACGTCGTTCAACGACAACGAGCCGATCGTTTGCCGCCCCGAAGAAGCCTTGGCCTGTTTCGATCGCACTAAAATGGACGTTTTGGTTTTGGGGAATTTCTTACTCGAAAAGAAGTCGCAAGAGATTACGCGCGAAGAATCGTCTGCCGCTGTTTTGGATACGAAGTCGTGAACACATCGATGGATAACGTGGCTTCGGTGCATCTAAACGGTAACGCGGAACTGCCGTGAACATTTTACTGCTCAACGAATATTTTCCACCGGATACTTCCGCGACGGCAAAAATCGCCGCAGTGGTCGCCGATGCCTTGTCCAAGCGCCACCAAGTTACCGTTCTGGCCGGGCGTCCATCGTACGATCCCGATCAGCGCTATCCTTTTGCTTTCCTTCGCCGTCGCGTCGTGGGCAATCTTACCGTCGAGCGTGTGGGTTCCACCACCTATCCTCGTCACCAAATGCGCCGCCGCGTCGCCAACTATCTTTCCTACGCCGCTCTAGCCGTTCCTCGCGCCTTGTCCATCAAAGCCGACCTCGTTCTTGCCATGACCGACCCGCCCTTTAACGGAATCGTCGGCGCGACCATCGCTCGAATCAAGGGCATTCCTTTTGTCTATAACATCCGCGATCTTTATCCGGACATGGCTCTCGGCGGCGACATTGTCCGCCCCCGAAGTTGGGTTGCCCTCTGGGAACGCCTCCACCGGGCGGCTTTGCGCCAAGCCGCGCGAGTCATCGTGCTGGGCGACGACATGCGCGACCGCATCCTCGCAAAGGGTCTGGATCCCGAGCGCGTGGTCGTAGTTCGCGACGGCACTTCGCTTCCGGCTGTTTCCGCGCCTCTCGATCATCCCGCAATCAGCGAGATCCGTGGCGCTGCCGATTTTGTTGTTCTTCACGCGGGCAACCTCGGATTTTACGGCGCATGGGATACCCTGCTCGAAGCTTCGAAGCTGCTTCCGGTGAACGGCACTCGCATGATTTTCGTGGGAGATGGGGCCAGTCGCGCGCGTCTCGAAGAATCCAGCCGTGACTCCGCAACGGTGCGTTTTTTGCCGTTTCGGCCGCCCGAGGAAATACCCTGCGTCATGGCCGCAGGAGACGTCCATATCATCACCATCCGTCGTGGACTTGGCGGCGTCGTCATGCCCAGCAAGCTCTATTCGATTCTCGCGGCGGGCCGTCCAATTCTCGCCGTCGCCCCGGAAGATACTGATGTCGCACGGATTGTGCGCTCCACAGACTGCGGTCTTGTTGCCGATCCCGACAAACCATCGGAGGTCGCTGACGCTATCCGGGCGCTCAAGGGCGATCCGGCCCGGCTGGCTGCGATGGGTGAACGCGCCCGTAAAGCAGCGGAAAACTATGCTAGAGTAAACGAGTTGCAGAAATTCGTCGCAGTCCTCGAAGGCATTCACCCCCCTGAATGCGGGAGCAATCCTCATGTGGAAAAATAGGAAGGTACTTGTCACCGGCGGTGCCTCTTTCATCGGCTCAAATCTCGTCGACCAATTGCTCGAGCGCGGCGCGCAAGTTCGCGTTGTGGACGATCTGTCGAGCGGCAGGTTGGAAAACATCCAGAATCACGTCAAAGCCGGAAGGGTCAGCTTCATCGAAGCGGATTTACGCGAACCAGGCGTAACGCGCAGCGCCATGAAGGACATCCAAGTCGTATTTCACCTCGCCGCCGATCATGGCGGACGCGGCTACGTTGATTTGCATCAGGCGGGCCCGGCTTCCAATCTTTTTCTCGACGGACTCGTTTTCTGGGAAGCAGTGAAAGCCGGGGTCGAAAAAGTTTGCTATGCGTCCTCGGGATGCGTCTACCCGAATTACATGCAGACAGACACCACCAAGGAAATCTATCTCAAGGAAGCCGACGTCAAAGCGCCACACGACGCTGATAATATGTACGGCTGGGCAAAATTGATGGCTGAAATGACGCTTCAGGCCTACCATCGCGAATATAAACTCGGCGCAGCATCGTGCCGTTACTTCACTGTCTACGGTCCGCGCGGCGTCGAAAATCACGCTGTGATCGCCATGATTGGCCGCGCATTCGTAGGCCAGAATCCGTTCGAGATTTGGGGCGACGGTCAGCAAATCCGCAATTGGACTTACGTGGACGATATCGTCAACGGCACCATTCTTGCTGCGGAAAAAATCAACGACGGCACGGCTGTGAATCTCGGCACCATGGAGCGCGTCCGCGTCATCGACGCCGCCCAGCTTGCGCTTGAATACGCAGGCAAGAAGGCCGACTTCAAATTTCTGCGTAATATGCCCACGGGTCCGGCAAACCGCGTTGCGGATAACTCTCTCGCCAAACAACTTCTCGGCTTTGAGCCGAAAGTGAAATTCCGCGATGGGTTGCGCCGCACCATGGATTGGTATTTTGCCGACAGAAAACCAGAACAAGTAAAAGAACGCCTCGAAAAAATGCTCACAGCTCGCTAGCTATCGGAGTTTGCTCATGTCGACCATTTGGATTGCTTTCGTTATCGCCCTTCTCGCGTCACTCGGCTTGACAGTGCCCGTGCGCCGGTTCGCCTTGCATATCGGCATGGTAGATAGGCCCGACCCGCGCAAGGTCCACGTAAAGCCGATGCCGCTTCTCGGCGGGGCCGCCATTTACGCCGGTTTTGTCCTGGCCGTCGTCGTCACAATGCACAACAACACCCGAGCTGAGATTCTGGCAGTTCTCGCGGGTGCCACACTCCTCGCCATCACCGGCATACTGGACGACATCGGCATGCTTCATCATCAGATCAAGCTATTCGTCAGCATGCCTTTGGCCGCGTGCGTCCTAATCGCTTCTGGAATTCACGCCCGGGTTTTCGCCGATTTTCTCCCGGGAAAGTTCGGCACCCTCCTGGATATCGTGCTGACTCTTTTCTGGGTCGTTGGAATCACTGCGGCGTTCAGCATTCTCGACCACATGGATGGTCTTTGCGCCGGCATCGCGGCCGTGGCTGCGGCTTTTTTCACCATCGCCGCGCTGCTTAACGGGCAAATCCTCGTCTGTACGCTTGCGGCTGCAACTCTGGGCGCGGCCTTGGGTTTCTTGCGGTGGAATTTCTCTCCGGCGAAAATTTTCATGGGTGATGGCGGAGCCATGTTTCTTGGATTCTTGATGGCGGCTCTCGGGTTGAAACTGCGGCCTACCGATGGGCATTTTCTGGCTGACTGGCTTGTTCCAGTTTTGCTCCTTGGCGTGCCGATTTTTGACACCACGCTAATCACGATCTCCCGTTTGCGTCGTGGTCTGTTACCGTTCACGTCCCCGGGCAAGGACCACACCGCACATCGCCTGTCGAACCTGGGCTTTGGCCACAGAGGTGCCGTCCTCTTCCTTTACGGTGTGGGTTGTCTCTTTGGCGTGCTTGCCCTTCTCGTGACATACCTGTCTCCGTTGCAGGTTTATGCCCTCTGCGGCGTGCTGTTTCTCTCGGGTGCCGCTGCCATAGTGTTCCTGGAACGCTCCCCTTACGAGCGCCAGCCGAAAGTCCTTGAGTTGCATCCCACAGGTTCTGACTAGCCCAGGCGGTCCCATCTTGCGCAAGCAGACAGATACGCTATACTCACTTGCCTTCCCCGTGATGGTGGTATGGCTGCCCGCATTCGATAAAAGTGATGTTAGCAGCCGCTTCAGAGCCTCCATCCGAGGCAGAGTAGCGGGCCACGCAACAGACTCCAGTCGAAGAGGATGCCCTTGTCATCGCCTGATCAGCCGTCGACCAGCCGCCGCGTCCCAAAGACGTCCAGCGACCCCGTCGCCGTAGTCGGCGGTTCTGCTGCCGGCCTTTTCACTGCGTACCTGCTCGCCCGTGCCAACGTGGCGGTTCGTGTGTTCGAACAATCCCCCAGCATTGATCCCGCTGCGCGCACTCTGATTGTCACGCAGCGTATGAATGACATTTTGGGTGAAGTTGGCTCACCGAGCATCGTCAACGAAATTCGCAAATTCGAGCTTTTCACCGACGGCCGCGCCGCCTCCATCACACTCGACCAGCCCGATTTGATCATCGAGCGCTCTGCCCTCATTCATTCTCTTGCCAAACACGCGCAGGAAGCAGGAGTGCAAATTGCGCTCGGCAGAAATTTTCGCGGCCTCAACGCAGAGAACGGCAAAATCACTCTGGACTTGGAGCATGCCGCGGAAAACCGCACCGAGCAGTTTCCCGCGCAAACAGTTGTCGCGGGAGACGGCGCCTCGAGTCGCGTCGCCCAGGCTGCGGGATGGCCTAAATCTAAAACGGTCCCGCTCGTTCAGGCCATTGTGCCGCTTCCCAAAGACATGTCGCCCGACACCGTCCGCGTCTGGTTCGTCCCCGCCGACACGCCTTATTTTTACTGGCTGATACCTGAATCCGCCGAGCGTGGTGCGCTCGGTTTGATCGGCGAGGTAGGTTCCGAGGCGCGCAAGCATCTCGAAGCATTTCTGGTGAAGCGTAATCTCGAGCCGCTCGCCTTTCAGGGTGCCCGTATTCCGGTGTATACGCGTTGGGTTCCTGTGCGGAAGAAACTCGGCGGCGGGGAAGTCTTTCTCGTTGGCGACGCAGCCGATCAGGTCAAGGTAAGCACCGTGGGAGGCATCGTCACCGGTTTGCGCGGAGCAGCCGGAGTCGCCGAAGCGATTCTCGGTGGCGGCGCAAGCCGCGAACTGCGCGAGTTGCGGCGCGAACTGGATATGCACCTTTTGATTCGCCGCGCGATGCATCACTTCACGCAAGATGATTACAGCCGGCTCGTCGATTCGCTCAACGCGCCCGCCAAACGCTCCCTCAGCCAGTATTCGCGCGATGAAGCCCTGAAAGTTCTCTGGCGCGTTTGCGTCAGCCAGCCTCGTCTGATTTTGATGGGACTTCGCGGCATTCTGACCAACGGCCGCTCGTTTGCACGCGCCGACAATCCATAGCATCCCTGTGCTGTGAATGTACTTCCTCGGATTATCCGCGCTGGAGCACGACACGGCTGCCGCCCTTCTTGGCGACGCCGGTTTCTCGTCTGCCATCGAAGAATCGAAACTCGAGCGCGTTCGCATCGCATCCGGAATTCCTCGCGCGGCAATTCGCTTTTGCTTGGAACACGCTGGAATCGCCTGGCGTGACCTCGACGCCATCGCTGTCGCCGGCAAGCCTTGGCATTCTTGGGCGCGCGGCTCCGTTTTCCATGCACGATTTCTGCCCGTCGCCCCGATTTCCAGTGCCTACTACGAAAGCAAAGCACTGGGCGAACTTGCCCGCGACCTGAACAATCAGCGAATCCTCCGCTTGCTTTCCGGAGACGCCCGCGTCCCGCTCCTCCATTTCGATCATCATCTTTGCCACGCGGCCAGCGCGTTTTTCGCCTCGCCGTTCGATCGCGCGTTGGTTCTCACTTGTGACGAGCACGGCGATGGGCGCACCGGAATGCTTGCCATCGGCGAAGGCGAACAAATCCGCGTCGACCAGACCGCGTCCTTCCCCAATTCCGTCGCGTGGGTCTATTCGCAAGTCACCGAGTTGATCGGCTATCGCCCCCACGAGCATGAGCATAAGACACAATGGCTCAGCCTCACGGCGGAGCCCGACTTCCTCGACATATTTCTTGAAATGTTTCGTCGCAAACCTGGCCTGTCCCTCAGACTGGATTCGAGTTTTTTCACCACGGGATTCTCCGGCCGTTTGGCATTCTCCAAAAAGTTCTACGACAAAATTGGCGTATCGTTCCAGCCAAATGCCGAAGTCGGCGACGCCAAGCGCGCCGCATTGGCGGCAAGCCTGCAAAGAGCGTGCGAAATCGTCATCACGGACTTGGCGGAATCTCTTCGGGCACGTCACGGCATACAGCATCTTTGCGTGGCGGGCGGTCTTTTTCTCAATCCGCTTCTCGTCTCCGCGCTGGAGCAGAAATCCGGCTTCGATAAAATCTTTGTGCAACCTGCGGCGGGGAATGAAGGAACAGCTCTTGGCGCCGCGTCGCTCGCTCGCGGGCAAAAAACGAAGCACGCGAGAACCGCCCCTCTCGCGCATTTATATCTAGGTCCGAGCTATTCGAATGAAGACGTCAAGAAAGTCCTGGACAACTGCAAGGCAGCGTATCGCTGGTTGGATTCCGACGCTCAAAGAATCAGCGAAACAGTGAAGCTGCTTCTTTCGGGAAAAATTGTTGGCTGGTTTCAGGGCGCAGCCGAATTCGGCCCGCGTGCTCTGGGCAATCGCAGCATGCTCGCTTCGCCCTGGGCGCCCTACGTGAAGGAAAATCTCAACGACTACCTGAAACACCGCGAGCCTTTTCGCCCATTCGCGCTCTCTGTTCCCGAAGAAGATGCGGGCAAGTATTTCGATTCCACGCCGCCGGCGCATTTCATGGCGACGATGGGCCGCCTTCGCCCCGAGCACCGAAACTTGCTTGCCATGCACACGCTGCCCGGCGATCTGGTACGCCTCCATGTCGTGGCGCGAGAAGCCAATCCCTCTTTCTGGAACTTGTTGAAAGGTTTCGGCACGCAGGCGCCCGCGCCCGTCTTGCTTAACACTTCCTTCAACCTATTCGGCGAGCCGCTTGTGCTGTCTCCACGCCACGCCGTGCGCAGTTATTTCTGTTCTGGCGCCGACGCGCTCGTCATCGGCAGTTTCCTTCTCACTAAATCGTGATGCTACAGAGGCCCTCGGAGTGCAAACCGTTGCATACTGCAATTCGGGTATTGGCGCGGCCAGCTAGTTGTACGAAAATGCTTGGGCACAAATGAAAGGCTCATGTACCATCTCATAAAGGCTCACACAGGGAGAAGTCCGTGCGAATATCCGTAATAGGCGCAGGTTACGTCGGTCTTGTCACCGGCGCATGCCTTGCAGAACTCGGTCATCACGTTCTTTGCACTGATAATGACAAATCCAAAATCGACACGCTGGAAGCCGGCAAGTTGCCGATTTTCGAGCCCGGTCTCGACAGCGTGGTGGAAAGAAATCGCCAGGAAGGCCGCCTGTCCTTTTCCGCCGACCCTCGCGCTGCCGCGGAAGGCGACGCGATCTTCATTTGCGTGGGAACTCCGCCGCTTCCCACTGGCGACGCGGATCTCAGCGCCATAGATCACGTCGCGCAGATGATTGCCACCGAGGCCAAATCCGACAAGCTCGTCGTCGAGAAGAGCACCGTCCCCGCGCAGACGGGCCAGCAGTTGAAGCGCGTCCTCGGGATTTATGGACGCCGTGGCGGCGTACGTTTCCGCGTCGCTTCCAATCCGGAATTTTTGCGTGAAGGCACAGCCGTCGGAGATTTTCTTCACCCGGATCGCATCGTGATTGGTGTCGACGACGAAATCGCCGAAAAGCAGCTTCACGAAATTTACCGCCCGGTGCTCGAACAAAAGTTCAAATGCCCGGTGCATGACGGCGCGTGCCCGCCGATGAAAACTCCCGCTTGGGTGGTCACCACAATCAATAGCGCGGAGTTGATCAAGCACGCTTCGAATTCCTTCCTCGCGCTGAAGATTTCGTACGCCAACATGGTTTCCGATCTGGCGGAAAAACTGGGCGCAAATATCGAAGAAGTGATGCACGGCGTCGGCCTGGATCCGCGAATCGGGCCGCACTTTCTGCGCCCCGGCCTCGGGTTTGGCGGCTTCTGCCTGCCTAAGGATGTCCAGGCATTTGTGCGCCTGGCCGAACGCAACGGCATAAACTTTGCCATGCTCCGCGAAGCCGAGCGTATCAACCATCAGCGAATCGCGGGCTTCGTCGAAAAGCTTCGCCATTCGCTATGGGTGCTCAAGGGGAAACAGATCGGTATTCTCGGTCTGGCATTCAAAGCCAATACCGACGATATTCGCTTTGCCCCGTCGATCGAATTAATAAAGAAACTGCAAACGGAAGGTGTGCGGCTGAAGGCCTACGATCCGCAAGCAATGGAAAAAATCGGTGAGCAATTCCCAGATCTCAGTTGCACGTCGGATGCATACGAAGCGGCCCGCGGCGCGGATGCACTGCTCATCGTTACGGAATGGGAAGAGTTCCGCAAGCTTGACTGGAAGCGCGTCCATAAGAGCATGGCGAGACCTCTGGTGCTGGACGGTCGCAATTTGCTTTCCGCGCAGGAAATGAAATCGTTCGGCTTCGAATATCACTCCGTCGGCAGGCCGGACCTTGCGGTTTCCACTTCCGCCGGAGTTCTAGCCTGACACGCCGGAGTTCTGGCCTGTTACGTTGCGCTCCTCGGCAACTTTCTTCTGAAAATATTCCAGGGTGAGCTTGAGTCCTTCTTCCAGGCTCACTTTCGGTTCCCAATGCAAAAGCGTTTGCGCCTTGCGTATGTCCGGGCAGCGTCTTTTCGGGTCGTCCTGCGGCAACGGCTTGAACACCAGCTCAGCCTTATCGCCCGTGATTGCGCGAATGCGTTCCGCGAATTCCAGAATTGTAATTTCATGCGGATTTCCTATGTTCGTCGGCAAATGCTCCGCCGAATCAAAGAGCGCCAAAATTCCCGCGATCAAATCCGACACGTAACAAAAACTGCGCGTCTGATGCCCGTCGCCGTAAACCGTGATCGCCTGTCCTGAAAGCGCCTGATAAAGAAAATTCGGCAGCGCTCGCCCGTCGTTCAGTCGCATGCGCGGACCGTATGTATTGAAAATTCGCACAATGCGGGTGTCGACTCCATGCGCGCGGTGGTACGCCATCGTCATTGCTTCAGCGAATCGTTTCGCCTCGTCATAAACACCGCGCGGCCCGATGGGATTCACGTGTCCCCAGTACGTCTCCGGTTGCGGGCTCACATCCGGATCTCCGTAGCATTCTGATGTCGAAGCCAAAAGGAATCGCGATTTTTTTGCGAGCGCCAGTCCCAGTGCGTTGTGCGTTCCCAGAGAACCCACTTTCAAGGTTTGAATCGGCAGCCGCAGGTAATCGTCGGGACTCGCCGGCGACGCAAAGTGCATCACCGCATCCAATGGCCCGGGCACGTCGATATAGCGTGTCACATCGTGCCGCACAAAACTGAAACGCGGATTCGCCATCAAATGCTGGACGTTCGCTTCCGCGCCGGTGCTCAAATTGTCCAGACATACCACTTCCCATCCGCGCTCGATGAATTTGTCGCACAGATGCGATCCCAGAAATCCCGCTCCGCCTGTAATAACCGCGCGCAAATGGATTCTCCTTTAGCACATGATGCCACACACATCTTCGCGCCCAAGAGTAAAACGCCGAATCAGTCGTTTTTTTGCGAAACGTGACCAGGCAGCGAACCCGATAGCGCGGCATTCGGTGAGACATCCGGCATCTGCTCTGCGTATTTTTTCAGATTCGCCAGGCTTAGTTCGTTCGGCGTGATGCGATGATTCACGTAAACAGCTTTGCCGCCGATTTGCGCGAGCAGGAAAGTGTTCTTCGGAGGCATGCGCACCAGCGCCTGCCGCGTTTCTTCCGGTGGAATCACCAGAAACACACGCTCCTTGCTATTCCACAACGGCCAGAACGTGTGATCGTCCAGAAAAATATGCGGCGCGTCCGGATAATACGATCCGAACTCGAGACCGTTGTAGCGCCCATTGAATATCCAGATTCGTTGCCGTGTGTAAAATCCGATGCTGCTCCCTGCGTCATATTCTCCGTAAAGAGCGATTTTATCGTTCGACTGGTAATACTTCATGATGATTTTCGCCAGCGGCTCGGAAGAGAGACGCGGAGTAAAAACTCCGAGCGCCCAATTCGCGCAGAAAAAAAACGCGCCCATTACGCAAGCCAGCGCAAGGGTGGAGGCGACCTGGTGTTTGCGAATCCGGAGCAGCCACGCGGCGACAAATCCTACGAGCACAACAATCAATGCCGCCAGTGCCTGGTGCCGCAAATCCGCGAACGCTTGCGGAGTCAGGTCCATGAAGTCGGACATTGCCACGCGATAAAAGCCCGTCGGGTGCATTTGCATCAGCGAAGAAATATCCCCGGTCGAGGAGATGCCGCGCGAAACCCACAACATCGCGCCCAGAATTGCGGCGATGACTACGCCGAGCCCTGCGAGCGCGCCTTGCACGCGGGGCAGCCACTTTGCGGCGCGCTCCTCGGCACGCGCCAATCCCAGGCCAAGCAAAATCGCAATCGCAGGCCACGCGCTAAAGCTGTAATACTCCATGCGGCTTTTCGTCCAGGAAAAGAAAAGCAAAATGAACAGCGCCCAAACGCTCAAAAGCACGAGAGCCTGTCCGCGTTCGTTCAGATTTTTCCGCCACTCGCTCAGCGGAGGAATTTCGCGAATCGCGGAGGGCAAAAATACAATCCACGGGAAAAACCACACAATGTGCTCCGCGGTCCACAGCCACAGCGGCACAGCTTCGTAATCGGCGGGATAGCGCCAGCCAAGCGCGCGGAAAATTTGCTCGTTGATGAAGTAAAACCAGAAAAACCCACCGAAAACTCCGTGCCCGCTGAATAACGCGGCAATGTGCCACGGCAGCGCCACAACCAAAAAAACGATGAGCGACGAAATCAGCGGCAATCTCCACCATTCCTTTAAGCGTCCCGTGGCCAGCAGAAAAAAGAAGAGAATTGCCACGGGGAACACAACGCCGATCAGCGAGCGCGTCAGCACGGAGAGCGCGATCAGCGCCGCCGCGCCCCAATAACCGGCTCGCGCGGAAAGCGTCCCTTGCCACGCGCGCAAAAACAAATAAAACGCCGCCGTGAAAAAAAGCGCGTAAATCGCCTCCGGAAGCATGATTCGAGTGAACAGAAACACGCCCGGCGAAGTGCATATCACCAGGCCGGCATAAAATCCCGCGCGGTCGCCAAACCATCTTCGCCCGAAAAAATAAACCATCAGCACCAGACCCACGACGGCAAGCGCCAGAGGCAGCCGCGTGGCAAACGCGCTGACGCCGAATACGGCGTAGCTCATCGCGACGAGCCAGTAATGCAGCGGCGGCTTTTCCAAGTAACGGATCCCGTCGATGTGCAGGATCACCCAGTTATGGCTTTGCAGCATTTCGCGCGCGGCTTCGGCGTGGCCCGCGTCCGAACTATCGAGCAGCGGCGGCCAGCCTGACGTTCCCACGTAAATGCCGATGGAAAGCGCGAGCAGGATGAGGATGGAAACGCGGCGGGTCATTTTTATTTCGAGCGCATTTTCATTTGGAGTTCATTTCGAGAAAATCATTATCGTCGAATTAGGAGAGCGAGGAAAGCCCGCGGGCGCAGAAAAGGGCAATGAGTCAGTTTGGATTTTGACTCGTTGTGCCACGATCAAGAGAATTCACACTGACCCACCGCCAGAAAAGACAAAAAAGAGGGGGGTCGCGAAAAGGGCTTATACTGAACACACCTGTCAGTATAGTTGTCTAAAGAGTAACTACACACAAAGGGAATGCGTTCAGGGGACGAGAAGGAAGCGGCGAGTGACTAGAACTTATCTAACGTATCTCATAAAGGCGTGGCCGCTCATTTCGCCAGCCTGAGGGGTTAAAACCCCCGGTTTTCCTGCTGTTTTCGGCACGGCTGAAGCCGTGCCCTGACAAAAGCCATCTACGAGATGGCTTCTAAAGGGAGGTTGAAGTGAAACTTGGGGCGCTGGGGCGCGCGGCGCGGCGCAAACAACTGATCGATGTGGCGATCAAGATATTCGCAAAAAAAGGGTATAGCGCGGCGTCGGTAAGGGACATTGCCAAGGGGGCGCGGGTGGCGCGCGGGACGTTTTATCTTCACTTCAAAGATAAGGCGGATATCTTGACGGCGGTTTTGGAGAACTACCGCATGGAGCTCGAATTCGTGGTGAAGTTCTACATGACGCGCACGGGCAGGATGACCGTGGCGGGCTGCCGGGCGTGGTTGCGGGAAGACGTGGGCACATGGCTGGCGTTTTTCGAGGAGCACCGCGAGGCGCTCAAGATTATTCTTTTCGAACGTGACTGCATCGATGCGAAATTCGAGCGCAAACGCAATGAACTACGAGAAATGTTGAACTGGCACTTGACGAGCAAGTTCCGGCGGATGCAGAAGGCGGGCAAGATTCGCGGGGACGTGAGTCCCGAGGCGCTGTGCATTTTCGAGATGGCCCTGCTGAATGAGGTGTTTACGACGCAGATCCTGCCCAATAAGGATCCGGACGTGGAGGCGCTGGTGGAGCAATGGGCGGCATTTGAATGGCGAGGAGTGCGGCGGGGCCGCGCGTGAGTTTCAAGGCATGGTTCATGCTTGAAGAACCGCACCCTTCCAATGCGATTGTGTGACCAAGGTTTTTTTCGGGGACAATTTGCGGCATGAAAACATCGGAAATTATCACCGCGATAATCGCCGTTTACGGGGCAGTCCTATCCACCGTTGTGACCGCGAAACAATTTGCCCGCGACAGGGTCTCTGTGCGCCGAAACATGGAGATGCTCGGCGATGCTCGATACGATGGGATGAAGCTAACGATTCTTGAGGTCACCAATGTCGGCCGAAGACCGGTCACAATTACAACAATCGGTGCCATACGACTCTATCCAAACACAAACTACGTAACCATCGATAGCAGACCGCAATTACCCTGCGAAATCACTGAGGGAAAATACATCACAAGCATCTGGAATCAAGCAGAACTCGACTTCTCTACGTTTGATTATTGGGCTGCCTGGGATTCGCACGGCAGAAAGCATCGCCTGCGCGAGGCGTCCCTGTGCAATCACTGGAAATCTGCTGTCCAGCGCAAGCTCTACGGCCACAGGAAATAGTTTCTCCCGAGAGTTCACCGCGAAACGCCCGCCTTGTCATTTGCGCTTGATTAGCGTGTACTCGTCGGCCATGGCGACGCCTACCGCCAGGCCGTTGTCGAATTTAACGGCGATAGCATCGTGGCCGGGCGTACTCGGATAATTTAATTGCACCCATGTCACCGTCCCGACCTCACCCTTTCGATTTTTTACCGCGTCTCCGTTTTGCGGAGTCTCTCCGCTCAAGTAAGGCATTTCCGTCCTCTCGTCAATCAGCTAAACGCCGGGGCGTCTCCGTCTCCCGTATTCTTATTGAGGCGGTGGCACTGGTCCCGTAGGCATCTTTTCGATACTGGGAAACTCCCTGAGAATGGCGCGAATCGCCAAGTAGCCATTGGCGCAGGGATCAACGCGACGCTTAGTCGCATAGTAATCATTCAACAGTCCGTTCAGAATCAGGAAAAGGGAGAAGCCGACGTAATACTTGTTCCAGAGAGACGACGCCATCAGAGTTGCAGCGAGCCCCGCCCACCCGATAGCATGCGCGGCAATCAGTGTCATGTACCCTCTAAGCTCCTTCGGCGTCGGCATACCGAGACTGAGGTAAAGAACACTCCAAGCATTATCATCTGGTACGTGTTCGATTCCGTATCGCACTTTGAGGAGCCGACGCGCAAGAACAATCCAACAAGACCAAAACTTCTGCCACTCCGGCTCGAATCCCACTTGGGCCCTGACTTGGATACGCATCCTGAACCTATTGAAAGCCTCGACGCGTTGCAACCGCCGCCACTTGGCCAGCCGGTCTGTGATTTGTCGAAGAGGCCACTTGTAGAGCTTCAGCAAGAGAAAAAGTTTGAAGTCATACGCATAGCCCAAAAGATACTGAATGAACATATCTACTAGGATAAAGGCGTTGCCGATGACGAAAGCAAGAAACAGAACTATTGCGAACGTCGCGTAATGACCAAGTGTAAGGCTCTGCGCCGATTTGGCTGCGAGTCGCGCGATAAGATCGGGGTTTGCGAGCATTACCGAGAACACAAAGAAAAGTCCGGGAAGAAAGCCGACAAAAAATTCATGTGCTCGGCTGGGTATGACTTTCGACAGGTCGATATTCACCATTGCGGGTGGCATTGCGGGTGAAGCTAACCGAGGTTCTGTCTCCGAGCAAGCGCCGTTTTCCCGGTTTGCCCAATGAGTTAATTAAGTCATTGTTTTATTCCCCTGCTCGAAGGTGTTCGAAGTCGAAGGGCTTGTAGTCGGCAGGTGGCGCAAGCTAGAAAATGCACTTGTTGGGTTAGGCGGATGGCGCAGGCTAGAAAATGGACTCGTTGGATTAAGTAGAAGTGGGTGAGGCACGCTTACGGTCTTTAAGGGTGCGGTTTAGGGTAAACGAAAGGAAATAAGCGCGAGCGAAAAACGGACAAGCAGATTCCTCCTCGCCGTTGCTCGTCGGAATGACAGCGTTATGAGCAAAGCGCGGGCGGGGTGAACCCCGCCCCTACGAAAGAATGGCGCGGACGAAAGAGATTCTGGGCGGCATATCCGTCATCGCGAAAGTCCCCACCCTTCGCAAAAGACGCTCCCTTCCTGCGTCAGGGTAAACAGGATGGGGCACCCGGTAGTTGCGCTTCACTGCATGCTCCAGATTTGGTCCCGTCAGCGCGGGGAGGGGAATTGGGTGGTGTGGTCGTTGATGATTTTCCAGCCAGTCGAAAATTTGCGGAAAATCAAGGTGAACACGCCCTCAGGACGGTCTTTTTGCCCCGGCTTTTTCCTCGTCGAGTTCCCTGTCGAGCCGGAAGTGACCCGCCACGAAGCCCACGTCCGGGCAAAGCACATGAATCTCGACCCACAGGGTTCAATCTGCGCGCTCGTTGAACCCACGGCCGCTCAAGATCATTGGGACACACCTCTCTGCGCGCGCTGCGCGCGTCTTCACCTGCTTCGCACCCGAGACATGAAAGATGTACGACTTCCTCCGTCCCGGCGTGAGCGCTTCGAATGCCGCCCGCAGCTCGGGAGCAGCATCCAGCCTGGCCTGCAACTCCTCAGGAACCGGATACTCTGAAATCTTCTTGAGGGTAACCTTCTTGCCGGACTCCTCGACTTCGATGGCTTCGTAAATGTAGTTCCTCAGAATCGACTGCATAGCCGTAATTTCTTTGAGAGAGGTGAATTTAATCCAGCGGCCTGCCTGCGCCTGACCGATCTTTTGGAGGATGTGCTTCGGGTCGTTGAGCAGCGCGCCTTTGAAGAACGAGAGCGCGCAGGAGTCCTTCAGCGGGATGACGATTGCCACGTTCTTTTTCTGGTAGGTGAAGCAGGGCTTGCCCCACTTGATCTGCTCTGTCAGGTCACAGTCGAGCACAATCTTCCTCAGCTTGTCTGCTTCCTTCTGCCACTTTTTCGCGTAAGGTACTTTCACCGTCCCACCCTGTGCAACGTTGGCAAGAAGGATATGCCGCCAAACTCTGGAAGGTCAAGAAGCGGCGAGTGGCGGAGGCTAGAAAATGCACTCGTTGGATTAGGCAAAAGTGGGTGGCGCACCCTTTGGTGTTTAAGGGTGCGGTTGTTGGAGTGGCTGTCGCTTGCTGGCATTGCGCCGAATCATGTTACAAGAGGAAGACGTGCCGGGAACGGTGCGCCACTCGCCGTGCAAACTCCCCGCCAAGAATCAGGAGCGACCCTGTCAAAAGCAAGACCAGGGAACCGGGCTCGGGAGTAGTGGCAGACGCGCCCGCGGCGAAGGAGCCGGATGATCCGTTCTCGAACGTAAACCCGAACGAGCCGAGGCCTCCCGCCGGAAAGATGCTGGCGTCGGCAGAGCCATAGCTCATGTTCGATAGCCCTGAGGCCAGGTTCAGAAACAGAACGTCGCCAAAGCCATCATCGAATGCGAATTGAAACGGTTCGGACCCTGTTAGGTCAACTCCAAAGAAATTCAGCCCCACGACACCGTTCGCATCAATGGATGAGGAGATGGCCTCGTCCGTTGCTGTGTCCACTAGAAATGATCCGTTAAAGACTTCTGAACCGAACGAGCTGCTGAACGTGAGATTGTTGAGCGTAATTTGCACGTCGCTGGCACGTGCCGGACGCGCGGCTATAAGCAAGCCCACTGAGAACAATATCGCCGCGGTTGCCCACCGAGTGGAATAGTGCCGTAACATGACATTCCTCCTGAGATTCACTAAGTTCCAACCATTGTTTTTCTGGGGCGGGGGGCGGGCACCGCTGCTTGCCGGTTCCCGCATTCCCGCTGCCAGACTTTCTACACCTAAGCTTTTGCCTCAACCACGGTCCTCACTATCCGCGCGCAATCTAGAGCGCGGAGCAAGAAAGCGGCGCAACTTTGAATGGCGAAGAGATTGTTTGCGGGCCGATGGTCTTGGTGCTAGTGCTAAAGCTGAGGCCCGTCATTACGTTGAGATTGATAAGATTAATGTGAGTGAACACGGGAGTTACGCTTACAAGATTAAAGCTGGCCAACGTGGGTATATTGATGTTCGTGTTGTCGATGGTCGAAATCCCGTTGTTGATCCCACCGCAGAGATTCCCCAGACTCGTCTTAAAGTTGGCCAGGTCTCCTTGCACGTTGGCAAACTGACCAATGGTTGTCTGAATTCCGTTGAGATCTGCCACAGCACCCGGAACTATCGAGCAGGCATTCGAAAGCAACCCTCCTGAGCCTTGGCTGGCACAGAAATTCGTGACATTGAAATCGGACGGCTGCGGGAACAAGGAGCTCGGATCTTGAAAGAGGTTGCCGATGCCTTGCGGCAAGGGGATCGAGCCAAAGAGATTCGTCACGCTTTGCAAAGCCTGTTTTGGATTCTCCAAGTTTTGGAGAATCTGCTGCGGAGAGAAGGAGAGACTGGAATTATTCAGGTCGTCGAGACCGGTCGTCGCAACTGAATTCGCCAATTGGGGAAGATTCATCTCCAACTGCGCCAGCTTGTTTGCGAGTACGTCTGCACCAGTCGTGAGGCCGCTGATGAATTGCCCCACATTCACAGTCGGCGCTGAATTCCCGAAAATATTGAACTGAGCGACCTTGAGGCAGGTGCTTTTTTCAAAACTATGCTCGCCTCCCAGCTCAAAGCCCACTTTGGTATCAATTCTCCCTTCGACTTCCGCGTCCACACCGTTTCCGAATGCCTCGGCTCCCACATCGCCTTTCGCATCGGCCTCCAAGCGCGGTTCGATACTCAATTTGCCACCACCTGAAAGCGAGCCCTTATCACACACCTCGGTATCCAACTCTAGAGGAATTGTAAGGGTCGACTGCATAGCCATGGCGCGGCCCATCGGGATGCGATCAGCGGCCAGTTCCAACCGCGGAGTCTCGGCGTGCTGGCGCACCTCATAGGCCGCTAGCTTGGCATTTTGGTACTCGAGCGATTCCAGTTTGGCGTTCAGGCTACGAGTCTGCTGTTGCATCTCAGACTCGATCCCATTCAGCTTGGCCATAACATCAGTGAGAGTGGCTGCTTGCTGCTTTACCGCCATCTCTGTCTTCGCCTTGGCCGCGTAGGCTTCGTGGGTCCATACGCCCATGCCTGTCGCGACGACAGTTAGGGTCGCCACGGTGATAATCACGAATGCCTTCCGGGTCGCCACCTTGGCTAGCCCCAATAGAAGCGAATGTGCTCTGCTCTTCATGTTATGTCTCCTTAGCGTAATGAAGTGGAAGGACGAGCCATGTAGCCAACATGAGCTTGGTCGTGCACACCCCGGCACCTGACAGGCCCCTTGCGGCGCGATATACATTTTGGTGGGGAACCGTGTCAATCAAATGAGTCTTAAATATTTCTCCAGGTCTAACATCCTCTGGCAAGGCGAGTTAAACGGCGTTCTGTCGAGGCTTGGCGCGTATGAACCAAGTTTGTTGATGAGATACGTACTTTGTGCTAGCATTCTGCGTCCCCGAAAGAACAACCGGAGGAGGGCGTGTCCGCACCAGCCCGCGGCCCTCGCGTAAGCTTCGGCGCGTTTGAGGTCAATCCAGCCTCGGGTGAACTGCGCAAGAGCGGCATCCACATCAAGCTCCACGACAAGCCGTTTCAAATCCTGCTCGCACTACTCGAGCACACAGGCGAAGTCGTCACGCGAAAAGAGCTTCAGAAACGGCTTTGGCCGCAGGATACATTCGTCGAATTCGAAAACGGCCTGAACAACGCTATTGGCCGCCTGCGCGAGGCACTGGGCGACACAGCGGACACCCCTCATTTCATTGAAACGATCCCTCGCCGGGGTTACCGCTTCATCGCCGAAGTAGCTCCCAAGTCGTCAACGCAGAAGAGGGTGTCTTCACAGCAATGGATCATTGGGGCTGGTATCGCAATTGTTATCA